>CASEWR010000024.1 GCA_949291675.1 uncultured Desulfovibrio sp. | reverse complement strand
GATGACCCATTGATGAGACCCCATTGACAATGCCCCTTTCAGGAGGAAGCAGCCGGCAGGGGCGCACAGGCTGCATGGCAGCACAGCAGATCAGCACAGCACAGGCGACTTGTGGCCGGCCCCTGACCAGTTCTGACCTGTTCAGGCCTGTGCCGGCAGCTCAGCTCCCATGCCGGAAACACGCAGGACTTGACAAAAATCACCAGCCAGTGCTAAACACAAAAAATCAACATCTCATTTTTACACAAACCCTGCACACCTGGCACAAGCCCCCGGGAGCACGCAGCACATGCCGGTGCAGGGCTGCAGGCACACGAAATGGCCTGCACTACGGCCAGATACTGTGCCCCTGCCCGGGGAAACAACATACTACCCGACAGCATAGCACCGGGCAGCATGAAACCTGACAGCGTGAACCCGGACACAATGGAACCGGGCACAATGAGGCCTGGCACAATGAGCCGGGACACAATGAGACTGGGCAGCGTGCGACACGGCACCATGACTCAGGACAATATGACACAGGGCAGCACACCAAAACACAAGTGCACACTGACGTTCAACAGGAATGGAGAAAGCAGATGCCTGCATCCTACCCTGCTGCAAACACAAGGAGCAAGAGACCCCATGCACAAGACCAGCACCATACAGACCATGCCGGCAACACAATGTTCGCAACAATGTCCACCGCAGCGTCAGGCACAGCGGCAAAGGAAGCGCCAAAGACAACGTCAAAGACAACGTCCGGGGCAGCGTCCACTGCAGTCGTTGCAACGCACACCTTGCAAAGCAAGGCTGCAGGACACAAATCGCACTTCTTTGCGGCCCCGTCTGCTGCGGCTGATGCCAGTGCCCTTCCAGTCGCAGCACCCACGGCACAGGCCCTGAACAACAGCCCCCTGGCCGCAGTCGAAGGACACCAGGGCACACAGCGCTCGCGCTGGCAGGCTTTGCAGCAGCACAGTCCCCTTGCCGGCACAAGGCTTCCTGGCACACGCAACCTGAGCCCGGACACCATTGTGCAGTACGCCCGCTGCGTGCAGCAGCTGCTCAGGGAGTATGCCGGGCCCCTCTATCCAGGCAATCCTGCCCCGGAAGAAGCGCTCACCCCGCAGGATATGGCACATCTTGAGACCTGGTTTGCCGGCTACTGTGCCAGGGAAGAGCTCAGCCAGAGCAGACGTGAGCTTTGCCGCCGTGCCCTGCACTGGTTTCTGGCAGGCCTTGCCCTGCCCCAGACACAGGCTGACACGGCCGGGACACGCTGGCCCGTATGCCCTGCAAGACTTCCTGTACCCGGCCCTGTACCTGATCTGACAGCTGCGCAGGCTGACCAGCCGGCAGTTGTGCAGGGTGAGGCAGGCAGCGCAGAGGGCAGTGCTGCAGAGGACGACAGCGTGGCAGACAGCGATGCCGATGATGACGCAGAGCAGGCGACTCCCCGTTCCAGGCGGCTCTATGACCCGACTGACAGGGAGCTTGCCACAGTCTTTGCCCTGCTCGAAGCCGAGGGCTCGGCAGACGCAGCCCTGACCACCATGTGGCTGCAGGCCCTGCTGGCCAGCGGGCTGCGCCCGGGCGAGCTCTGCACAGCCAAACTGCACAAGACACCGGATGGCGGCATTTTGAGCGTTCTCAACGAAAAGCATGCCACAACCACCATGGCCGGCAACGGTCAGGTACGGCATCTGTGCTACTCTGGTCCCGGCTGTCGCAAGCGCCTGGAGTGCATTGAGCGGTTGTTGCAGCGACTGCAGGAGATCTGCGGCAATGAGGAGGAAGCATGCAGCTCGCTGTACAAACGCTGTGCCAGGCTGCTGCACAAGGTCCAGGGCAGGGGCATACGCATTGTCAACGGCACAGGCTACTACATACACGGCTACACCATGCGCCATCTCTTTGCGGCAGAAGCCAAGCGCATCATCAGGGCCCTGCATCTGGACACAAACCTTGTCTCAGCCCTCATGGGCCATGCAGCACCCAACTCCGCCTGGAGCCTCTATGCAGACAAGGCCCTGGCAGTGCAGTCCGGCCTGAGCCTGCCTCTGCCCATCAGCGAAGACCAGGCCAGGGTACGCCTGAACAAGGCCAGACCACATGCAGCCCCGAAGACGCAGCAGAACATCAGGAACACACTGGACAGCCTGGACGCTGTGCACTGCCTGAACAGCTGGAAACAGCCTGGCAGACAGCACAGCCGGCCTGCAGCAGGCAGAACCAGTACCTGGCAGCACCGGGAACTGGGCAGCCTCTAGCCCCAGGCAGAAGACGAACAAGCGGACAGAACGCGGACAGCAACCGGACTGCAGGCGGACTGCAACGGGACTGCAGACGGACAACAGACAATGAAGGAGAACTCCATGGCACGCAGTATGACAGGAACTATGGCAGGAGCTATGGCAGGAATGGCGACAGAAACGCTGGGAACCCCGATGACACACACCATGCAGAACATGCAGGAGACGACAGCCAGACAGAGCAGAAACAGTGTCAGAAACAGCAGTATGAACAGCAGCAGGAACACCGGCAGGAGTAGTACCATGAACGGCAGCACGACCACCAGCAGGAACAAGACCATGCAGACCATGCCTGACGAGCGCATGTCCGCCATGCCCGCACAAGAAGGCTTCGGGGAAGCTCCCCTGACTGAAGACGCCCGCCCGGCTCCTCAGTACGCTGCGCAGTACGAGACGCAGCCTGAGAGTCAGTCTGACAGCCAGTCTGCCAGCCAGCATGTCGGGCAGCATGTCGGGCAGCATGACGGGCAGCATGACGGACAGTATGACGGACAGTACAGCGACCAGCATGATGACGCAGTGCAGGCCAGACTGCTGGATGCCGTCATGACCTTCCTGGAGAGTGCAGAGGGACGCTTCACCTATCACCAGGCCCAGCTCATCCGCCTGGCCTGCTGCGGCCTCAACACCACAGCCCGCCTTGATGAGGCCTGGTACGTGCTGGAACGCGCCCTGCTCTCTGCAGACACACGTCCTGCCAGCCTGCCTGTTCAGGATGCCTTCAATGACAGCATCATGGACCTTATCGAGACCCAGGCAGATGCGCTGAGCTACTGCGAGGGCGAGATTTTGCGCCGTGCAGCCCGTGGCTGCAACAGGACGGAACTTGAGGAAATCGCCTACCTGCTGCGCAGAGCACGGGCCGCACTGCAGGGCTGAGAACGCAGGACTGAGAACGCAAGGCTCAGCCACAGCAGACAAATCAGACAAACCGGGCGAAACAGACGAGACATTCCCAACGGATATCCCAGCGGGCATCCCCAACGGACATCTCCGGCAGACATCCCGGCGGACATCCCTGGCGGACATCCTGACTGGACAGGCCGGCGGGAAAGAGCAGACGAGCAGTTCAGAGGGGAGCAGGTGAATCAAATGGTGCAAGGCGCTCAGGGAACCCAAGGGGTGTACAGGGTTCAGGGCGCTGCGTACCAGGCGAAATGCGAAACGTGCATGTGAAACGTGAAATGTGAAACGTACACTCCAGACGCGATCGGGGTGCAGAGCTTGTCATCTCTCCGTCGGCTCTGCACCCCGGCATCCACCACCTTCTGAGCCTTTTCCCAGCATGGCCTGCATGACACTGTCCCCGCTGTCCCCCCGGACAGCAGCAGACAGCAGCAGGCGCAGCAGACAGCAACAGGCAGCAACAGACAGCAGCAAAGGACACAGTATGCACTCCCTGTACACAGCAAGCCCCTTCTTCAGCCAGCCTGAGCACAATGTGTCGCGCAGACAGCCGTCCGGACAGCCCTTTGCAGCACAGTCCAGCGACCAGATACGCGACCGGATACGTGACTGGACACGCCCCACCAATGCTGTCCCTGGTGTGGCAGACATGCAGGAGCTGCAGGCCGGACAGGCTGAAACGCAGCAGCTGCCACGCACGCCTGTACTCACCCTGCAGGGCTTCGGGGGCAGAAGCTCTGTCATCCACCTGCCCGGGCAGCTGCACAGCGTCCCGGGGGTGGGAGAAGACATGCGCAGCTGGCAGACTGCAGCATATGGCAGTACTGCCGCAAGCACTGAAACCAGTGCCCGGGTGCAGGCTTTTGCAGACACTGCCTCGTCAGCCGGGCTGCCCAAAACCAGCCTGCACAGGGCCATGTATGCCAGTGCCTGCAGTCTTGTGGCCCAGGCCAGACAGGCAGGAGCTGCAGTACGCTCCCTGTGCCTGGAGATGCTGGCCCGCAACCTGCAGCGTGCCGAACAGGCTGCAGCAGGCATACGCGAGCAGATCACAGGCCAGGCTGCCGTGCAGGCCGTGGCACAGGCGCACGAGGGCGTACGCCCCGCAGCACAGACCTTGTCTGCAGCTCAGCAGACACGGGTCAGCCAGTGGGCACAGCGGCAGCAACGCGCCATGGCGGACGATCATGGCACAGGGCACAGCCCTGGACAGTACGGACTGTTCGGACAGAACAGGCCTGCGCAGCCTGAGGTCATGCCTGAGCCCTCACTGCGCGCATGAATGAACAGACATTGTCAGCCGGAAGGCCGCTCTCCCCTGGCCTCTGGCAGACTGACACTCGAACGCACTACTGAAACGTACGCAACACAGTGCACTGCAGACATCGTGGCACAGATCATACGTGGATCATGCGTAGATCAATGCGTGGATCAATACGTGGATCAGGGCGAGGCGTGGCATGGCATGGCAGGGCGTGGCGGGGCAGGGCGTGGCGTGGTACATGGTGGGGAGGACGGGATGATGTTTCCGGCGAAACATTCAACCACTTTTTGGGGAAGAAGTTTCCCTGCAGGCACGGTCTCTGCATGAAATTCTCCAGGAAACAGCATGTGAAACAGCGTTTTTGGGCACGGCTTTTGCCTGCACAGTAAAGTGTCAAACGACATCCAGGCATACTACCTAGACGACATTCAAACTGACAGGTCCCCCGCGCTCTCAATCTTGTTGCAACCAGAGACGGGTTTTAGTTGCATCAAACTCAAAAATGACCTTTTGTTGTCCGTTCAGTTGCTACAAACCCGGACGACATTCAAGCTGACAGGTACCCCACGCTCTCAATCTTGTTGCAACCAGAGACGGGTTTTAGTTGCGTCAAACTCAAAAATGTTCTTTTGTTGTCCGTTCAGTTGTCACAAACCCGGACGACATTCGAACTGACAGGCCCCCCGCGCTCTCAATTTTGTTGCAACCAGAGACGGGTTTTAGTTGCATCAAACTCAAAAATGTTCTTTTGTTGTCCGTTCAGTTGTCACAAAACCGGACGACATTCGAACTGACAGGCCCCCCGCGCTCTCAATTTTGTTGCAACCAGAGACGGGTTTTAGTTGCATCAAACTCAAAAATGTTCTTTTGTTGTCCGTTCAGTTGTCACAAACCCGGACGACATTCAAACTGACAGGTCCCCCGCGCTCTCAATCTTGTTGCAACCAGAGACGGTTTTTAGTTGCATCAAACTCAAAAATGTTCTTTTGTTGTCCGTTCAGTTGCTACAAACCCGGACGACATTCGAACTGACAGGTCCCCCGCGCTCTCAATTTTGTTGCAACCAGAGACGGTTTTTAGTTGCATCAAACTCAAAAATGTCCTTTTGTTGTCCGTTCAGTTGTCACAAACTCGGACGACATTCAAACTGACAGGTCCCCCGCGTTCTCAATCTTGTTGCAACCAGAGACGGTTTTTAGTTGCATCAAACTCAAAAATGTCTTTTTGTTGTCCGTTCAGTTGCTACAAACCCGGAGGGAGATTTGTCCGCATTCCTGGTGTTAAGGAATCTGCCGGTGGAGATGGGGCGACAGTTAGTGTGTCGTCAGGCTGCCATCAAGAACAAGGTTCCACTAAGGAACTACCGAAAAATAACTATCGACTTTTTTCTCGCCAAACATGTTGCAATGACTAGTTTCATGGCGACAAAATAGACATTTGTTTAACGGCAGTTCCTAACAGTCCTTGCTCCCATGCGAACTGCAAGGCACCTGCGCTGTCTCGATCTTCCCACAACTACTACCCTCTTCTTCCTCCACCTGGAGCTGTTTCGGCGAGGGTAGGAGCGGCGATTCCTTGTCTGGTACCATCGTCTTCTCTTCGACAGCTGGCAAGAAAAAACTGCGAAGTACACAGTGTGTGCGCCAGAGGTCACTGACTGAAAGCAGCAGCAGGCTTTGCCTGCAGGAGGCGTACATGGACCAGGGGCTTCTGAGTCCTGCTTAGAAGGTTTCCCACACAGTGAGCTCTGCAGCGGCCTTGCGCTCACTGTGCTTTTTGGCAGGCGTGCAGTCTTCGGCAATGTGGTCAATAGGGAAGAGGGCTACAGGCTCAATAGTGGCAGGCAGGTTGAATGCCTCGTACAGCTCATGGTGGACAGACTTGCTCAACTCTGTACTGAGAGAGGCCTGAAAGCCTCTGGAGAGGCGTTACAGAGCAAAATGAGAGAAGCGGCCGAGCGCGTTTTCCCTCTCCCCCTCCCGCCCTGCCCCCGGGGGCAGGGAGGGAGGGGGAGAGGGAAGGAGGAGGAGACCATGGCAAGGGGTAACCCAGTGATCGTTTTCACTGTCGTTTAGTGATATCTTTCAATTGTCGCTTGACACTTGTCCACAGCACAATGCGCCTGGTGAGGCCTGAATTCTGGAAGGCCACCACGATGCAGAACATGGCAAAGCAGAAGAAGACAGGCGGAATGGCGAAGTTTTTCAGGGCATCTCCCATGGGGATGGAGCCGAGAACTGTC
>CASEWR010000023.1 GCA_949291675.1 uncultured Desulfovibrio sp. | reverse complement strand
AGTTTGAGAAGGCAGTCACTGTAACTGTCTTTGCACTTTTCTCCTCACCACATGTACTCACACGAATAAACGAGCGCGTCACCATGATTTCCAATGCTGCCTTCACAGAACTCAAGGATCTGCTCAAAAGCGGACAAACAGACCAGGCCAGGGATCTTTTGCTGGCTCTGCAGGCCGGCTATTTTACCCTCATGGAGGAAAACCGCCACCTGGGGCTGCGCGTGCAGACTCTGGAGCATTTGCTTGGAACCAACCCGGAGCACAGGCTGCGCATGCAGGACAATCTGCTCATGCTGGACACGGACAAGGGCCAGTGCGGCCCCTTCTGCCCCATGTGCCACGCTGCAGACAAAAGCCTCATTCTGCTCGAAAAGGACAGGGACAAATGGCTCTGCCCCTCCTGCGAGGCGGAGTTTGCCAGGAAGGACAAAAGCCGCGATCTCGCAGTTGTTCTGCCCTTCAGAAAAACATGTGAAAAGCTTGGCCTCTGATCGGGCAAATACTCACACATGCACACTGTATGAAAGCCCTGCCTTCCCCTTGAGGAAGACAGGGCTTTCATTTTCGGACACTGGACCCTTGCCGCAGGAAGCGCTCTTTGTTCGTACTCTAGGCCTGGCCCCTGCCTTTTGCAGCAGAGCTTGCCCTGCGCACAAAATAGTGGCGGACGTAGGCCCTGAAGCTGTGCCTGTGCCGCACAACAAGGAAGACAGAGCCAATGGTCACGCAGCAGGCAGCAATGGTGCTCGTGGTAACTGTCTCGCCTGCCAGGGCCCAGCCAAGGAAGATGCCTATGACTGGCACAACATATTCGTAGGAGACTGCCAGGGAGACCGCGACGTGGGCCAAGAGCCACAAGTAACTCCAGTAGGCAATGAAGGAGCCCCCCACAACCATCCAGGCAAAGGCTGCCGCATTGGCAGCGTTGATGTTTTCCGGATGGAAGGTTGATGCCTCGCCCAGAAGAAGTCCCAGAAGAAAGCTTTCAACGCCGCCCAAAAAGAGGATGAGGCCAGTGCTTTGCAGCATGGACAGCTCCCTTGTGACCGGGACCTTCTTCATGATGAGGGAGCCGGAAACCCAGCCAAGGACAGCGCCCAGAAGGGAGATCACACCCCAGATGCTGGCACTTCCGCTGCTCTGCTCATGCCAGGACAGAAAGATGACGCCGCAGGCGCCCGTGATCATGCCTATGCACTGCGGAAGGTTCGGGGGCTTTTCTCCTGCAAAGAGAAAGGCACCAATAAGCATGAAGATGGGCGTCGAGCTCATGATGACAGCCGTGGCTACAGAGGTGACCATGGTCTGGCCGAGAACAAGCAGACCACCCGAGGCCACCACAAGCAAAACAGCCAACAGGGAGTGCATGCCCCAGTCTCTGGGCGAAATCCTGCGCCAGGAGCCTCTGCTCAGTCTGGCACAGGCCAGCATGAGCATGCCTGCCAGAATGTTGCGCACGCCGCAGACAACAAAGGGGCCTGCCACTTCCAGGCTCAGCTTGTTGCCAAGATAGACCGTGCCCCAGGAGATGTAGACCATGAAAAGCACGAAGAGAACGACATGGGTGGGAGGAGTGTTGGTTGCCTTCATAGTTATATGGAGAGCTTGGAGGTTGCCGGCAACAAGCCTTGCAGGATTTTGCCGGAGAGGCTGTTTTTCGTACAGGAAAGAAAAGGCCCGATTTCTCAGGCCTTCTTGTGTCAAATTGCAAAAGCTTGCAAGAATTTTTTCAGTTCCCGGGTATTGTCCCTAGGCATTTGTTGTGGGCGTGGGGCTGGCTGTTGCATCAATGGTCAGCTGCTTGATGTCCAGCTCCTTCTTCTTCTTGCGCTCTTCCTCGAAGGCCTTCTTGCGGGCCTCGTAGCCGGACCTGAATTTCTCAAGCAGTGCCGGGCGCTCTTCCACTGGCGAGTGGGCAAGCTGACGGAGCTGACTGATCATCTGCAGCTGTTCGCTCTGCATGGAGCGTACACGCCACTGCGCGCGCACTGCCCTGGCACTCATGCGGACCCTGTCCCACATGAGGAGCAGGAAACAGCACACGATGCCAAGCAAAAAGGCCGCGATGACAACAAAGTAAAACGGCAGGGTCACGGTGGAAGTGGACGGCACGAGCATGAGATTCAGCTGCAGGGCAACGTCCTTGGAAAGCGGCACCTGGTTCTGGCACAGGAACACCATGGCCAGGAAGAAGAACACCACCATAGCCAGTGCTTTGATATACTGCATAACTCTCCCCTCATCCAAAGCGGGTTGGGGCCTTGGCCCCGAAAATTTTGCTGGCCCATTAGAGCACAGGGAAGGACATTATGCAACAAATTGCCATGGCCCGACTCTTGCATGAAATATGGGACAAGGGGCCTCACCTTCGCACTATTGGGGCAATCCGGGCAGGATCAAGGCATTTCCCTTTTCCTTGCCCTGTATCTGCGCTATGAAAAATGTATCCATCGCAAACAACAGGAAGGCACATGTCCATACCGAAAGCATATCTTCTGCCACTTTTGTCTCTTCTTTTCTTGCTCTCTTCCCTGCAGTGCACTTTTGCTGCGGACGGAAGCTTTGCGGCTGGCCCAAGGGATGCGGATCTGCCCTTTGAAGAGGTGAAGACGCAACAGCCAACAGAAAACAGGGGCACAGACAGCGTACAGATCGTGACAGATGCCACAAGATGGCTGCACGAGGCCATACGCAGATCCAGCAGCAGGGAAATACAGGCAGCCATCAACGAGGGCGCTGAGCTCACGGAAGAATGCCTGTGGCTTGCGGCCGTGCACACGGATTCGGGCATTCTGGA
>CASEWR010000022.1 GCA_949291675.1 uncultured Desulfovibrio sp. | reverse complement strand
AGAGTGCAAAACCATGTTGTGCCGCGGTATAGACACAAAGGGGCCTGCACCAGGGGTCCCCGGCAGGGACAGTTCTGAGAGGTATTGCAACAGGTTGCAGCTTCCACGCCGGGCGACAGAGTTGCACACTCTGCGCTCCAGGCCCTGCGCTTCAAAGTCACCGTCCATCCTGCACCAGGTCAGAACATGCCAGGGAATGCGGGATTCATACACGTAAGACGGGTGTTTAGCAAGCCGGACACAGGGCCAGAGCCAGTCGCAAAGACAGGCACAGAGCCAGTCCGGGCCAGTCTCAGAGTACGTCTGGGCCAGTCCTGGGCAGGTCTCAGGGGACGTCTCAGGGCCAGCCAGGGAGCCAGCCAGGGGGCCAGCCCCGCTGCCGGCAGCCCCTGTGCCAGGCCTGGCCAGAGAGAGCAGGCCTCGCCAGAGAGATCAGACTGGGCAGAGCAGACCGGGCAGGACCGGCCAGTCAGAGCAGACCGGGGCGGGGTGCAGGGGCAGCCTGCCAGAAAGGCCTTGAATCTCATGTGTGACAGGTTTAGGGTCACAGCCTGACACAACAGACAGGGCCGGCAGAGCGGACACAGCCTGCAGCCCCTGCACCGGGCACCTTCCATGCTGGACACATCTGACTTTTCCTTCCTGCCCATGCGGCAGCACACAGCCATGGCGCAGCACGCAGCCATGGCGCAGCACACAGCCGGGCGAGGCCGTCCTCGCGCCGGGGCTCTGCTGCACCCTGTGGCCGGGCGGGGAACAGGGCAGAGGAGAACAGGCTGGCCGGGGATATCCGGCTGGCATGTGCTTGTCTGGCTGCTGATGCTGGCCGCAGTCCAGCTTGCCGGCTGTGCGCTGACGTCTGTCCGGGCACAACCCTGGGCACATCCCTGCGCTGCCTTGAGGGCAGACGCCAGCACAGTCACAAGGGCAGTCGCAAGGCCAGCCACAGGGGCAGACGCCGGGGAGGAAACCTGGGAAGAGGCTGCCATACGCCTTGAGCAGGCAGAGCGCCAGGAACAGGTCAATGCTGCCTCCAGGGACCTGTTCTACGCCATCACCCAGTCCGATGCGGACAAGGCGGCCCTGGCCATAGCCTTAGGCGCTGACGTCAATCAGTGCGTGGCCTTTTCCGATGCCTCGCGCAGCACCTGTGTTTCGCGCATGCTCGACTATGCCGTACAGATGTACAGGCCAGAGCAGGACAAGGATGGTGGGCAGGCCGGCCTGCGCACCATACGCACGCTTCTGCGCAAGGGCGCCCTGCTTGTCGATGACGACGTGCTGCACAACAGGCGCAGGAGTGCTGCCCTGGCCAGGTTCTTTGACAAGGAGGCAGTGCTGCTGCTCTTCCTTGAGTCCGGCTACAGGGTCACACCCGACCTTCTGGCAGAGGCTGCCCAGTACCGCAGCCGGGAAGGCTACAGAACAAGCTACCCCCTCCAGCTTCTGCTGCAGAAGGGCCCCTACGGCGTGCGCTCCACCTTTGCGGCGTCGGACTTCAGCCCCGAGGTCAACAGACAGATACTGCGCCACCTGCACGGGCCGGAGCATCTTCTGGGGCCATTGCCGGACACGAGGGGCCTTGGCAATATCGGCCTTCTGCACCTTGCGGCAGTGACCGGCAATACCGAAGTTGCCGCCTATCTCATCCGCCAGGGCGCAGACATCAGCCAGACCCTCTCCAGCGGCGTCAATGCCCTGGAAATCGCCTGGGCATTGTGGATCTACACCTGGAATGAGTCTGTCTGGGGCGAGGACTACAGGTTTGAGCTGGCAAGCTTTCTGGACTTCATTCGCCTGCTCACCCTGCACGGCATGAGCACAGAGCCTGTCACCCGCCACTACGAGGAGCACAAGGCCCTCTATGAGCAGCTCTTTGTGCAGTACTGTCAGCACTTTCAGCTGCCTGGAGCGGACGGGGAGACCAGTACCCTGCGGGACTTTCTGGAAAGCCGCTTTGTGCGCACCAGCTGGAAGCTTGCCAGGTTCGATGTGCTGAACACGAAGGCCAGCCAGCTGTGCACCATTGTGGTCAATTTCGAGGGCACGCTTGTCCGCGACAATGCCCGCATCAGGATCCCCATGCTCTTCCTGGACAATGTGCTCTACATTGCCGGCAATGAAATCAAGGACATGCGCTACCCTGTCACCCGCAATGGCATGCGCCTGCGACACAGTCAGATCCTCTCCTTCTGGAAGTCCCTGGGTCTGGATGTGGCCAGTGACATGGACACGGCAGGCAGCGCAGGGGGCTCTCCCGCAGGCTCCAGCGATGGCCAGGGCATGCCTGAGGCTGAGGACGACATGCTTCCCTGAAGGCCCCTGAAGGCCCAGTCTGAAGGCCTTTCTGAAAGCGTCTTGCTGAAGCGTCTTTCCGAGGGCCCTTTCTGAGAGTCTCTTTCTGAGGGCCCATTCTGACGCATCTTTCTGAGGCATCTTTCTGAGGTATCTTCTGACTGACGACTTTTTCTGCAGAAACGGGCTGCAGGGTATGGGACACAACACTTCCTGCCCCAGGGCAGGACAACACAGACAAACATGCACCAACAGCATGCAGCAGGATACTCATCTTATGGCAGCATCAGGATTTCTGCTCAGCCTGACCAGGGTCTACGACCATCTTGAGGAATGGTGGGAAAGCAGGGCAACCATGCAGCGGGTGGCAAGCCTCACCCTCATCATCTACTTCCTCGGTCTGCTCTCCATTGAGGCCAAACGCGTGGGGCTCGTGCCAGAGCCCTTTGCAGCCCTGGTGCCGGACAAGCACATCTGGGCCATTCACCTTGCCTTCACTGTCATCCTCATTGTGGAGCTTGCCAGCCTCATCTTCAGTATCTCGTCCTCCTTCTCGCGCTCCGTGGGCAAGCAGTTCGAGATCCTGGCCCTCATTCTGCTGCGCAATGCCTTCAAGGAGCTGGGGCATCTGGAAGAGCCCATTGTGGTTGCCAGGCACTGGGAGTTCATTGTCAACATCGGCGCCTATGCGCTGGGTGCCCTGTTCATCTTCATAGCCCTGCGCATCTTTCTGCACATCTCGCCCCATGGCCACTTCATTGCCGATGCGCACCTGCGCGCGCACTATGCCGTCTCCAAGAAGCTTCTGGCGCTCTTTTTGCTCTGCGTCTACGTGGGCCTGGGCATTCGCGACGTGTGGGTCTACACCCAGACAGGCATTGACCCCAACTTCTTCGGCACAGTCTACACGGTGCTCATTTTCGCAGACATTGCCCTGGTGCTCATTGCCCAGCGCTACATGCCCTGTTTCCACGCCGTGTTCCGCAACTCAGGCTACGTCATTGCCACCCTGCTCATGCGCCTTTCTCTGTCTGCTGCAGCCCCCTATGATACCTGCATCGCCTGTTTTGCCGGTATCTACGTGCTGATCCTGGTCTGGGGCATGAACAACTTCGAGAAGCTTCCTGACCACGGCCTGACCAGCACCCTGGCAGACAAGAACCCCAAGTCCATGACCAGGCCTCTCATCCACAGGCAGAGCTCTCCTGCAGGCGGCAGGGTGCCCCTGCGGCGCACCCGGGCAGTCAGAGGCAGTGTCCCTGTGTCCGGACGCAGGGGCCGCCAGCTCCCCGCACGCAAACGCTGAGCGCACCAGGTGCTGCCCTGCAACTGCTGTCTTGTCAGTGCCTGCCGGCAGGGCAGATGCCTTTTCCGGGGCCTGGTATGTCCTGGCATGTCCTCCCGGCTGTGGCCTGCAGAACGGGCTGTGACAGGGCTTGTGAGGCGCTGCGAGCACCTTGCCTGGCTCGGCGGGGCAGGGGCTGGCAAAGACAGGCGCGCCTGCCCAAACAAGCCAGGCAGGCTGTCAAGGCAGGCGCAGGAGATCTTTGCTGCGGGCGTTACAAGCGGAGGGGGTGACGGGCCCTGACGATGGGACCCGGAAGGGATTTTGCAGAGGCTTTGCAGCCACTGGCCGGGTGTTGCAGAGCGCCGGAGCTCCGGAGGCCTGTACAGCAGAGCCTGTACGGAGGATCCTGGCAGAGCTACGGGGCCAGGGGCGTGATTGTTGTCTTCTCAGGCCCTGTGACCCGCACGCTGTGCGTCAGCTCACGGCTCTTGTCAGGGGCAATTTCAAACTCCCAGTACAGGGTCTTGTCATCGCGGCCGGCCTTTGGAGTGCTGCTGATGCTGACCTCGAAGTCCTCTGCGACAGTCTGGGGCAGCGGGCATTCCACACGTACAAAGACCGTGTGCGGACGCTCGTTGTGCACGCTGTACTGCCATTCCCAGTCCCAGACCTTCTTCTGGCTGATGAAGCCTTCCCTGCCTGTGCGTCTGGGCTCGGCTTTTGACTCAAGGTGCACTCTGGCATCCCTGCCAAAGGAGAGCAGCAGCTTGCCGTCGGTCCTGGCAAAGTGCCCTCTGGCAGCCACGCTGCCGTCCACGCTCAGCACCATGCTGCCCTGGGGCCAGGCCTTTTCCTGCCCTTCGAGCACATGCTCGGCACAGAGATAGACGGCGTTGTCACGGCTCTGGGGGCGTGCCATCCACACCAGGCGCTCATCCCAGGTGCGCTCAGCCAGAAGCAGTCTGCTGGTGCCCTGGGAAAGGCCTTTGAGCAGGGGTGTCCACTGGACATTGCTGGCTGCAGGGTCAAGGTCTGCCACGGCATTGTCCATGCCAAAGGCCGGGCCTGCCTCAAGGGTCATGGGGGCAGCTGCCATCCTGGCATGCATGGCGCTGTTTGCGCCCTTGCGCACAAGCGCAGGTGCATCGCCTATGATCCAGGGATGCAGCGGCGGCAGGGTGGCAAGGTCAGCACCCTGGGCCACCAGCACAAGCTCTGCGTCAGGCCAGTCAAAGCCTGCGGGCTGGGTGATCTCGGCCTCAAGGCGCATGTGAATGGCTCCGCGGGCATTGTCACCAGGGGTCACGTCTGCAAAGTACAGGGGCTGCCAGCGCACATCAGGCAGCCTGTAGGTATAGCTGAGCGTCACACTGGCAAGGTCTTTTGCTTCTGCAAAGCGCAGCTGCACAAGCTTCCAGGTGGTCTGTCCTTTCCCCGGGGCTTCTGCGGGAATGAGCTTTGCCCCGGCATCAAGCTCGGCAATCCTGGCCTTTGTTCTGGCAAGCTCAAGGCACATGGCCTGCAGTTTTTCTTCAGACATGCTGCCGGCCACGCTGCCCGTTGTGCTGCTTAAGGCAGCCTGGGGCAGCCTGGCTGCCGCGATCATCTGCTCCAGGAAGAGCTGCCTGCCGGCAAGGGCAGTGCGCTCCTCAAAAGCCTTCCGGACAACCGCGCTCTGGGCGCCGCCTGCGGCTGCGGGCAGGGTGATTTCATGCCTGTCCGCCACCCTGGCTTCCCTGGCACGAATGACCAGGTCCGTGGCAGTGCCGGGCAGGAGGATGCTGGCCCTGCCATCCTGCACAGGGACAGTCTCCTCCACAACGAGGCTTGCGCCTGAGAAGGAAATCAGAACTTTTGCAGGTGCTTTGGGAGCAGGCTCCCTGGCATCTGCAAAGCGTATGCTCATGAAGAAGAGTGCAAGGACAAGCAGTGCAATCCAGAGAATCTGGAAGAGGCCGCCCTGATCTTCGTCCTCACGGACAGAAGAAAGGGCAGTGCGCAGCCTTTCCAGAAAGGTCTGCTCTGAGCCCTGGCTGCTTCTGTTCTCTGCTGTATCGGTCACAACTCGCTCCTTTGCTGTGAAGAGGAAAAACAAACGCTCCCTGTGCTGATTCCGTCGCCAGGGAACAAAACACGATGCATGCAAAAGGCATGCCAACTATTGTTTTGCCGCGTGTCGCCTGCTGCCATTGGCCGTCTGCTGCCATGTGCCGCCGGGGCCGCAGGCGAAGGCAAGGCTGTCTGCTGCCTGCAGGGCATGAGGGATACGGGGGGACATGGGCGACAGACCTGGCCTCCACATCCTCCATCTGCATATCGGCACACAGCCCCGGACGTTTAGGCCAGGCTGCCTATTTTCTGGTCAGGTGCACAATTTCTGGTCACCCGGACACCCATTGCTCCCCTGGCAGCCATGGTCTTCCGGGCAAACTGGTCTTGTTGCAAAAATGCCTCATTGCCGTCATTTCAAAGGGTTGGGATTGCCTGTGCAACCAGTCAGAGGGGGTGCTGCAACCTGACTGTCACAGTTCTGAAAAAAGTTTGCCCCAGGGCAAAAAATTTTTCAGACCTGCCAAATCGGGCCTGTTTTCACCAGTCTGCGCAGGGTCGTCTGTGTCACATGCAGATCCCGGGCCATTGTGTGACAGGGCTGCAGCAGGCCAGAAAGAGAGAACTTTTTCTCCCTGAAGCAATCTCTGATTTGCCGGGGGGCAAGTTGACAGACGGTCGGATTACGATATTATCGGATTCCGTGAGGTTGAGGAGAACAACGCACAATGTCCAGACCTGATGGACGCGTTCAGTTCTTCACAGGGGAGTGTCCCCGGCCTTGCAAGTATGTGCGGGCTTTCCGTATTCAATACAAACAAAAATGTACTTTTCCAGAACTTTTTACATGGGAAATTTCATTTTTGTTTTTGAAATAGTGAGGAGCTTTACTTCTATGTTGATGGACAGCAGCAAATCTTCAGTGTCTGCAGTCGCACAGGATGCACGTCGCATCGGTGCAGGGGTCAAGTTCGAGCGTATCCGTCGTATCACAGGCTATCTTGTGGGTACCCTCGATCGCTTCAACAATGCAAAGCGTGCTGAGGAACACGACCGCGTGAAACACGCCTAGTCTTCGAAACACTTCGAAACACTTCGGAAAACTTCGAAAAAAAGTGACGTCCGGCCAAAAGGACAACAGGCGTCAGGACAAAGACAGGCACGTCAACTTCAGACAGGGTTCGATGTATATCGGACCCTTTTTTGATCTGTGCTGTCAGCCATCTGCACCTGCTCCTCTGCACCAGGCCTCTCACAGGCTGCTGCTCCCATGGCGTTCCTGCGCCCATGGTCTCACATCCCATGGCCCCATACTCCCCCGGTCCCCGTGTCCCTGAAAGGCAGCCCTGCTGCCCGGGCACCAGGGCACAGGCTCTGGCATGGCAGTCGCTGCAAATGGACAAGTGTCTGTCGTGTGTCTGAGCCTGCCTGTGTCCTTGTCAGCCTTGAGCAGTTGCAACATGCTTGTTGCCGGGATATGGGGAACATGCGCAGTATGGCGTGTGCAGATAGAGAATGCAGTGCACTGTATGAAGCAGACTGATGCAGCAGACTGGCATGGAGCATGGTGAAAATACATGTGCTCAAATGTGCGCGATGCAGTGTCTGACAGCTCTTGTACAGTGCCTTTGCAGTACGCAACAGCCGGGGCTTGCTTGACAAGGCAGGGCCTCTTTTGTAGGTCAGACCTGTGCTTGTGCCCTTGTCGTCTCCGAGGGCAGCTCTGACACTGACACTGGCACTGATGCTGTCTCTGATGTCGCCACTGGTGCAGTCTCAGCTCTCGTCCCTGTCGTCTCTGGCGTACCGAAGCCTCTGACGCACTGAGCCTCTGACGTCCTGAAGCCTCTGACGTCCTGATCATTTGTCCCGGGAACTTTTTTTCATGTACGCTCCTCTTCGTACCCTTGTTTGTGTGGCTCTGCTGCTTGCCTGCTGGGCCGGCATGGCATCAGGCGCACGTGCAGCCCAGGCTCCGGCTGCGCAGCCCCTGGCCGTGCTGAACCTGCTTTCGCCCATTCCGGCAGAAGTGGATGAGGAAGTGGCACAGGCAGCGCTCAATGACCCGCTCTACATGGAAGGAAAGAGCACCATTCCCATGGAAGAGATGAGCGGTGTCTGGTCCAGGGCCTTTGCCAGGGCAGGGCTGGACTACAATGCCAGCATCCTCCAGGCGCTGCAGGGCGCAGACACAGAGGCGTACAGACAGCTGCTCCACTCAGGCGGCCTGCCCTATGTGATTCCCGTGCTCAACGGCATCAAGGCCGGCAAGTGCGAGTACATGGTTGCCCAGGGCTGGGTGAGCGAGCAGACTGCAGCCGAGGTGCTGCGCTTCGGCACTGCCATGGGCTTTGTCACGGACAATGACGAGGTGAGCGAGACTGCCGGCACAAGCCCTGCCAGGGACAGGCACGCTGCAGGCCGCTACTGCGGCACTGTGAATACCTTCTCCTCCCAGGGAGAGAACGTGACCCAGGTCTGGTTCAATGACGTGCAGGGCGGCTACATGGGCGAATTTTTCTTTGACTCCAGTGAGGAGTCCTGTCTTTCCCTCATGCAGGAAGGGCAGGTGGTCTGCTTTGACTATCTCGGCTCCGAGGGCGGCATGCACTGGATTGCCGGCTGCAACTAGGAGCCTGCACCCTGCAGCACGGCATCTTGGACAGCCCTGCAGGCAGGCATGTCAGCCATTGCTGCAGGGCATGACCAGAGACTTTTCCCACGACAACAGACCGGCCGGCTTCCACAGCCACGCCGACAAGACAGACAGGGGGCAGGTGTGGCAGTACAAAGGCCGGATCCGGGCTTTGATCCCAGGGAACTGACAGGCGAGAAAGAACTTGATGAGGCCGAGCTGCAGGCACAGAAAGCCGTGGCCAGGCGCATTGCCATGCTGGAAGAAAACGGCATGAAGCTCGCTTCTGTGGACGAGGCAGACAGAACTGTGGAGGTCTGCAGGGCTGCCCTCATCCAGAACGGCATGGCCCTGCAGTATGTGCCTGAGGACATGCGCGACATGTACCTCTGCCAGAAGGCATTGCGCACCACTGGTCTTGCCCTGCAGTATGTGCCCATGAGCCTGCGCTCAAGGCCGGTCTGCCTGCTTGCCCTGCGCCATGACGGCCTGGCGTTGCAGTATGTTCCTGAAGACCTGCGCGATGCAGCTGTGTGCCGCACAGCCATTTTGCAGAACTCCTGCGCCCTGCACTATGTGCCGGAGGAGCTGCTCAGCCAGGAGATGTGCACCTATGCCATGCGCGTGGACGGTCGCGCCCTTGAGTTTGTCCCTGATGCGCTCAAGACCCCTGAGCTGTGCTTTGAGGCCTGCAGAACCAATGGCCTTGCCCTTGCCTGGGTGCCTGAGCCCCTGCTCACTGGCCTGCTCAGGGTGCGGGCCCTCTTCAGTGCCCGGGAGCATGTGCTCAAAGTCATGAAGGTTGTCTGCCTCACCCCGCCGGACTGGGAAGAGCTGAGCAGGATGAAGCCCAGAGAGGAATGGGGCAAATTTGAGAAGTGGAGCTTTGAGCCGCCTGCGGACTTCCCCTGCCCGCAGGAGCGCATGCCTGGCGCAGCAGAAGTGGCAGCCTATCTCACGAGCCTGGCAGATGACTTTGTGGCCAGATCCGGCATGGAGGACTTTCCTGCCAGGGCCGAAGCTGTGAAGACCGGGAAGAGCGGTCGGGGCTTCTGGGTGGAAGTGCGCGAGAAGGAAGCCGGTGATGGGGGAGGTGAGGGCGCCGGCGAGGGCGCTGAAGAGGCAAAGGTGGCAAAGGAGCACAAGATCAGCATCTATGGCCCCGGTCTGGCGCTGCTCTATGAGATGCAGCAGGATGAGCACGGCCTGCCTGACAAGCCGGGAGCCTTTACGGCTGCAGCACAGCTGATGGACTGGGCTGCAGGCTGGCATGAAGCACGGCTTTGTGAGCCTTTGACAAGCGCGCATTAGGCAGTACAGCCACACCAGAGAAGGCAGGGACCGGGAGATGTGGGGCCAGTGTCCCGAACGCTCCCGGATTCGCCGGGAGAGCCTGAGATGTATCTGGACTGTGAGGTAGACGTTCCTGACTGCAAGGGGAAGATTGTCATCTCTCGCCGCAAGGCAGCTTCCTATGTCTTGTACGAGGTGAGCCGGGAGTACGATGCACAGCGCAAGTACAATGTCCCGAAGCGCGTCACCATAGGCAAACTTGTCGAGGGCAAGCCCGGCAAGATGTATCCCAACAAGAGCTTTGCCCGCTACTTTCCGACAGCAGAGACTCGCAGGCTCAGGCGGATCACTGTGCGGGAGGGGGTCCTGACTGTGGGGCTCTTTCTGCTGCTGGAGAGGTTTGCCGAGTCCTGCGGCCTCAAGACCCTGCTGGAGAGGGTCTTTGCTGACAGGGCAGGCTTTCTTCTTGATATTGCGGCAGCCATACTGGTTCGCGATGACACGGACTTACAGGCGTATGAGCCCTATGCGTGCAAATACCCTCTCTTTGACAGTGACATGCATGTGCTCAGCCCAAGAGAGCTTCGCCTGTTGCTGAGGAGTGTTTCCACAGCAGAGATCGAGGCCTTCCTTGCGCTGTGGATGGAAAGCAGGAGTACAGTGCGCACGGCGCGCAGTGGCAGGCAGGGCAGGCTTGCTTCGGTCTGGTTTTCCTGTGATGCCCCTGACAGGAGGGAGTGGGAGGCCGGCGATGTGTTTCTGGGTGAGTCTGGTGAGCCAGGTGCGTCTGGTGAGATGGAAGGAAGAGGTCCGTCCGGCTTCTGCTTCTCTGTTGTCTGTGACAGCAGGACGAATCTGCCACTTTGCTACGAGCTGTGTCCGCAGCTCAAAACAGATACGGCAAGAGGCTGTGTTCTTGCCGGACAAATCCGTGAACGCGGCTTTCATGACGTGACCATGGTGATGGGGCAGGGGCTTGCAAGTATCAGGGACTTCGAGGACATGGACAGGGAGAAGGTGTCCTTTCTGCTGCATTTTCAGGGCAGACACCCGCTGTTTGCGTCGCGCCTTCTGGAGTATCTGCACACAAATGAGGTCTGCCAGGCTGTAGAGACAGGCAGGATGCAGGACATTGGGGCCGGCAATACAGTCTCCGGCACCATATGCTGCGGGACTATCAGGGCTCCCCTCTGGCCTGAGGACAAAAAAGAGCGCGACATCCATATCTGCTGCACGCTTTCGGAAAGAGAGGCGGTGCAGGGGGAAATACGTGCCTGGCTTGGGCTGATGGAGAAGGAGCTGGAGCAGCGATACGGCAGCGAGTGTTCCTCTTCTTTCCCAGGGCACTATGGCTACTACTTTGATTGCCAGTGCGAGGTTCGCGACGGCAGGACGTTCCTTGTCAGAGCAGTGCGCAGGGAAGAGGTGATCAAGCGCGAGCTGGACCTTGCCGGGTATTTCTGTCTGGTCAGCTCGAAACGAATGTCTGACAGTGCGGCCCTTGACCTGTACAGGGGAAAGGACAGCACATGCCGTCTTTTCCGCGCAGGAGAAACCTTTCCGCCAGCTGATGAGTTTCAGTGCAGGAGGTATGCAGACATGGTTGCGGCAAACAGAACTGCCCCCTTCCTGACCTTCCTGGCGCTGATTCTGCGCAGCGAACTTGCTGCCCGGCTCGACAGCTGCAGACAGCATGCCAGCAGCTGGCCCGAACATGTCACCTCAGTCGCAGTCCTTCTGCGTGAACTGTTCTCGTTCATGATCTTCAGAACTGAAGATGACACATGGGCTGTCTACAGACTTTCTCAGAAGCAGAAGGAGCTTATGGAAGCCCTTGGGCTGTCTGAAGACGAGTACTACAGGCGTGTCAGGCTGCTGACACAGCATCTTGCACGCGTCAGGGAACAGTACCTGGATGACTTTGAGGAAGAGTGTGAGAAAGAGTATGAGGAAGACTTCTGGGATGACGACAGCTGGGACCCTGGCCTCTCTGATTTCTGATCTGGTTTCTGATCACGGCTGATCCCGGGCTGTAGACACCGCAGGAAGTGCGAGCTGCCGGCCATGCAGGCTCACCGTGCAGGGAGCAGGCTGCACAACAAACGAGGAAGAACAGACGCATGGGTGCTGTCTGTTCTTCCTAGAACTATCTTCAGTCTGCTGAGCTGACTGTCTTATGCAGGCTGCTGGCCAGGCTGTTCAGGCTGCTCAGCTTCAGGTTTGTCGGCCTTCTTCTCTGCAGAGCGGTCTATGACCGGGAACTCGTAGCCTTCCTCAAGGACAGGGGGCACGGGGCGTCCTTCGTCCTTGGCCTTCTGTCTGGCTTCCCAGTAGTGCAGGGTATGGGAGATGGCCTCATAGATGGCTCTGTTCTCGGCATGGCCTGAGCCTTCCACATGCACGGGCGGGAAGAAGCGGAAGAGCACGTCACTCTCGGGACGAATCCTGCCAAGCTCCTTGATCTTTTTGCCAGTGCCCCAGGCATCGGTCTTGAGGGCCAGGGGAACAACAGGCACGCCGGCCTTGCGGGCCAGCTTGACGCCAATGGTATTGAAGTGTCTGGCATCAATGTGCATGGTCCTGGTGGACTGGGGGAAGACAATGATGGAGATGCCTTTCTTCAGGCGCTCTGTGCCTTCACGCAAAATGGTGGTCAGGTCCTCGCGGGGATTGACTCTGTCCACCACAACAGGGTCACGGGAGCGCATCACATGGCCGAAGAAGGGCATGGTGGTGAGGCTGCGCTTGACAATGAAGGTCACAGGGAAACGCGGACGCAGGATGCAGGGCAGAAGATAGGTCTCAAGGGTGCTCATGTGGTTGGCCACAATGACAAAGGGCCCCTCTGCCTGATTGAAGGCCTCAAGGCCTGATACACGGACACTGATGCCTGTGCGCTCCACATCCTCCAGAATCCAGGCACTGGCATAGCACCAGGCTGCGTCATCGCATTTGCCCTTTGCGGCACGGGAGGTGAGCCAGTGGGTGGTGCCGAGGAAGATGCGCGTATAGAAGCTCAAGGAAGGGAAGGCTCTGGTCAGAAAGCAGGGAACCTGCATTGCAGAGGCATAGCTGTCCTCAGGGAAGCGGTTGAGCAGAGTATCCGGAACAAATTTTTCCATATGGTATAGGTCCTTGCAGAAGGCCCGGGGGAATCGGGCCCTGTGGGGGTGAGAACTGATATCCGCGAAAATCTGTCTGTGGCTCAGCGCTGCGGCGGCTTGCTCGTCTTTTTGCTGCGCCAGAAGGCAGCCAGGCGGGGCTCCTCGCCGTTATTGCCAGGCTTGTAGAAGCTGTCCACGGCAACGGTATCGGGCAGGTAGCGCTGGCGCACCCAGCCTCCCTGGTAATTGTGGGGATACAGGTAGTTGCGTCCATAGCCCCATTCGCGCTGCAGATCTGTGGTCGCATTGCGCAGATGCAGGGGGACTGGCTGGGCCCCTTGCGTCCGCACTACCCTGGCTGCGTTGTGGTAGGCAGCGTAGGTGGAATTGCTCTTGCGGGCAAGGGCGAGGTAGGTCACGGTCTCTGCCAGAGGGATAAAGCCCTCCGGCATGCCCACAAACTCCACAGCCTGCTGGCAGGCAACTGCCATGGGCAGGGCCTGGGGATCCGCCAGCCCTATGTCCTCCGAGGCAGACAGGATAAGGCGTCTGCAGATGAAGCGCGGGTCCTCGCCGCCCTCAAGCAGGCAGGCCAGGTAGTAGAGGGCTGCATCCGGGTCCGAGCC
>CASEWR010000021.1 GCA_949291675.1 uncultured Desulfovibrio sp. | reverse complement strand
ATCTTTGCATCAACTGCACCGTCCCTGGAGGCCTTCCTGGACAAGCTGCACTCAGGCCTGCAGCATGAGTCCCTGACAAAAAAGCAGACAGGCTGAGAGCCTGTCTGCCACCACATTGAGACGTTGATTACGCCTGGCCCTGTGCGCCCTGTTTGCGCATGAGGGCCAGGTATTCCTGATTGCCCCTGGGCCCCTTGATGGCAGCAGGCACAACACTCAGGCAGTCGAAATGCAGCACTTCCCTGGCACAGGTCACTACCTTGTCGATGGCCTGCTGGCGTGCCTCGTCTGTCCAGGGTCAAATAAGTCAGGGAGAGCGGTGGGATAGTGTTTTTTAGGTAATTACATTTGTTTGTATACTGCAATCTCGGTTTTGCGACGTTCACGCTGTTGGATATTCATAGAACTCCTGAAGAAAAATTGCGCAGGACAACATTCCAGACTACGTCTGGCATTCTGAGGATTTAGCAATGCAGACAGAAATTGTGTATACGTGGGAAGAAGATCTTCGTGAGGAAGGTCGTCGGATAGGCCGTGAGGAGGCCCGTCAGGAAGGAGCACAAGAGACCATCCTCAATGTCCTGCAGCGTCGCTTCGGGACATTTCCTGTTGCTCTTGCTTCAGCTCTGTCGCAGGTTCGCACTTCGCAGGAGCTGACGGACCTGACAATCTTTGCATCAACTGCACCGTCCCTGGAGGCCTTCCTGGACAAGCTGCACTCAGGCCTGCAGCATGAGTCCCTGACAAAAAAGCAGACAGGCTGAGAGCCTGTCTGCCACCACATTGAGACGTTGATTATGCCTGGCCCTGTGCGCCCTGCTTGCGCATGAGGGCCAGGTATTCCTGATTGCCCTTGGGTCCCTTGATGGCAGCAGGCACAACACTCAGGCAGTCGAGATGCAGCACTTCCCTGGCAAAGGTCACCACCTTGTCAATGGCCTGCTGGCGTGCTTGTTCGCTGCGCACCACCCCCTTGACTGTCTGTCCCGGACCGAGCTCAAACTGCGGCTTGATGAGTGCTGCCACCCAGCCTCCGGGTTTGAGCCACGCCATGCAGGGTTCAAGCACCAGGGTGAGGGAGATGAAGCTCACGTCTGCCACCACGATGTCCACAGGTTCGGGAATGAGGGAGGTTTCTGCTGTACGCAGATTGACGCCCTCAAGGTTGATGACCCTCGGATCGGCACGCAGGCGCTCGTGCAGCTGGTTTTTGCCCACATCCACTGCATAGACCTTCTGTGCGCCGCGCTGCAGCAGGCAGTCCGTGAAGCCGCCTGTAGAGGCGCCTGCATCAAGGCAGACATAGCCTGTGACATCAAGGTCAGCACTTTCCAGGATGGTCAGCAGCTTGTAGGCACCGCGGCTGACGTACTGCTCCTGGCCTGTGAGCTCAAAGACTGTGTCTGTGGAGAACATGTGGCCGGGCTTGTCCACGCGGACAGGCAGGGCCTTGCTGCCCTCTGGAGGCATGACCTGCACCTGGCCGGCCATGATCAGACGCTTGGCCTGCTCGCGACTCTCGGAAAGACCCTGCTCACAGACGAGCTGGTCAGCTCTCTTTTTGCTGATACGTGTTCCCATGGGCTGGCTTTGTAGCCTCTGAGACAGGGGAAGGCAAGGGCCGGCAGACCGCCTCAAAGGCGAAAATCCCCGCGAAACAGGCGGCACGGGGCTTGCCTCTTGACGGCTTTTGATCTATTAGGACTTTCCTTTAAGGGGCACATACAGGCTCCGACGCAGTCGCAGGGCACTTTTTCTGGTGCTTTGTGATAATATTTTTCGAGGGTTACAATGAAAAAAGATATCCAGCCCAAAGTCTACAAGGCCACAATCACTTGTGCCTGCGGAAACAGCGAGCAGGTTCTCTCTACCAAGGGCGAACAGGTGCACGTTGAAGTCTGCTCAGCCTGCCATCCCTTTTTCACCGGCAAGCAGCGTTTCCTTGACACCGCTGGTCGCATCGACCGCTTCCGCAAGAAGTACGCCAAGTTTGAAAAGAAGTAGTCTTGTTTGTCTGAGCGCCCTCCTTGCTGCAGATGACATGCCCCTTGTGGGCGGTCAGGCTGTGCTGGAGGGCGTTATGATGCGTAACGGCACAGCCTACGGCCTCGGAGCAAAGCTGAAAAGCGAAATTATCGGGGAGCGGAGGCTGTGGTCTTCGTTTTTATCCGAAAGAATTCGCTCAACGCGCTTTCTGCGCGGTTTTCCGGTCCTGATGGAGACCCTGATTAACGGCATCAAGACCCTGAACCGCTCTGCAGAACTGCAGGGACAGGATGACGGCCAACCCATGGAGGGCTGGCATCTGGTTGTGACCCTCATGGTGTCCATAGCCTTTGCCCTGCTTCTCTGTCTCGTTCTGCCCCACGGCCTGACCTGGCTCATGACCCAGGCCGGTCTTTCCGGGGATGTGTCTGACGTGTCCTTCCAGCTCTGGGACGGACTGTTCAAGCTGCTCATCCTGCTGGCCTACATTCTGGCCATACGGCGTGTCCCGGAAATTTTGCGCGTGTTCCAGTATCACGGCGCAGAGCACAAGACCATTCATGCCTTTGAAACGGGGAAGCCCGTGGACGTGGAGCTTGCTGCGGCCCAGAGCCGCCTGCACCCGCGCTGCGGCACTACCTTCCTCCTCTTTGTGGTCTGTGTCTCGGTCGTCAGCCACGCGCTGTTTGTTCCGCTGCTGCTCCACTTCTGGACACCGGAAAGCTCCGTGGTCAGGCACCTGGGAACACTGTTCTTCAAGCTGCTTCTCATTGCCCCCATTGCCAGTCTGTCCTATGAGCTCATCAGGGCAACAGCACGCATGAAGGATGGCCGCTGCGCCACCTGCCTGCGCACCCCTGGTCTGCTGTTACAGAAGCTGACCACGGTCGAGCCCGAACGCGAGCACCTTGAAGTGGCCCTTGTGGCCCTTAAGGAAGCTCTTGGCGAGGATAGTCGCTGGCAGGTGAAGACGGTGCCCTACACCCGTCTGTGACGGCTGTATGGCCCTCATTCCGGGCCGCCGGGCAAGGCAGAAACGAACGCGTCAGTGCGCTTCAGTGCGCTTGTGCACATCAGGACAGAGCCCACGAGACAATCGCGGGCTTTTTGACTGTCCCGCACCTGGGACGATGTGGGAGATTGAATATGTTTGCCAAACTCGAAGGTCTGGAAAAGAAATATCAGGAGCTGGAGAAATCTCTTGCAGATCCGGACATCTATTCGGATCAGGAACAGTTCCGCAAGCTGAGCAAGGCCCATGCCGATCTGAAGGATGTGGTCGAGCTCTTCCGCAAGTACCGCTCCGTCAAAACTCAGATTGAAGAAAATCGTCAGCTGCTCCACGACCCGGATCCCGACATCAAGGCCATGGCTCAGGAAGAGCTGCACGAGCTTGAGGAAGAACTGCCCAAAATCGAGTACCAGCTCAAGGTGCAGCTCATCCCCAAGGACCCCCTGGATGAGAAGAACACCATCCTCGAAATCCACGCCGGAACAGGCGGTGAGGAAGCTGCCCTCTTTGCTGCGGATCTCTTCCGCATGTACTCGCGCTATGCCGAACTCAAGGGCTGGAAGGTCGAGATCATGAGTGAATCTCCGACCGAAGCCGGCGGCTACAAGGAAATTATCTGTCTCATTTCCGGTGACAAGGTCTACAGTCACCTGAAGTACGAGGCCGGTGCTCACCGCGTGCAGCGCGTGCCCGTTACCGAGACCCAGGGCCGCATCCACACCTCTGCAGCCACAGTGGCAGTCATGCCTGAAGCCGAGGATGTGGACGTGGACATCAGGCCCGAAGACATCAAGATTGACGTCTACAGAGCCTCCGGTGCAGGCGGCCAGCACGTCAACAAGACCGAGTCTGCAGTGCGCATCACCCATATTCCCACCGGTCTGGTGGTGACCTGCCAGGACGAGCGCAGCCAGCACAAGAACAAGGCCCGCGCCATGAAGGTCCTTGCCTCTCGTCTCCTTGCCCTGGAGCAGGAGCGCCAGAGCAGCGAACAGGCTGCTGACAGACGCGCCCAGGTAGGCTCAGGTGACCGCTCCGAGCGTATCCGCACCTACAACTTCCCCCAGGGCCGCTGCACGGATCATCGCATCAACCTGACTCTGTACAGCCTGGACCGCATCATGGAAGGCGAAATTGACGGCCTTCTGGAGGCCCTCGCCCAGGCAGCCCAGGCAGAAGCCCTCAAGGCTGAAGCAAGCGGCGTCTAAGCCCCCGGGTCCCTGCGCCTGACAAGACAAAACAAGCACTTAAGGCCTTTTCCCGTCCCCCACGGACAGGAGAAGGCCTTTTTTCACACTGCATTCCGCATCAGCAGCGCAAAAAGTGTTCATACCCGCAAACCGGCGCCAGGCGCGGCGTTGCGGGTCTCAAAGGCCTGTGCAGCTGTCAAATGTCCGTTGTGCGCCAGCCCCCGGGGGCTCGGCATTGCCCTGAGAATGCCCCTGATGCTCGCGAGAAGGTCAGCATGAGTCGTAACAGGCTTACCAATGAACTTGACCGTTGCCTGGCTGCCAGACGCTTCTGCAAGGCAGTCAGAGGCTGTCATGTGGCTGCCGTGAGGCTGCATGGCCATGTGCCCATGCTCATGATGGCCCCATGGCGCCCGTCAGCCGGACACGAAAAAAGGCCCTTCCCGGGATATCCCGGAAAAGGCCTGCAAGTCTTGCTCTTGAGCGCAGAGGACTATGTTCTTACCTTCCGTCCATCCTGCTGACCGTACAGCTGGCCGTACAGCTTGCCGTACTACTGCTCATTCTTGATGGGCGCAGGGTGGGACACGTCCTTTTCCAGATCTTCAGGCATGGCCTGGCTCTGGTCTTCCATGTCCACAATGCGGCCCTGCAGCCAGACATAGGCGTCGATTTCGTCGCCTGCAGCAGGCTCGTAATCCTTGAGCACGCTCTTGGGAGCGTAGACAGGCAGAAGCAGGGGCTGGTGTTCCTCAAAGGGGAACTCCAGGTAGAGAATCTTCACCGGCATGCGCTCAAGCTGATGATCCTCCACCTTCACGATTCTGGCACGCAGCTCGTATTCACCGAAGTTGCGGCCCGGGAAGATGAGATGGCGTCCGGCCATGGGGATCTTCAGGGGCGGCACATCGAGACGGCTGGCACCGGGATGTTCCTCAAGCCATTTGGCAGCATGGCTTTCGTAGTAGGGACCCTGGGTGATGGTGAGCTCGTCGAGCATGGCCTTCTTCACGCTGAAGGCCAGACCTGCCACCAGGAAGGTCTGCATGACATCAATGGTCAGGTCGTTGCGATCGCGATCGTAGAGCGGGTCATAGAACCACATGGGGCTGTGATCCTCGTCCACTCTGGCAGCCACGTCAGCACCTCTGCCTTCTTTCCAGGGGTGCACCTCAGCCACAGTGAGGTCATTGGGCAGACCCTGCAGCAGGGGGAAGGCATCCACAGGCTGCATCTTCTCGCCCTCAAGACCAGCCACAAGCACGGCAGCGCGCACGGGCTCTTCCTTGGGCCAGGCCATGAGCAGGTAGTCTGTCACCTGGTTCTCGCTGTTCTTTGTCTGCCAGCGCCAGGCGGGACGGGTACCGCCGGCCTTGAGCACGGTGGCCACCACCTGGGGCATGAGCTGGACGGGATTGCCGCCGAGCAGCACGGCCCAGGGCATGCCAAGGCCCTCGAAGTGCATTCTGTTTTTGCCGCTCAGTCTGTCCCGGACTTCTTCGGCTGACGGCACACGATCACCGGGAGCATCCTCTGCAGCCTCATCCTGCACACCCTGAACGGGTTCCTCAGTCTGAGCTGGCCGGGCGGCCTTCTTTTCCAACTTGGCCATGAAAACTCCTTGTTTGTTTTGCAGGCATGCCTGCGACAGCCCGGCAGAAGGATCCGGGAAACGGCTTCCCTGATGTCCTGCCGGGCTTCAGTCTTTCTTAGTGTCTTTCGCGATGACCGCCGCGACCAGAGCCGGGTCTGCCGCCGCCTCTGGGACCACGACCTTCGCCACGGCCTTCACCACGGGCGGGACGGGCAGTGTCCTCGGGGCTCCAGGGATGGCCCTGCTCCTCGAGGATGACGGCCTTGCGGCTGGCGCGGATGCGGTCGCCATTGATTTCAATGACCTTGACCTTCATCTCTTCGCCAAGGGAGACCACGTCTGCCACCTGGGGCACACGGCTGGTGTCAAGCTGGGAAATGTGCACCAGAGCTTCCACATTGGGCAGAATCTCCACAATGCAGCCGATTTCGAGCAGCTTCTTCACCTTGCCCACGTAGTTCTTGCCCACTTCAGCATGCTGATCATAGTAGGAAATCATCTCGCAGGCGCGCTCCAGGGAGTCAGAGGAGGGCGCAAAGATGGAGATCTTGCCGCTGTCGTCAATGTCAATGGCAGCACCTGTGGCAGAGGTGATGGCCTTGATGTTCTTGCCGCCAGGGCCGATGATGAGGCGGATGATGTCAGGATTGACGTAGATTTCCTTGTGCTGGGGAGCATAGGGAGAGAGTTCTTTGCGCGGTCCGGGCAGCACCCTGGCCATCTCGCCCAGGATGTGCATGCGGCCTTCATGGGCCTGGCGCATGGCTGCGCGCATGATGTCCGTGGACAGGCCTTCCACCTTGATGTCCATCTGGATGCCGGTGACGCCTTCGGCAGTACCGGCCACCTTGAAGTCCATGTCGCCCATGGCGTCTTCGTCACCAAGAATGTCGGTCAGGATGATGAACTGATCGCCTTCCTTGATGAGGCCCATGGCCACACCGGCCACAGGAGCGGAAATCGGCACACCTGCGTCCATGAGGGCAAGGCAGCCGCCGCACACGGCAGCCATGGAGGAGGAGCCGTTGGACTCCATGGTCTCGGAGACCACGCGGATGGTGAAGGGGAAGGCGTCGGGAGAAGGCAGCACCGGGCGCAGCGACTTTTCTGCCAGGGCACCGTGGCCCACTTCGCGGCGGGAGAGGCGCACAGGCTTCACTTCGCCCACAGAGAAGGGCGGGAAGTTGTAATGCAGCATGAAGGTCTTGATAATGTCGCCGCCAAGACCGTCAGTGCGCAGCTCGTCCGTGGAGGAGCCCAGGGTGGTCACGGCAAGGCCCTTGGTCTCGCCGCGGCGGAAGATGGCAGAGCCGTGGGTGCGGGGCAGCACGCCGGCCTGAATCTGAATGGGACGCACGGTCTTTGTGTCGCGGCCGTCAATGCGCAGGCCTTCCTTCACGATGCGCTGGCGCACAAAGGCCTTTTCATTGGCAGCAATGAGGTCGCCCACTTCGGCCAGAGCCTCGGGCTTCTCGGCCCAGGCAGGATCAGCAGTGAGCTCAGCCATGACGGCATCCTTCACAGCCTTGCGGGCATTCTTGCGCTCCAGCTTCTCGGGGATGACCATGGCCTGTTCCAGGCCGGCCCTTGTGCACAGCTCGGCAACCCTGGCCACCAGAGCCGGATCGTCTTCATGGGGAGTGAAGGGCATCTTGGCCTTGCCTGCCAGGCCACGCAGCTCTTCCTGAGCCTTGATGAGGGGCTGGACTTCAAGACGGCCCCATTCCAGGGCGTCGATGAGAATGTCTTCGGGCACAAAGCGTGCTTCGCCTTCCACCATGGTGAGGGCAGTGGCAGAGGCGGCAAAGACAAGGTCAATGTCGCTCTTTGTGCGCTCTTCTGCTGTGGGATTGAGCACAAACTGTCCGTCAATGCGACCCACGCGGGCACCCACCACCGGGCCGTCAAAGGGCAGGGTGGAGAGATGCAGGGCAGCAGAGGCTGCGGTCATGGCCAGGATGTCAGGATCGTTTTCCTGGTCAGCGGAGAGCACTGTGGCCAGCACCTGCACGTCCTGGAGCAGGCCCTTGGGGAAGAGCGGACGGATGGGGCGGTCAATGAGACGGGAGACCAGGGTCTCGCGCTCGGAGGGGCGACCGATTTCGCGGCGGAAGAAGTTGCCGGGAATGCGGCCTGCTGCGTACATGCGCTCGGAGTATTCCACGGTGAGGGGGAAGAAGCCCTTGCTCACCTCAAGCGTCTGGGAGCACACGGTGACAAGCACCACGGTGCCGCCGCACTGCAGCCACACAGCGCCATCGGCCTGGTTGGCAATGCGTCCGGTCTCGAAGATGTAGTCCTTGCCGGCAAGGCTGGCTGTCACGCGGACAGGATTGAAGATATCGTTTGTCATGTTCAAAAGGCCCTCTCGGGCCAGTCCTCCTGTGATGCAGACCTGTCCTGCAGCGTTCCTACCAGTCCGAGTAGTGCAGGGGGACTCCGGGAAAAGCAGGAAGAAACAGCGGGAGGCGCCTTTGGGGCAGCCCTTCCTGTTCTTCCCGGATACCCCTGAAAATACTGGGTGCAGAACGCGGCAGAAACAAGACAAAAGGGGCCCCGGATAGTGCGAGGCCCCTTGGAAACTTGGATTACTTGCGCAGTCCGAGCTTTTCGATGAGGGCACGGTAGCGCTGGATGTCCTTCTTCTTCAGGTAGTTGAGGATGTTACGGCGACGGCCGACCATCTTCAGCAGACCTGTACGAGAATGGAAGTCCTTCTTGTGGACCTTGAAGTGGGCAGTCAGGCCTTCGATGCGGGCGGTCAGCAGAGCAACCTGCACTTCCGGGGAGCCGGTGTCGCCCTCGTGTTTGGCATGAGCATCAATAACGGCCTTCTTGTGCATAGGATCCATAACCACAGCAGTTTCTCCTGGTAATGAAAGGGGGTTGATGTTGTTTTCAGGACCACAGGCCTCTGGCTATGGTCAGTCTGTTCTCCGTGACCCTGGCAAGGGCAAGGGCCTCGTCACGGTGCTTCAAGAGCACGTTCTGAGCCTCTGCATACCCGGCAGGGCAGGGGATGGACATGCCGTTGCGAACCTTTGCCGCCAGTTCATCACCGATGGGCAGAACGGGCCAGCCGGGCAGGGCTTCCTCAATGGGACGCACATGCTTTGCCAGCTCCGCAGGGTTCGCGCTGAGCTCATCCAGGGTTACGGACTGATTGAGACCAAAGGGGTGGCTGTATTCCCGTGTCAGCTTTGTCAGTGCAGCGCCGCAGCCGACTCGCATCCCCAAGCTGTGGGCCAGGGATCGTATGTACGTGCCTGAGCTGCACGTGACACGGAAATGGACAAAGGGAAGCTCCATGGAAAGAACTTCCGCACGAAAAATGTGTACAGTCTTGAGTTTGACAGGCACATCCCTGCCTGCTCTGGCCAGCTTGTACAAGGGCTGACCATTGCTCTTGGCTGCCGAATAGGGGGGCACCATCTGCTCAAGTTCGCCCTCAAAGGCGGAAATGGCAGCGACAACGTCCTCGCTGCGCACATCCTGCCAGGGCTTTTCGGCAACGGTTGTCCCTTCTGCATCCCAGGTGTCGGTCTCAAGGCCGAGCTGTGCGGTGGCGCTGTAGACCTTGCAGCCAGCTTCGAGCAGATAGTTCGAGATTCTGGTTGCCCGACCGAGCAAAAGGAGCAGGACGCCCTGAGCCATGGGGTCCAGGGTTCCGGCATGACCAATCTTCTTCTGACCCAGACGCTTGAGCGCGGACAGACAGCGATTGGATGTGGGGCCCGAGGGCTTGTTGAGCACAAGCACGCCGTGCTGCTGCGCGGGAAGTGACGAGGTCTGATGGGAAGAAGGCATAGACAAGGACCTATAGAGGCATTTGCGGCAAAAGTCAAAAGCTGATTCGCCGTTTTTTACAGGGGCACAGCCGCGTCAGGAGCTTTTTCTGGGCTTTGGGACAGCTGTTTTTGCAAGTGTCAGGGCCAGGCGCACTCAGGCCTTGTCGTCGGCCTGCCAGCCCAGATTCTGGCGTATGGTGCGGAGAAGCAGGCTCTTTGCCCGTTCAAGGCTCATGACCAGGGTGCCGCCGGCGGCATTGCGGTGGCCTCCGCCGCCAAGCAGGGAGGCAATGGCATTGACGTCCACGTTTTCTACCGAACGCAGGCTGAACTTGCAGACATCAATGTTCTGCTCGCGCACAAAGCAGGCCACGTCCACGCTGCGCAGCTCGCGCATGTGCTCCACAAAGCCTTCCGTATCCTCTCCCCTGCAGCCGCGCCCTTCCAGCTCGTCCAGGGACAGGGCGCAGACAGCCAGGCGTTCCTGGCAGCTGAGCTCCACATGTTCGGACATGTGTCCCCACAGGTTAAGGCGCTCCTTTGTCCAGTTCTTTTCCAGACGCTCGCGCAACGTGTGCACCGAGGCTCCCCTGGTTTGCAGGAAGGCTGTCAGGGCAAAGACTTCGGCAGTGCAGTTGGCATGGCGAAATCCCCCTGTGTCGGTGATAAGGCCAAGGGTGAGGGCTGTGGCAAGCTCAGGCGTGAACTCGGCGTCTGCCTGACGCAGCACGCTGGCCAGAATCTGGCTTGTGGAGGCTGCAGCAGGCTGGATGAGGCTCACAATGCTGCCCATGCCGGAGCCCGGATGATGGTCAATGTTGATGCAGGAAAGCTCACCAAGCACGCCTGGCTCTTCCATGGCCTCGCCCAGCTCCTCGCCAAGGCGCGAGGGCACATTGCAGTCCAGGGCAATGAGGGTGCGCGGGACAAAGGGCAGCGCGTCCAGGCTTTTGCACACTGGGGCTGGCACAGGCAGGCAGTTGTACCTGTCCGGCACGCCAAAGGGGGCGAACAGGGCAAAGCGCTTGTTCTTCTGCTCCAGAAAATGCGCCATGGCCACCATGGAGCTTATGGCATCCCCGTCCAGGCGCACGTGGGCAGCCACAAGATAGCTGTCGTGGTCAAGCAGCGCCTCGGCAGTGGCAGCAGCCTGTGCCTGCCAGGCAGGGGGAAAGGCGAGATCAGTCAGCATCATAGACGTCAAAACTTGAATCAGTCAGCTTTTCGCCGGCAACGGCTTCCATCATCAGCAGACATTTGTCCATACGGCTGCGCAGATGCCGTTCCGAATTGGAAAGGGAAATGACGGACAGGCGCAGCCGTGTCAGGCTGTTTTCAGTGCCGTCCTCGGCCACAGCCACATTGAAGCGGTTGCGCGTCTTCTGCTTGAGGCTGTTGGCCACGCGGCGCTTGGCCTTGAGGTTGTCGTTGCCGTCCAGAGAGAATTCGACAATGAGATGTCCGATGAGCATACCGTGCATGCTTAAGCACGGGGAAGGGCCTGTGCCCTTCCCCGTGCTGTAATAAGGAAGACAGGCAGGCGAAACGGACCGTTTAGAGGGTTGCGGCCTCCTGCACGGTCTCGAAGGCTTCGATGATGTCGCCGGCCTTGATGTCATTGAACTTGTCCAGACCGATGCCGCACTCATTACCGCGCAGCACTTCCCTGGCGTCGTCCTTGAAGCGCTTCAGCGAGCTGATGCGGCCTGTGTAGACCACAACACCGTCGCGAAGCAGGCGCACCTGGGCATTGCGGGTGACCTTGCCGTCTGCCACATAGGAGCCGGCAATGGTACCGACCTTGGGCAGGGAGAAGGTCTGACGCACTTCGGCCTGACCAAGATAGACTTCCTTTTCCACAGGGGCAAGGAGGCCTGCCATGGCGCTCTTCACATCATCCACCAGCTTGTAGATGATGTCATAGAAGCGGATATCCACGTTCTCGTGCGCGGCAATGTCCTTGATGCGGGCTGCAGGTCTGACGTTGAAGCCAATGATGATGGCATGGGAGGCAGAGGCCAGCATGATGTCCGACTCGGAAATGGCACCTGTGGCACCGTGCACCACATTGACTGTGACCTTGTCGGTTCCGGCCTTGCGCATGGCGTCCTGCACAGCTTCCAGGGAGCCCTGCACGTCTGCCTTGACCACAAGATTGAGGGTCTTCTTCTCCTCGCCGGCAGTGGAGGCCAGGAAGGTTTCCAGCGTGACCTTGGTCTCGCTGGCAAGCTCCTTCTCGCGCTGCAGAATGGCACGGGAGTCGGCAATGCGGCGGGCGACCTTTTCGTCAGCCACTGCGGCAAAGACCTCGCCTGCATCCGGCACGCCGGTGAAGCCCTGCACCTCCACAGGAATGGAGGGGCCGGCCTCGCGCACCTTCTTGCCCTGGTCGTTCAAAAGGGCACGCACGCGACCGGAGAAGGTGCCACAGACAAAGTTGTCGCCCTGACGCAGGGTGCCTTCCTGGATGAGCACTGTGGCCACAGGGCCGCGGCCCTTGTCCAGCTTGGCTTCAATGATATGACCGCGGGCAGGCTTGTCCGGATTGGCCTTGAGTTCCATGACTTCGGACTGCAGGGCAACCAGTTCCAGCAGCTCGTCCAGGCCCTGATGGGTCTTGGCGGACACCATGGCAACAATGGTGTCACCGCCCCAGGCTTCGGGCTGCAGACCGAGGGTGGAGAGCTCCGTGAGCACACGATCCGGGTCTGCGCCGGGCTTGTCGATCTTGTTCACTGCCACAATGATCGGCACGTTTGCGGCCCTGGCGTGGTTGATGGCTTCGCGGGTCTGTTCCATGACGCCGTCGTCAGCGGCCACAACCAGGATGACAAGGTCGGTGATCTGGGCACCGCGGGCACGCATGGCCGTGAAGGCCTCGTGACCAGGGGTATCCAGGAAGACCACGTCGCCGTTCTTGGTGTTCACGTGATAGGCGCCGATGTGCTGGGTGATGCCGCCGGCTTCGCCGCTGGTCACATGGGTCTTGCGGATGGCGTCGAGAAGGCTGGTCTTGCCATGGTCGACGTGACCCATGATGGTGACAACAGGCGGACGGGGCTTCAGGTCCTCGTGTCTGTCCGGGGTGGAATCCTCGAGGTAGTCCTTTTCCTCAAAGCCTGTTCTCTCCACTTCGTAACTGAATTCGGAGGCCAGGATGGAGGCTGTGTCAAAGTCAATGCTCTGGTTGATAGTGGCCAGGATGCCCAGATTGAAGAGCACCTTGATGAGCTCGTTGGCCTTGAGGCCCATCTGATGGGCCATGTCGGACACGCGGATGGTGCCGCCTTCCACGCGCACCTTGCGCTTGGCAGCCTTCAGGGGCTGGGTCACCTGAGCAGGAGCCTGCACGGGCTTCTTCTTGCGGGACCTTGAGCTGCGCATGCGCGGAGCTTCATTCTCGTCATGCGTATCGTAGCTCAGCTGCTGGAAGTCCACAGTGCGACGGCCCTTGTTGCGCTTCTTCTTGCTCTGGCCGGAGCGGCTGTCATCGCCAGGCCCGAAGCCCATGCCGTCGGAGCCGGGACGGGGACCGCCCTGGGGACGGGGAGAGCCGCCACCGGGTCTGCCGGCACCGCCGCTGCGACGCTGACGGTCATCGGAGCGGGGAGCGCCGTCACGGGGGGTGCGGGGACGATCGTCACGTCCGTCACGACCTGCGTCGCGTCCGCCATCGCGGCCACGTCCGCCGCCGCGGCGGTCATCACGCCCATCGCGGCCATCGCGACCGTCACGCTGCTGGGGACGGGCAGGGGCAGCAGAGGGAGCGGGGCGGGAAATGATGCGCACCTTGGGTGTCTCCATGAAGGAGGCAGCGGCCTTCTTTTCCACCTTCTTCACTTCTTCCTTTGCCGGCTCGGCAGAAGCTGCAGGCTGCACCACTTTGGCTGCGGGAGCAGCGGGCTTTTCTGCAGCAGGCTTTTCCACAGCAGGTGTTTCCACTGCGGGTTTTGCCGCAGCGGGTTCTGCAGGCCTTGCCGCAGGCTGGACGATCTTCACCGTGGGAGCAGCGGGCTTTTCTGCAGCAGGCTTTTCCGTAGCAGGCTCTGCCGGCTTGCCTGCGGGCCTGCTGATGATGCGGGCAGCGGGTTCGATGATTCTGACTCTGGGAGCAGCGTTGCGGTCAGCCTGGCGGTCTGACTGGTGATCCGGCTGGCGGGGCTTGTCAGCAGCTGCGGGCTTGTCAGCAGCCTGGGCAGCGTCTTCCTTCACAGGAGCCTTGTCCTGTCTGGAGCCGGGCTTGCGACGGCGCACGATGACAGTCTTCTTCTCCTCATGCTTTTCCAGCTGCTTGCGCAGACGATCGGCCTCCTCAGTGCTCAGGGTGACCTGGGCGGGTTTGGCAGCGCCGCTGATGATACCGGCCTTGCGGGCAGCCTCGGTGACGGCGTTTTCGTCCACCTTCAGCTCCCTGGCCAGATCAGTAATCTTGTATTTCTTGTCCTTCATTTAGTTCCTCCCCGCGCGCCGTTTTGCCGGTCTGAATCTGGCAAGCTTCTCCTGACATGCTGCATCAGAGCAGACGTACCAGCCTCGTCCTGGGTGTGTCTTGTCTGCGTCCGGGCAGAGCCTCCCCTCAGGGGTCAGTGTGTAGCGCAAGAGATCAGTTTTCAGAAATCGTTGTCTGCAGATGACGCACATGCGCACCGGCCCGCTGGCAGAATCAGGAATCTGCCTGGCCTTCGTCATGGGCATCTCCCCCGGCAGCGGAATCTGCTGCGTCCTCACCAGGAGTAAGGAAGTTCAGGGCCTGGCGCAGGTGCTCGAGCTGTCCTTCAGTGATGGACAGGGCAGCGCTCAGTTCTTCGTCTGTGGCTGTACGCAGCTTGTCGAGGTCTGTGTAGCCTGCATCAAGAAGAGCCTGGACAGGGATTTCTGCAACGCTGGCCACCTGTTCGAGACTGTGTCCGGCGCTGCTGAGTTCGTTGTAGCGGCTCTCGGTGTAGATATCGACCTTCCAGCCGAGCAGTCTGGCAGCAAGCTTCACGTTCTGGCCCTTGCGGCCGATGGCATTGGTCAGCTGGTCGTCGGGAACAATGACTTCGAGCTGGTTCTGAGGCTCGTCCACGATGATGCGGGACACCAGGGCCGGGGCCAGAGCATTGCGGGCATAGGTGGCAATGTCTGCGTTCCAGATCACGATGTCGATGCGCTCGCCGCGAAGTTCCTGCACGATGTTCTGGATACGTGCGCCGCGCACGCCCACGCAGGCGCCCACAGCGTCCACCTCGCGCTCGCGGGAGTAGACAGCCACCTTGGCGCGGGAGCCGGGGTCACGGGCAACACCCATGATTTGAATGGTGCCGTCGTCCACTTCCGGCACTTCGCGCTGGAACAGGGCCTTGATGTAGTCAGGATGGGACCTGGAGAGCACAATCTGGGGGCCGCGGCCTTCCCTGTGCACGTCGATGATCACAGCCTGGATAGTCTCGGAGCGGCGGTAGTGCTCCTTGGAGATCTGCTGCTCCCTGGGCAGGATGGCTTCGGTCTTGGAATCAAGATTGATGATGAAGCTGCTCTTCTCCCTGCGCTGCACGGTACCGGTGACGATCTCGCCGATGCGTTCCTTGAACTCGTTATAGATGTTGGCCTGTTCCGCATCGCGCAGACGCTGGATGATGACCTGCTTGGCAGACTGGGCTGCAATGCGGCCGAGATCCTGAATCTTGATGCGGAAGCCCATTTCATCGTCAACCTGAACGCTGGCGTCGTGCTGCAGAGCCTCGCTGAGCTCGATCTCCCTGTCCGGGTCCTCAAGTTCGCCGTCAGGGACAACAATCTTGAACTGATAGACCTCGATGTCACCAGTGTCCCTGTTGTAGTTCACTTCGACACTGATGTCTTCGGCAAAGCGGCGCTGCACAGAGGTGCGCACTGCGTCCTCGAGGGTATCCACTAGAAGCTGGGGATCGATGGACTTATCCTTGCAGATTTGGTCAATGGCTTTTTTCAGTTCTGAGTTCATTGGTTCCTCATGTATGAACACATGCAAAGTCTGCTTCAGACAGAAACGTTACGCTTTCTTGCCCTTTTTCTGGGCTTTTCCAGGTCCCTTGCCCGGCTTGGCAGGCTTGCGGAAGACATGGATGCGGCTGACTCTGCGGGCTTTGGCAAAGGGGATGGTCACAGGAGCCATGGACTCCATCCTGATCTCTCCCTCATTGTCTGCGGAGGCCGGGGCAAGCACAAAGCTGTCCTCGCGCACGTCCTCAAGAATTCCTTTCCAGGTGCGCCTTTTCGGCATATCGGGACCGGGAGCAAAGAGCTCTCCCATACGGGCCTCAATCAGTTCTCCCGTATAGGGCTTCATCTGTTCCGGTTTGAAGAAAATACGGTTAAAACCGGGGGTGGACACTTCCAGCGTGTAGGCGCGGTCAATGACGTCCTCGGCATCAAGGGCCAGGGAAAACTGGCGTGAAATGGCCTCGCACTGATCCACTGAGGCGGAGAGCACGGCAATGTCGTCTTCCAGGGGCTGGGCAGCATCGCCTTCTGCGCCCTGTGCATCCTGTGCACACTGCGCATCTTGTGCACCCTGTGCACTCAGGCTTCCCTGCACATCCGCTTTCTGTGCGGCGTCATTCTCCGCGGCGTCATCCTGCACTTCCTCATGAAGGGCATGCTGAGACTGCGGGATCTCCACAAACAGACGCACGGTCATATGCTGTCCGTCCAGGATTTCCAGTCCCCAGATGTCCAGTCCCTGGGCTTTGACTGCAGGCTGTGCCAGACGCAGAAGTGTGTTTTCAAGCTGGTTTCGGCTCATGGCTTTCCTTGGCTGCCGGTGTCAGGGCCAAAAAAAAGGGAGCCTGCAAAAGGCACCCTTCTGTGAACACCGACGGTTCTCAAATGGATGATTGCCGTGAACTGTCATGCGGGCTGAGCGCATGGCTTGCAGGACCATAGTCCTGACCGGTCAGTCTGCAAAGGCAGGCGTACAAAACGTACGACCTTGTGCAGAATGCCTGACCTTGGGCGTGTTCACAAAAGCCCTCATCTGCTGCGGACAGGTCTGCAGACAGACTTCTCCGCTGCACTGCATCCCTGACCTGAAGGCATGTGCCTCATCCCCGTGCAGGCTTGCAGGGGATAACAGGGAAGAGCCGGACAACCGCCTTTCAAAGCGGCAGCCGGACAGTGCTGGATGAATTGCGCAGTCCGAATACGCACGAAACGGGCAAAAGTCAAGCCAAATGCGGGCTGCA
>CASEWR010000020.1 GCA_949291675.1 uncultured Desulfovibrio sp. | reverse complement strand
CTCAATCCGCGGACTCCTGAAGAGCTTGACGAGGCCACTGTGAGGGCTCTTGATAGCGTCACGGAGTCGGACATCAGGGGTTGGTATGAGTGCTCAGGATACCCTGTAGCATATTAAATGTTTAATTGGAAAATGCTCTAGTGTCCGAGGCTTCTGCGCTGCGCCAGTGCTGCGCCCCCTCTCGCACATGATGCGTTGCTGCATCAATTGCCCCGGTCGACCGACAGACGTTGCAATGCTGCACCATGGCACAAGACACCCTGTTTTCGCAAGATGTCTGCGGACTTGCAGCAGCTCCCGCAGACGCAGTGCCTGCCCTGCATCCCCTCGCATGGCACTGCGCTGACAGCTGCCCTGCAGGCAGTGGGTGCCGCCCTGGCTGTTCCGCCTCTGGTCGACTGTGACTGACGACAATCGCACTATTGCAACATGCCCTGCAAGTCCCTGAAGGAACACACAACCTGCAATGCACTGCTGCCTTGCCCGGCAACGGGAGTACAGCCTGCATCACAAAGGGTACGTCCTGACAATAACTTACTTTTTTGCGCGCATGTGAAATTTTTGGCACAATGATTGCATACGAGCTGCGGCCCAGGGGCTGCAGCCACAGCGTCTCTTCGCTTTTCCTGCGAAACTCCACGTGTTCTCACACAAAACCTTGCCTTGCGCGTGGCTGTTTGTCTCCCGGGCTGCAGGAGATGTCCCCTGACAGCTCCTGCTTCTGAAACATATCCAGCCGGCGTCTGGCCGGTTCCCCCCAGCAAGACTTCCAGGAGACGCAATGGACACACGTATGGACACACAAACCCCCGATACCCCGAGCGCCCAGAGCACCACGGGCGCTACGGACGCTGCCCGGACAGAAGCAGACGAGCACGACGCCCATCACGCCACCCCGCAGGCACAGCAGAATCTGCGCCGCGTGGTGGTCTCCTCCCTGGTTGGTGCAGTCATCGAATGGTATGACTTCTTCCTCTATGGCGTGGTGGCAGGCATTGTCTTCAACAAGATCTTCGTCCCGGACTTTGACCCCACCGTGGGCACCATCCTGGCCTTTGCCACCTTTGCCGTGGGCTTTGTGGCACGGCCCGTGGGCGGCATCATCTTCGGCCACTTTGGTGACAAGCTCGGCCGCAAGAAGATGCTGGTCCTCACCCTGGAAATCATGGGTGTGGCCACTGTGGGCATAGGCCTTGTGCCCTCCTATGAGTCCATAGGCATTGCCGCCCCCATACTGCTTGTCCTCTTCCGCCTTGCCCAGGGCATTGGCATTGGTGGTGAGTGGGGCGGTGCCGTGCTCATGGCCTTTGAGTCCGCGCCTGAGAAGAAGCGCGCCTTCTACGGCTCCCTGCCCCAGGTGGGCCTGGCCCTGGGCCTCATGCTGGCCTCTGCCGTCATCGGCGTGCTCTCCTGGCTGCTCTCGGAAGAAGCCTTCCTTGCCTGGGGCTGGCGCATTGCCTTTGTGCTCTCCGCAGTGCTGGTGGCAGTGGGCGCCTACATCCGCCTCACGGTGACCGAGACCCAGGACTTTGCCAAAGCAAAGAAGAAGACCGAAGAAGTGCGCTTCCCCATCATGGCAGCCTTCAGACACTATCCGCGCACCATCCTTGCCTGTGTGGGTGCCCGCTTTGTGGAAGGCATTGCCTTCAATGTCTTCGGCGTCTTCTCCCTGACCTATCTCACCAATACCTGCGGCATGGACAAGACTGCCAGCATCTTCCTCATCGTGGGTGCTGCCCTGGTCATGGCCATTGCCATTCCCTTCTGGGGCATGCAGGCTGACCGCCTCGGCCGCGCCCGCATCTTCGGCTGCGCTGCCATATTGCTGGGTATCACAGCCTTCCCGGCCTTCTGGGTCATGCACAATTCCCCTGACAACCTGCTGCTGGTCTTCCTGGCCATTGCCCTGCCCTTCGGCATCATCTACGGCGCAGCCTATGCCACCATGTCCAGCCTCTTCTCCGGGAGCTTTGAGGCCACAGTGCGCTACTCTGCCGTGTCCTTCATCTACCAGTTCTCGGGCATCTTTGCCTCGGGTATCACGCCCATGGTGGCCACCATGCTGGTGAGCGCCAATGGCGGCGAGCCCTGGTATCTGTGCACCTATCTGCTCATTGCCGCCTGCATCAGCACTGTGAGCACCTTCTTCATTGTGCGCCTGCACGGCAGGGAAAGCCTGCCTGATGCCGAGGAACTGGCTCTGGCCAACCAGAAGGCCGGGGAACAGGCTGAAGCTCTGACTCTGGCCAACCAGAAGTAAGAACGTACGCAGCAGACTCGCCGGCCGGGCTGTCTGCGTCTTCCCCTGGGGGTGTGTCCGCACAGGACATGCCCCCTTTTTACGTGGTACGGCTGGCAGGCGCGGGATCCACTTTGTGTTTTGTCGGGACAGAGTCCGATCAGCGATGAAACAGCCTGTGGCACTGTCTGCGCGCTGCCTGTGCATTCCTGCGGCAGGTCCTGACAGCTTCCGGGCAGCGAAACAGCCCGGCTGGCGGGCACGTGCACAATGTCTGCTTTTTCGGGACAGGGCCCGTTCAGCGATGAAACAGCCTGTGCCGCTGGCTGTGCGCTGCCTGCGTCAGGTCCTGGCAGCTTCCGAACAGCGAAAAGTCGCGCCTGGCGGGCGCATGCACAACGTCTGCTTTATCGGGACAGGGTCCGATCCGCGATGAAACAGCCTGTGGCCCTGCCTGATCGTTCCTGCGGCAGGTCCTGACAGCTTCCGGGCAGCGAAACAGCCCGGCTGGTGGGCGCGTGCACAACTGCTGTTGTGTCGGGATAGGGCCCGATCAGCAAAGAAACAGCCTGATGCGCTGACTGTCAGACCAAGCGGCAGCTCCTGACAGCTTCCGGGCAGCGAGACTGCCCGCCTGGTGGGCGCATGCACTACGTCTGCTTTTTTGGGACAGGGCCCGATCAGCGATGAAACAGCCTGATGCGCTGTCTGAACGACCATGAGACGAGCTTTGGCAGGTCCTGACAGCTTCCGAACAGCGAAAAGGCCCGGCTGACAGGCGCTGAATCCACTTTTTGTTTTGTCGGGACAAAGCCCGATCCACGAAGAAACAGCCTGATGCGCTGGCTGTACGATGCCTGCCAGACCATGCGGCAGGTCCTGCCAGCTTCCGAACAGCGAAACAGCCCGGCTGGCAGGCGCGGGATCCACTTTGTGTTTTGTCGGGACAGGGTCCGATCAGCGAAGAAACAGCATATGTCACTGCCTGTGCATTCCTGCTGCAGCTCCTGACAGCTTCAGGCAGCGGGCACAGACCCCCAGTGCGCTCAGCGCAGGGAACAAGCTCTCCCGCTGCACACCACTGTGGCCTGCAACATCTCTCACAAGGTTTGTTAAAAAGCGAACTGCCGTGCCTGTCAGCACAGGAAGACCAGGGCAGATTCTGCGGCACAGCCGGTATGCTTGCCGCAACATACTGTCAGGACACACTTTTCTCCAGATATGCCTTTGCAAAGACCAGCACACTGGTCTTTTTCACGGCTCGCCAGAGTCCGCATAGTGAGGAGAACATCTGCACTCTACTGCAAAGAATCTGCTGCAAATGTTTCCCAAACTACATTTTTCACAAATTTTGCGCGTATGATGAAAAAAAGATCGTGCAGAACATGTAACAACCCAAAATTACACAGTCTTTTTCCTCTGCCGGAACCTTTACCATCCTGCCTCTGCAGGAAGAACGGCCGCTGCGGCTGGCCGTATCCGGCCATTTCCCTAAGTCTGTGAGGTTTTTCCCATGCTGTGTCTGCCGCAACACCCCCCTGCCCCTTTTCGCTGTCCTATTAGCTGCCCCCGTGGCTGTCCTTCTGGCTGCCCGTCAGGCTGTCCCTCTGGCTGAGACAAACCACAGTGCTGCGCACAGCGCGGCCGGGCACAGCAATGAACGGCAACGCGCAGCCGGACACGCTGTCATGGTACGCAGCTTACAGACACTTTGCGCAGGGAAACGACCATGTGAAGAGCATCAGCAGGAATCATGCCATGTTCAAATCTCTTTTGGAGAAATGTCTTCCTGTCCTTCAGGAAACAGGAGCAGAAGTCTTTCTGCCCAAAGGCAGCATAATCCGCGATGACTGTCTCTATGTGCTGCTTGAGGGCAGCATCTGCCTGTGCAATACGGACCCGAACGGGGATAAAATCGTTCTCATGTACTTTGAACCAGGGATGCTTTTGAACTTCATTCCCTGCATTTCCAGCGGCATAGAGATGCATCCCATCACGCGCAACCGTCTTGTGGTCCGCAAAACCTTTGCCATGCGCGTTCGCAAGGACTCCCGCTGCCTGTGCGTGTCGCAAACAGCCTTCATGGAGAAAATGAGCACAAGCTTTGACCTGCACAGGCTTCTGGTCTCTGCGCTGACGGAAAATCTGCTCAATGTGCTCTCCCTTGCCGTGAACTCTCCTGCCCTGCCTGCAGCACAGCGCGTCTGCCGCCTGCTCTCCCAGGTCAGCAGAAAGGAGGCAGGCAGGCCCTGTGCCGGGCTGACCTATGCAGAGATTGCAGCCCATCTTGCCATTCACAAGATGACAGTTGCCAAGATCTTCCAGGCTCTCAAGCAGGAAGGCATTGTGCAGACCCAGGGACGGGCCTGGTATATTTTTTGAGTTCTGCAAAGGTATTGGCAGCCTGCAGGGGCCTGCAGCCTGTGGCGTGGAAGATCATGTCGAGGGGGCTCAGGCCACTGTCAGTCCGGCTGCTGCCGCAAAAATCAGTCTTCCCCCTGCAGCAGGCGCTGTTTCTCTGGTTGAACATGCTGCTGAGGGCTGATGCATTGAGAAAGAAGCTTGTTTGCGTGACAGGCGTTGTAACCAGCATGTTTGCTCCCTGCAGCGCTGCAGAGATCTTATGAAAGCTCAGTCTCCAGCCCTGTGCTTCCAGCCTGAGTTGCAGCACACGCAGCAT
>CASEWR010000019.1 GCA_949291675.1 uncultured Desulfovibrio sp. | reverse complement strand
GCAGCACAGGATAGTTTCACATTCTCGTCAGTTTTCACATAGTTTTCAGCTACATCACCTCCGGAAGGCTTTCCGGAAACGAGTCGGAGGCTCACACATGACACTTGCATCCGTGTATGCATCTATCGGCCAGGCCGGCGTGGCCCTGGTCATCCTTGCTCTGGTCGGCGTTTATCTTGCTGTGCGCACCTTCTTCTACCTGCGAATCGTGCGCAAAAACTTCCGCATGGAATACTTTCGTCTGGAAAAGGCGGGCCCTGGTGCCATCTACCGCACACGTGGCCAGAATCCTGTGCTGGCCATTGTGCATGAGCTTCTGACCAGCCCCAACGCCAGTAACATGGATGTGAAAAGCGAGGTCTCCTATCGCTTTCATCGCAACTTCGAGAGCATCTTCCGCAACCTGAGCTGGATCCGTTTCATCTCCGTTGTTGCTCCCCTGCTCGGCCTGCTGGGTACAGTGCTCGGCATGCTGACAGTCTTCAAGGTCATCTCCCACAATGCCGCACCTGATGCCACCATGCTGGCCGCAGGCATCTGGGAAGCCCTCATCACCACAGTCATGGGCCTGACCATCGCCATCCCCATGCTCATGTGCTACTACTACCTGAAAATGCTCATGCAGGGCTACTACATCCAGACTGTGGAATGCACCATGCGCCTTATGGTGCGTGAAGGCATTGTGAAGCCCGTGCACAAGGGCTTCTATGACACTGCACCTGCCGGCTCCGCACATGGCCGGACTGGCGCTGCGCCTGCACAGACAAAGACACAGGCACAGGACACGGAGAAGAACAATGCTTGATTTTGAAGAAGAAGACGGCATTGACATCACGCCGCTCATCGACTGCATCTTCATGCTGCTGGTGTTCTTCATCATGACCACGACCTTCGCAAAGCCTGTGCTCGACATTGTGCTGCCCAAATCCGAGCAGGCAGCCCGTCTGTCAGAGCGGCCCAGGGAAATCGTCATCAGCGTTCGTGAGGATGGGCGTCTTTTCCACAATCAGAAGGAGATCACCAGGGAAGAGCTGCCGGCGCTGCTTGCCAGCATGCCCGATGCCCTGCTGGATTTGCATGTGGATGAGAAGGCGCCGTTTAAGGCCTTTGTGGCGGTGGTTGATATAGCCAAACAAAGAGAAGGAGGGCGTTTTGTCATTAGTACGCGTGCTCCCGCTGATCGTTGAGGTTCAGGATCCCACAGCCAAGACTGCCAGTATTCGTGCAGCCCGCCTGGTGACAGCGGCCCTGACCCTGATCATGATCGTTCCCCTTGTTATCTTTGTTGAACCCCCGAAGCTCTATCTCCCCAAGGCCAGAGCACTGGTCATCAATATGCGTTTTGAAGAGGAGCTGCTGCGGCAGCAGCCCACGCCGGAAAGCGAGCGGCGCAGGCTGCTGGCCAAATCCTCCCCTGTCACGGCACCGGATGTGGAGAAAAAGCCTGACCCGCCCAAGGTTGTCCCCGAGACACCGCCTCCTCCCAAGCCGGAAGTGAAAAAACCTGAGCCACGCAAGCAGCCTCCCAAAGAACGTCCCAAGCCCAGAGAGCGCAAGGCAAAGGAGGTCAAGGCTCCCGCCATGATGCAGAAGTCTGTGTCCATTGGCGAAGGCAAGCCCCAGGCAGGTATTCAGGGCGGTGACAAGAGCGGCGCCAGAGTGGAAGTCTCTGCTGCCTCCCGTCAGCATGCCCTGGCCGTTCTCATGGAGGCCATTGAAAAGAACAAGCGCTACCCGAGACAGGCCCGCAGATCCGGTGCTGAAGGCACAGTCATGCTGAGTATCCGCATTGCTGCAGATGGTCATGTAAAACACGCTGCAGTCTCCAGAAACTGCGGCATCGGCTCCCTGGATCTTGAAAGTGCCCGCCTTGCCGAGCGCCTCAAGGGGCTGAATACAGGTGTCAGCGGCGCAGCCTTTACCGTGGTTGTCCCGGTCAAATACCAGCTGGTCCGTCGCTGACGGACACAACGTCCCGGCAGTTCTTCTCCACACTGCTTCGTTACACTGCTTTTCCACTCTGCATTTTTCCCCCGGGCAGGACAGTTTTTCACAGTGCCCTGGTCATGCCCCGGCCAAGACAGACAAAAGACTGTGCATCCCATGGGGAAGCTTCCGGGCCTCTGCCCGGCCATGTACTTCTGTTCTCCATCACCCTCCATCCAACCTCCATTATCCTCCTTCAACCTCCATCCAACCTCCCTTTTCCATCCTGTCCTGACCGGACGCACAGGGCCCCAAACCCCGGACGTCCGGCCAGGACACCCAGAGAAGAGGAGGCACAGAGAGGAAGATATACAGGGAGGAAGACGCACAGGAAAGGACTTTCGCACACGCCTTGCGCTGCAGGCATCTGCAATCTGCTCTCTGACAGTCCAAAAGAACTTCTTTGCAGGAACAAAAACGTCTCAGACAACGTAACAGCCCTGATTGCCGCTGCTTGTCTGAGTACGAATTGCATGGTAGATCTAGCTCCAACTTCTTCCATGTTGTTACTTGCAGAGGAGCG
>CASEWR010000018.1 GCA_949291675.1 uncultured Desulfovibrio sp. | reverse complement strand
GCTTCCTGTCCGCTCGTCCCCTCTTCTGCAGTGCCCGGCATCCTGCGCAAGCCTGCCAGCTGCACAAGGGGCAGGAATCTGCTGACTGCCACAGTGACCGGCCACTTCTGCACGTCCCTGTTCTTCATCCTGGTCTGCAGGCTCTTTGCCTGCAAGCGCAGGGATGGGGAAACATGCAGAACATGTCTTCCTTCTGCCCTTACCCGAAATATGTGTTATACCAGAGATCGCCTGTTGCAGCACCTTCCTCTGTCAGAGCCTGGACAAATTCGTAGTCAGATGCACGTTTTGCTGTGGAAAAGCCATCTTCTCCCTTTTCCAGGACCCAGACGTCTTCAGGCGGAAGTCCATTCACAAAGAACGGACTGTGTGTCGTGACAAATATCTGCCTTGCAAAGCCTGTGCCTGCATGTTTTCTCATTTCTGCAGCCAAATCAGCCAGGTAGTGATGATACAATCCATTCTCAGGCTCTTCAAGAAAGACCAGCTGGCGAGGATTTCTCTCATGAAGAAGCAGATAGTATGCGAGTACCTTCAGTGTTCCATCGGACATTTGCTGCGTAAAAAATGGCTCAGCAAAGTTATTTTCGTAAAATTGCAGAACAATCTGGCCGTTTGGAAGTGGTAAGGGCTCTATTTTTGTGATACCTGGAAGCTTTGTTTGCATGTCTGCCAGAACTTTTGCAAAATCGGACTTGCTTTCCCTGTACAGAGAGAGGGCAACAGCGTTCAGGTTTGCGCCTGTGCGATTCAGATACGGTTGCGGTGCAGAGTGCTCAATGTGGCGGGCAGCATCCGGCCTGACGTCACACAGGTACCAGCTTTTCAGAAAGTTGAGAAACTGCTCAAGCCGTGCATACTGTTTCAAGGCACCCAGGACAGCAACGCCAGGTCTTCCGGGATCAGAAAGCCGGACATCTGCCTTTTTCCCGGTACTCGTCTCTGTCTCGCCTTCCAGCCCCTCTTCTGTTCCCTCAAACGCATATCCGCTTCCGTTGTGCAGATGCAGAAGAGAAAGAGGCGTACCCCTGCCTTTTACGTGCTGGCGTACTCTCTCTTCAGCAACATACGGTACTCCATCTTCATCCAGGGAAAGAGTGAGCTCATAGGTGAGTGGGCTGGAGGTACTTGATGCACGGTAGCAAAGTTCAAAGCGCAATGGTCCATGGACACCCTGGGACACAATGTTTTCATAGCCGCCGCGATTCCTTGCATAGCAGGCTCCTTCCACGCCCATGTTCAGGCAGTCTGCAAGGAATTCGAAGGCATCTGCCATTGTGCTTTTGCCGCTGCCACCCGGTCCGATGATTGCAGTAACATTCCCCAGGGGAGCAGCAGAGCTGTTACTCCATATACGTCCCATTTGTATGGACTGTAGTGGTCCGTAATTTTGAATGGAAATTCCTTCGAGCTTTCCCATAAGACATCTCCACGTCCCTGGCCGTATGGGTCGGATCAAAGTCTTTTCAGCATCTGGCAGCCCTCACGCACGCCAGCAAGGTAGTCCTCCCAGGACAGGCTTGAGGCGAAGAAGGCCAGATAGCCTTCCCGGATGCGACACAGCAGAGGTCGCACCGGGTAGACTGAGCACAAGTGCGTCTCTGCATCAAAGTAGCGGCACACGCCCTCACCGTTGTCCAGGAAGCTGTAGATAGCTCCAAAGGCACGCAGATGGCTGCAGCAGGCACCGCACTTGTCGCAGACAAAGACGCTATTGCAGCTGTCTGAGCAGGGCTTCTCCTGCTCCCTGGTTCTTTTTGACATCAGAGGCATTGACTTTGTTGATGCCATTCGGGTCATGTGTCTGGACGACCAGATTTACCTTGCACATGGCGTAGAGCACGGTAACAAGCTTTACCAGATTTTCTGTGAGCTGCCTGTCCGAAGGGCTGAACCTGTTCCAGTCCTTCTTTGAAGCAAGTACAGACGCAAGACGGCTGAGCAGTCTTTTGTAGAGAGCGTACACACGCGTCAGTGTCCCACGATAGGAGCCGGCAGTTGTATCAAGCTCTGAGAGATAGCTGCAAAGCTTGTTGACAATCTTCTCTGCCTTTTCCACCTCTGCCATGGCCTCTTCGGCCTTGTCACTCATCTTGCTGCCTGCAGCGGCAAAGATGAAGCCTCCGACAATGAGGCCCACACCAGCTGCTGCGCTGCCCAGGACAACAGAGCCCAGAGCCATGCCGCCCCCACCAGCAGCAATTGTTCCACCACCAAGAACAGCAAGCACGGCATTGGTTGCCGCAGCCCCGGACAGACTGGAAATGGCAGCACCCGTCCCGGCTGAAGCCAGAGCAGCAACGGCAGCAGTTGTGGCACCTGCAGCCGCAAAGCCTCCTGCCGCGCCGGCAGCAGCACCGCCAAGGGCGCCAAGAAGCACGCCTGCGCCCACGGAAACGTCGCGAAGTTCTGCGGGGCTGTACTGGGGAAGCGTCATCCCGCCGATGGTGATCTCCTTGAACTGCGGTCTGTTCTGGATCTGCTCAATGAGATCACTGAACCTGGAAAAGGAGTGTACGATTTCAAGTTCAAGGGAGCCGAGTCTGTCCATAGTCCGGACTGTTTGCTCCTGCTGGCGCGTATAGCGCCTGGTATTGCGGTCATTGCGGTCCTGCGCTGCCTTCATGAGCTGTGTCGCTCCATAAAACTTGGCGCCGCCATAAACACCTGCGCCGACGCCGGCAGCAGCGGCAACAGCAGCTGCAGCCCCGATAAGAATGGGAATGGGCATGTTTCCTCTCCGTAAAGTTTTACTCGAAAGTCAGTGTCTGCTTTTTCGAGCCCATGAAGTCGTTGAAATCCCCTGTCCAGGGCTTTGAGATACCCTGTTCTGCCATGATGTTGTCCAGTCGTGAGAGCTCGGCAGGATTGTCACCAGCAGCCTCAAGGCGGTGAACCGCAGCCCTCCAAGATGCTGCTTCTCTCTGGAAACCTTCAAGATCGTACGCAAGAAGAGTTTCCAGATGCTGTTCAAACTCAGCAGCATGCTTGCGGTAAAAGGCGATATCATACTCAACTGTATGTATCTTGTTGAGGAAGGAAACCGCTCTTTTAACGACATCACAGTTGTCCAGGAAATACACAAGGCCACACGAGAGCAGGCCAGAGACAAGAACACCAAGAAAGGTCACCAGGGTGTCGCCAATCACTGGAACAGCTGCAAGACCAGCTTTGCTGGCAAATTCAGATACCATGATGCCGGCGACAGCAGAGGCGCCGACAGCAAGGATGGTGAGAGCTGCCTTCATCCTGTCACCGAAGAGCAGGTTGTCCGGGTTGAAGAGCAGCACCTTGCCTGCTGCAACAACGGTCGCGAACGTCTGACGCAGGATCCGAACTATATGCCTGGCTGTGGTAAAGAAGATATTGCACAGCGTTGTGATCAGGCTTGAAAGCAGCCCGGCTGCAACCCCTTCTGAAAAGCGGCTGAGGATATGTCCGAACTTCTGCTTCGCCCTGATGCCGCCTTCCCGGACGCCCTCGCCTGCAGCCAGGAGCATGTCCCTGAACTTTGAGCTGTGGGTGGCGGCCATCTTCTCGCGAACAGCAAACCACACTTCCGCCAGCACAAAGCCGGCGGCCTGACGGACACCCATCTGCATACCAACCTTTCCGGCTGCCATGGCTGCATCCTGCCAGAAGTCACTTGTATAGTAGGCTGCCCCCAGCCTGGCATTGTAGGCCTTACGTGTCTGAGCATCGAGCTTGCGCATGCGGGCCTGCTGCTCTGCGGAGTACTCCCCACCCCGTCTCTTCAGGAAGTCCTCCATGCTGTCCGCCTTCTTGCTGCGGTTGGCGCGGGGATTTGTCGGGACAAGGTTCTCCGGGCTGTTGGCCAGATCCTCTCCTTTCAGGCCAGCCAGCACTCTTCCTCGATCCTCATGTATCTCCCTGGCAGCGATGATGTGATCGAGGTCTGTCCTGCCATTGCGGGCAATGGCTTCGCCAGTATAGGCATCCCGCAGACGACCTTCTTTTTTGAGAGCACTTACTTCGCGGTTTCGTGCAATGTAGCCATCATGTGAGTGATAGGTATGGGAATCATACGCACCGCGAGCCTCCCAGGCCGCCGCATTGGCGGGGTTCTTGTACCCCATGCGCTCGTCCTTGCCTATCTGGCGTACGTTGTGGATAGTATCCATATCGCCGCCATGCTGATCACGAATAAAGGCATCCAGGCCAAAGGTCGTAATCAGGCTCTCGAAGAACACTCTTTCGTACTGCTTGAGCAGGCTCTTTTCGACACTGTCACTGCGGTCAGGGGCAAAGCCCCTGCCAACGTCAGCTGTATATGCTCTCATCACACACTCTCCCCGTACGGTCCCGGCAACAGTCCCGGAACCCACACGCTTGAAGAGCTTAGCTGTTTGCCTGGGTGCTGACAACAGGGCATAGTGCTGCAGTTTCAAGTCCCTGCCCTGCTGTCAGACAACAGAAAGCCCCCTGCAGACTGGGAAGTCCGAGGGGGTCAGGAGTGTCTTGTGCAGGGGTGGTCTGTATTCCGGATCAGTGCTCTGATCCATGTGTCAGGGCTGTTCCGCAGGCAGTTCTGCCTGCGGAACAGGGGCCCGGCATGGCTTAGAAGCTGTAGGTGAAGAGCACGGAGAAGCGGTAGTTGTCCTTGTACTGCGTCTCTTCTGCACCGCGCCAGGTATCTGCATCAGCATCGACACGCACATAGGCAGCATCAACCTGAACAGCAAGGTTCTCGTAGATCTTGTATTCGCTGCCGAAGTTCACTTCCCAGGCTGTGTCCGTGGTGGTCAGGTAGATCATGGGACCATCTGCTCTGGTAGGCCAGCTCATGTGCGCCTTTCTGGGCATCTTCGGGCTGTTGGTGCCCCAGTAGTAGCAAAAGCGCAGTACATGGGTCAGGTCCTCCACAAAGGAGATGTCCTTGAGCTCTGCGATGACCGCAGCCAGACCGCCGGGATTGCTGCCCAGCACCTTCCAGGTCGCTTCATCCACAGGGGAGCCGCCAAAGCCTAAGGAGCTCACCATCCAGGGGGTATTGTACTGGGGCAGACGCTCGGAGCCATTGTAGGGGTTGCTGTCATCACCTGAGCCGTACCAGCCGAGCAGTCCAGCCTTTGCAAAGGGCAGTGCGTACTCCAGGCGTGCTGCTGCATACCAGCCTGACCTGCGCAGCTCCATGGTGCGTCCCGTGTCTCCGAAGCCCGTGTAGTTGGCAATCTCGCCCATGTACACGCTGCCAAAGGCGCCCTCGAGCATGATGGTCAGCTCATCCACAGGCTGAAACTGCAGGGTGGACCCAAACCAGAAGCCATCGCCCCAGGCCCTGTCCAGGGCAGGCAGGAAGGTGTTCTGGAAGCCCGCGTAGTTGCTGCCCATGACCGGCATGAGGCCGCCGCGCGGCGCCACAATGGCCGGCTCATTGGTGATGGCAAGGCCGCTTAAGGAGTACTTGCCTATCATGGCGTACATGGCCCAGGGATTGATCTTGAAGCGCTCTGTTTCCACAGGCAGGCTCAGGGCAAAGACATCCATGTTGTCCAGGTGCTGTGTGTTCCTGTCTTCGCCATACAGGGCCTGAGAATTGTCATTGTAGGGTCTTGCCCAGAAGAAGCTGAGGTCAGCCCGCACATCCTGCCCCTCATAGATGGGGCTGGTCAGGGAAATACCACCCATGTCGTGGCAGAAAACGGCACTGAAGCCCGAGACTGCGCCAGGAAGCATCAAGGGCTGCAGGCCCATGCGCACCTTTGCCTTTGTGTGCGGCACAAGCCAGTCGATATAGGCATGCCGGACCTCGACGATCTGGCCGTCTGCGCCAAGGGCACCGCCAGTGGAGGCCTGGCCCCATTCTGTGCGTCCAAGCTCGAACTGCACAGTACCGGACAGATTCTCGGAGGCAACCGCATCAAGCTGGATGCGGAAGCGCTGCAGGGCACCGAAGGTATCTGCACCCTTGACGCCGCGCGGCTGCACGTTGGAGACTTCGGTCAAAACCTGCCAGACGCCCGAGGCCTTGAAGTCAATGGCGCCGGAGTCCTGCGGGGCAGCAAGGCCCAGCAGGGCTGCCAGGGCAGCAGCAAGGCAGAAGCGGCCGGTTTTGTGGGTGAAGGATTGTTTGCTGCACTGACAGGAAGGGGTGCTGTCTGTTGTCGGCATGTTCTTTCTCCTGTATCCGGGATTGTTATCAAGTGTGTCAGGTGCCTTTTTGCTGTCAGCCAAGAATCACGGGACCTGCGAAGTAGCAGAAGAAGAACACCAGCAGGGTGATGCCGACAGTGTTCAAAAAGCCGCTTAAGATGAAGTCCTTTGAGCGGGCATACCCGTCGCTGGAGGTCATGACGATGGCAACTGCCACAGAGGAGAAGGGGAACATGGTTGTCAGATTGCTCACAAAGCCCACGGAGAGACAGGCCAGCAGCGGGTCAAAGCCATAGAGCTGGGCCAGGCCGATGGTGATGGGGATCATGAGGGGAATGATGGCCAGACAGAGGATGATCTGGGAAAGGAAGCCAGTCAGGAAGACCAGTGCTGCCCAGACCACAACCCCGGACACATCGCCGAGCAGGCTCTGGATGCCGGCTGCAGCCCACTTGTCAATGCCGCCTTCAAGCAGCACCTGGCCGAAGGCCACGGCACCGACCTGCAGGACAATGATGTTCCAGCCGATATTGCGCACTGCCTGGTCCCAGTTCATGGCAAAGACCAGTTTGCCGCTCTCCTGATCGCGCCTGATGGGCACAAGGAAGGTGGCAACACCCATGAGCACGGCCACTACGGGAGCGTTGAGCATCTTGCCGATTTCAGGCAGCCCCAGGAGGGAGAAGATCTGCGGACCGGCACACCAGAGAATAAGGGCAACCACCATGACCCAGATGGCCACATGCTCATAGATGGTGATGGGACCAAGTTCTTCCATCTTCCGCTTCATGTAGTCCTGGGGAATGGACACATTGTTCTCGTGCACAGGATAGAGGAAGGAGGTGACCAGGAAGCAGCAGAGCATGATGAGCACGCACAGAGGCATACCCACTGCAGACCACTCGAAGAAGGTGATGTCATGGCCGAGGGCTGTGGCCACAATGGCAATGACGATGATGTTCGGGGCGCCGCCCAGGGGTGTGCCCATGCCGCCGAACATGGGTGCCATGGCTGAGAGCGTGCACAGCGAGCGGGTGAAGTTGTTTTCCGCAGAGAGGTTACAGGACTTGACGATGGCCAGTGAGATGGAAATGAAGAGAATGACCAGGGGAATATTGGGGGCAATGGAGGACATCAGGCCTGCACCCATGGTGAAGACAAAGACCATGCGCTTCGGGCTGGAGCGGATGAAGGGCAGGTTGAAACACCAGTAGGCATAGCGCTCAATGAGATTGCTCTCCTTCCACACGCCCACAATGATGGTTGCGCCAAAGATGAGCATCATGGCCGGATGCCCCATGAAGGCAAAGACCTTGTTGGGGTCCATGATGCCCATGAAGGCGAAGATGGGAATGGCCATGAGCGAGGTCACCGGCAGGGGCAGAACTTCCGTGATCCACCAGATGAGCAGCCAGGAACAGGCCGCAAGGCAGAGCATGCCATGCTCGCTCAAACCTGCCAGCGGGGGCAGGCTCATGATGAGGAAACAAAGAAAAGGCCCTGCGAACAGGCTGATGAGCTGGCGTCGCAGGTTGGCTGTGCGCATTGCTGTTGTCATGGGAGCAGACTCCGCGTCTGTGATGTTGTCTGTCACTTCCCGGGACACAGTCTGATACGCAGGCGTGTGCACAGACAGCGTCCTGCAGTGCATGGTGTGGTGCACGTCTGTGGACACATCTGCGGATACATCTGCGGACACAGATATGGGTACAGATGCGGGCACGTCTGCATGTCAGGCCGGCCGGGAAAGATTCTCTTTGAAAACGCTTTTGACAGGAAAGGTTCAGAAATACTGCAGGAATGAATACCTGGAAGAGAGACTGGATGCTGTGTGAGAAGATGCGCCCTGCAAGAAAGGTCCTGCCCCGGACATGCAGGCACAAGGCGGGGCAGGACCACAGGACTACAGGGGGGGGACTAGTCCATTTCAGCCTTGCGAATGGGGCGCCAGGAGGTGGTCACCTCATTGTTCTCAAGACCGACGGTGAGGAATTTGTCCGCAAGCAGAGGATTGGTGAAGGGGAAGTCTGCGCGGATGTGGTTGCCGCGGGTCTCCTTGCGGGCCTGGGCAGCGCACAACAGGGCTTCACCGCAGTCCATGAGGTCAAGCACCTCTGCAGCGCGCATGAGGGTGTGCGAGCAGGGAGCAGAGAGCTGGGCGCAGGCTCTGGCACGCAGGTTGCGCACATAGGTGAGGCCTGCGCTGAGCAGGGTTGCGGAGCGCACCTTGCGCGGGCCTGCAGGGGCATAGTCGGACATGATCTGCTGCAGGGCCATGTTGGCGTCCTTCCAGTCTGCGCCTTCCTTGCGCTCGTAGATGGAGGAGAGCAGCTCCATGCGGGCCTTGATGTTTTCGCATTCCTCAGCAGCTCTGAAGGGCTGTTCAGCTGCCTGCAGGGCTGCTGCGTGCCCGCCTTCCCAGCCGAGGAAGGCTGCCAGGGCAATGCCGCAGCCGCCGTTGCCGACCATGTCGCCTGCTGCGAACAGACCGGGCACAGTGGTCTCGCCCTCGTCTGTCACATCCAGGCCTCTGCCGTGCAGAATGGGCTCATAGCGCATGAACTCCACGGCATGGCGCTGCGGGTCAATGCCCTCTGTGGCCATGTAGTTCAAAAGGCTGGTCAGGCCTTCGCCCTTCATGGCCCAGCGCATGTACTCCATGTCCTTGTCCGAGGCATCTGAGCAGTCCATATAGGCAGGACCTGTGCCCTTGACCATGACGTCTTCAAAGACCGAGTTCCAGATGTCGCTGGTCACGTCGCCGTAGTTGATATCGGAGTGATCAGTGAAGGGGCCCACGGGCGTGCCGTCGGGGTAGCGGTAGACACCAATCCAGGTTGCCTTGCCGCAGCGGCCGAAGTACTTGGGACCGGCATGGGTGTAGGGGAATTCCATGTTGACCATGCGGGCACCCACGCGCCAGCCAAGGCCCTGTCCGCCTGCACAGTTGGGGCAGTGGCCGGTGTTGAACATGTAGCCCGGGGTCGGGGCAGTGATGTAGAGTCTGTGGGTAAGGCCTGTTGCCAGCAGCACAGCCTTTGCCCGCACAGGCTGGAAGACAGGCACTTCGTTGCTGATGTCCACAGCCAGGGCACCGGCAATGCGCCCGTCCATGGTGGCAAGCTCAACCACCGGATGATGATTGTAGAAATGCACGCCAAGGCGCTTTGCCTCGCGCACAAGGCACTTCTTCTGCTCTGAGCCGTCATACTTCAAAAAGGCCCTGGGCTTGCCGGGCAGTGCATGGCCCTTGCATTCCCAGTCACCAGTCGGGCGCATGTTGACGCCCCACTCTTCCCACATCTGCACAAGCTCGAAGCTCTTCTTCAAAAACTTGTACATGAGGCTGGGTTCCTTGAAAGAACCCACCAGGCTCTGCATGGTTTCCTGGAACACAGGACGAATATCATCACCATGATAGGAAGGAATGTAGCAGTTAAAGTGATCATTGCCTGTTGCGCCGGAGCCACTGCGCCGTGCATGCATCTTTTCCATGACGAGAACATTGCCGCAGCCGCTCTTTGCAGCGGAAATGGCTGCCATGAGGCCGCCGATGCCGCCACCCACAACAAGGACATCTGCTTCGAGACAGGGTCTGGTTTCAATCATGGTTTCTCCCTCCTAGGCCTTGGTCATGGTGCAGCCGGCACCCTTTGTGTGCAAAAGCGCGGCATCAATGTGCATCAGCGAATAGGACAGGGGCAGCCGCAGGGTGATGGCACCCGAAGGGCAGTCCAGGACACAGGACTCACAATGCCAGCATTCCTCGGGAAACTTGACAATGGGGCACTTGTCCACACCACGATGGAAGACAAAGAGATCAGAATTGCAGATGTCGGCGCAGGTTCCGCAGCCGATACACTTCGTACTGTCAATGACTGGGGGCATATCAACTCCTTTGGTGATACGAGATTGAGGGTGTTGGTTGTTCCTGTGTCTTACAAGTATTGTGCCAAAAATATTTTGCAGTAATTACAAAGTGTTACCAAAAACAACTTTCAGAATATCTGTCTTTTACTCACTTTTTCTTGTAAAATGCTAAGGTTTGAAAATG
>CASEWR010000017.1 GCA_949291675.1 uncultured Desulfovibrio sp. | reverse complement strand
GGCATCTCCCTGGCCCTGCTCTACCCGCTCACAGCCTCGGTGGTCTACAATCGCTCCACCCCCGAGACCCGCTCTGTCAATTCCAACCTCATGATGCTCACCTTTGACCTGTCTGCCCTGTGTTCCCCCATGATAGGCGGTGGTGTCATCTCTCTGGGCTTTGATTACCATGCGGTGGTCAGTGTGGGCGGCTGCATGATTTTGTGCTGCGGCCTGCTCTTCAGCCTGGACACGGTCATCCAGCGCCGCAAAGAGGCAGCCAGAAGAAGAAAAAGAGCAGAAAGACAAAAAGCACATGGAATGAGCCCGCAGAAATAAACAGCCAGGGCTGACAGATCGCCCGCCCATGATCGACGAATGAGCGACGAAGAAAAGGGTGATTACCATGGAGTCACGAACAAAGACACAGACAGTACAGACCTGCAGACCTGCTGCAGCCCAAAAGACAACTCCAGATACAGCCCCAGATACAGTCCCGAATGCAGCAAAACCCGCAGCAGAGCCTGACACAGGACAGACAAAGCCGGCACCTGCAGGCAGGCTTTTGAGCCGCGACTTTGTCATGCTCTTTCTGCTGACCCTCTTCAGCAACTGCTATCTTGCCATCTACTACTGCTTTGAGCAGTGGCTGGTGAAGGTCTCCGTGGACCCTGCCTGGCGCGGTCTGCTCCTTGGCGCACTCTTCGGCATGATCACCATCATCCGCCCTGTGGCCAGCATCACCATGCTGCGCATGAACAAGCTGCCGGCAGTGCTCATCTCCCTGCTGGTGGCATCAGCCGTGCTGGTGAGCTATCAGTTCCTGGACCCGGCATCAGAGCTCTTTGTGTGGCTGTTGCTGGGTTTGCGACTTGTGCAGGGCTTTTTCGTGGCCATTCTTGCGGCCTGTGTGGTCTCCCTGCTGGTGGACTGCATTCCCCCGGGACAGAGTGCCAGAGGCTTTGCCATCTTCTCACTCACAGGCCTCTTACCCTATGCGCTTTTGCCCAGCATAGGCGAGCTTGTACTGCCCCTTGCCGGCAGCGAGACTGTGCTCTTTGCCTGGACTGCCTTCCTGGTGGTCCCTGCCCTGATCATGGTCTTCGTGCTGGCCCCAAAGCTCAGAAAGCCTGACGCAGGTCTCGACACAAAGACAGACTTTGCCCACTTTGCCAGAAGTGTTGTGCACGGAGTCACGCACTCAGGGCTTGGCCTGGTCTTTGCCGCCCTGCTCACCTTCAGCCTGGTCACCCAGACCTGTATCTTCTTCATCAAGGGTCTGTGCAGTATCACAGGCACCAACCCGGCCCAGTTCTTCTTCTATTACACTGTGACCATCATGGTGGTGCGCATTGTGGGCAACAAGCGTCTGGACGGCCTGCCCTGCTACCGTATTGTGCCTGTCCTTGCCTGTACCCTGGCCTCCAGCCTGCTCGTCATTGCCTGGGCGCCTGCCTGGCTCTACATCCCGGCCATTTTACTCTACGGCGCCTCCATCTCTCTCATGTATCCGCTCATGGCTGCCGTCATCTTCAGAAGATCCACTGATGAGACCAGAGCAGTGAACTCCAACTTGAGCATGCTCATGTTTGATACGGCAGGGCTCTTTGCACCGCTGCTTGGCGGCACCATCATGGACTTCGGACTCGGCTATCAGGCAGTCATCACCACTGCCGGCGTCATGGCCCTGCTGAGTGGCTGCTGCTTCATGCTGGACAGACTGCGCCTGGCCCTGCAGGAGAGGGCGCAGCACAGAGGGTAGAGCCTAAAGGCAGTCAGACTCAGGGCCCCTGATGCCCGGAAGTTTCTCGGAATTCCTCTCAGACCCGCTCAGATTCTCAGGGGTGTTCTGAAGCTCCTGACAGGCATACCGGAGGCGCTCCCATGTCGCTCAACAGCGTACCAACAGGGGAAAGCGCAATATTTTCAATGGAGTGCCCATGGACATTCTACTTTCAATCAAGCCCAGGTATGTCGCATATATCAGAGCAGGGAAAAAGCTCGTGGAGTTGAGGAAGATCTTCCCTCTCAATAAGACTATTGAGAGGATCTTCATTTATGAGTCCTCACCTGTCAAAAAAATTTGTGGCTATATCAAGCCTAAAGCCATCTGTACATTCACTCTTGATGAGCTGTGGGAAAAAACAAAATCGCTTTCCTGCGTAGAGAAAGGCGATTTTTATACATATTACCAGGGAAAAGTTGCTGGCACAGGAATTTTCTTCGACAAATTTATCCCCATGCCACCTGTGCCGCTTGATGCGGTACTAAAGAAGGCACCACAAAACTATGCAAATTTAACATCTTCTCAATCGAAAATCCTTGAGGAACTGATGGTGCATGGGGAATAGTGAAGAAATACTCTTTCATGTTCTCACGATACAGGCCATGAACTACATTGTTGCAAACAAAGTTGCGACGGTCTATCAGAAACCGGAATTCGCCCAGTCTGGATTCAGGAATGCTGATACTCGGCTCTTTCCCTTCAAAGCAATCCAGGCTCATCGTGAGCAGCTTGGAAGCAATATGCTGACACCGAAACTCTGGATTAACCCAGAAGGTGCACAGCTTGTTTTCTTCCTCTGAGTGCTTCAGAATACTCATACCCGCAATCTTGTTCTGAGATTTTGCCAGAATGAAGCTGCGTCTCCCATCTGCAAACTCCCGCACAACTTTGTTGAACCAGTCATTAAAGCCGGGATAGTACATGGCCGGAGCAGTGAGCTCGGCGCGTATTGCCTGGATCTGTGTATCGAGTTCAGCCGTCCATGATGTCAGCAGAATTTTTTCATATGTGATGCTCATGAGAACGCCCCCCCACATAAAGACTGTACAAAGTCTGCAGCCGTCGAGATAACGGCACCCGGGATACCCAACCAATAAAAATAGTCGTCACGCTCGCACCTGCTGTTTCCAGACCTTTGCAACTTCCTTGTTGGGGATGCAGCAGACAATTTCGTCTTCTTCAGGTTCAAAGCCGCAACGAGCAGCTCTTGTCAGGCAGCCTGCCTGTCAGCAGAGGACCTGGAAAAATGGCCGGGCGTCTGCTTCAGCACCATGCCCTGCTGAGACTCCACACCAATCTGCAGGATGAGATCACGCAGATTCTCAATGCTTGTGAGCTTCCAGCCGTCCGACACTTTTGTGAAGACGCCCTGCACAGCATAGGTATTGCTGTTATCATAGTCATACACTGCAAAGGACAGGCGCATCCTGTTTCTGTCCAGACGCTCAGGACGCCCGACGCTGCGGATCTCCTTTCTGCCCATGGAGACCAGAGAAAAGAGGGGCGCCAGCACACTGGAGCTCTGGTAGTCCTTTGTCATATTGCCGGCAAAGGCGCCGCTGCCTACGCCGTAGAGCACGAATTCACGCACCTCTCCTGCCAGAAAGGAGCTTGTGAGCACATTGGTGAACACACCCTGACTGGCCATGAGGGTAATCACAGGAGGCAGCCACTGGGAAAGGTTTTCGTCCTGCGAGACTGCCTCAAGTTCGGCAAAGACGTCCCCGGCAATGCTCTCAATGGCCACGCGCCTGTCAAAGGCATCGGCATCATAGGCCTCAATGGCCTCGCTCATGGCCGCAAGGCAGCTGCGCGGGTCCGAGGTATCCCGAGAATCCCAGATATACCCCTGCTGTCCTGTAACCTCACGGGCAAAAGCCGGTGCGGTGCTGACAAGGACTGCACAGAGAAGCGGCACAAGTGCCAGGCAGATGGCACGAACCAGGTGTCCGGAGCGGGTCGCAAACTCTGGCTGGCCCTTCAGCAGAACGTGTTTCACAAGACTTCTCACGGGCATCTCCTGGCAGGGCCGTCATCAGGCCCGAATACATGGGTCTGGTTTTGTGTGAACCTGCATCGCCGGCTGCCGTGCGCACACCGAACTGTGCAGCTGATGCCAGACTACGCGACATGGCCGAAGCTGACAACAGCAGCCGGACTGCGCAGCGTCCCGGGGCAGTCTCTGGTCAGTCCCTGCTCATGGCCCCTGGCTGCAGCACTGCTTGCATGGCGTTGCAGTGCCGGGTATAGCTGCGGGACGAACGCTGCACACAGTGCAATACTTCTTTGCGAGGGAGCAGACATATGGGTTTTGGGGGCTGGTCTTTCTTTTCCAGGGATGCAGAGACAAGGAAGCGTACAGAACAGCTGAAGCAGGCAGAGGCTCGCAGCAGGGAAGCCAGAGGCCAGTGCGAGAAGATGCACAATACGCTTCTGTTCCTGACGCAGCGGGCAGGTGATGATCTCTCCTTTCTTGGCGAGGAAAAGATGAGCCTGTATCTTCAGGGCAGTGTCGCCAGGTTCGCCAGGCTTGCCCAGGATCTGGACTGTGGTGAGGAGACATACACGTCTGCCATGGAGGAACAGATCCCCATGGCTTCTGCACTGAAGGCAGCTGCAGACAGGACAGCATTCTTTGTGGAGGTCTCACAGGAGCTCGATAAACTGGCCTTCGGCAGTGTCGGTCTGCTGCTGCAGGCCATTGGCATGACCAGCACCAATGTCATGGTGCCCCTGCTCGCCACTGAGGGCTTTCCCGGTATGATCAGGCGGCTGCTGGACTGCAAGCCTGCATGGCTGGATGACGGCAAGCATCTTCGTACAGAGCTGTGGGACGAATATGATGCGCTGCTCGCAGGCAGCGGCGCTTTGGGCCCTGGCATGTTTCGCAGAAGGACAGTACAGGATGCAGACACGGCACTTGCGGAGACAAACGGCTATTGTGAGCGTTGCAAGGCCTTTATCAGCAGATGCAAAGGCAGGGGCAGGACGCTGAAAACCATGTATGACGCGACACAGGAATTTCGGAAAACGATCAAAAAAGCCGACACTGCATTCTGGGGACAGCTCAACAGCTTCAAGAAAATTGTCTCTCACAGGACGGTCTACGCAATGTGCAGCAGCAGCGAACGAAGCCTGATCCAAAACTGCTGTGCCTTCAGTGAATGCATAGAGAACTTGTTACAGATTGACTATATTGACAAAAATGGGAACGTGATCCCTGGAGCGCTTGAACATATTGCGACATGTTCGCATGTCATTGACGAGCTTTGCCAGCGATCCAGGGCCTGAAAGCCGGGGTCTGAAAGCCGGGGCCTGCGAGAACACGTCCGCTGACAGGCTGACACGCTCTCGAGTTGCAAGCCACGGCTCCTGACAACGACATTGCCGGGGACCATACGCCAGATTCCAGAGGAGGTGTTCACATGGAAAGCAAGAAGACACGGGTCTGGTTTGGAAAGGTGCAGAGCAGGCAAGGCATCCACGACATGCAGACTCTCGCTCCCCAGAGCATGGGTTGAGCGTCTGGGCGTGACTCCAGAACAACGGGATGTGGAGCTTGTCCTTGAGGAGGACAGGATATGTATCCAGAGTCCTGACAGACCTGATCGGCCTGCTCGGCCTGAGCGCCCTGCTCTGTCTGAGCGAGGCCGGAAGAGAAAACACACTGCTCACGATCTGTACAAACTCCACGCCTTTGCCCTGCTCTGGGCACGGATATGCAGCAACTATGCCACTCTTCCCTTCATCTGCTTTGAAGAGCCGGCGTTCATCGCTGACAGGCTGGCAGAGTTCGGGTTTGAAATGGATTGCGGGCATTCCCTGGAAAAGGCCTTTCCCGATGTCCCGGCATTCCACGACAGTGAGGCCCTGAAGCAGGTGCTCAATCAGGTTGATATGCAGACATTGGGCAATGCCATCTACTCAAAATGGCGCTATTTGACGCACTGGGCCATAAGCCCGGAGGAAGAAGCTGATTTTGACTGGTTTGTCCTTGCCTGTACACGACTTGCCGATCTGGCAAAAGACGCCATGGAACGCGTGAAGGAGTGAGCAGAAGCGAGCTTGACACCAGGTCAGCACATGCCCTCTGCACAAGCTCATCTCGTCTCCCCTGCTGCAGAGCAGGGAGCTGCAGAGTCTGGACCAGTGCACATGGGCCGGGTTGTGGCCCCTCTCAGAAAAGTCGGTGAGAAACCTGAAGTTCTCGTCAAAAAAAGCATGCTGAGCAGGTACAGGAAAAGAACACAAGGTGCCCGTAGGCCCAAAAAAGTGGGCGTTTATGCAGCTATTGTATTGACTTATATTTAAGATGTACTTACAAATAGACTACAAACTATGTGAGGTGAGCTTATGGCAACAATGCAAATTCGGGTTGATGACACATTACGGAAGGAGGCTGCGCATGTAGCCCAGGGGATGGGTATAGACCTGTCAGCAGCAATACGTCTGTTCCTTGCTCAGATGGTCAAAGAGAACGGTCTTCCCTTCCGTCCATCGAATGACCCTTTCTACTCTGCTCAAAACAAGGCGGCATTACTCAGATCCATGGAGCAGTTGGAAGCCGGGCAGACCGTAAGTAAATCTATGGAAGAGTTGGAACAGATGGCCGACTGATGGAGTTCAAATTTTCTTCAGATGCGTGGCGTGACTATCTGTATTGGCAAACACAGGACAAGAAAACGCTTCGCAGGATCAACGAATTGCTAAGGGATATAGAGCGGGGAGGCTATGGAGGTGTAGGAAAGCCGGAACCCTTGAAGAAAAACCTTACCGGATTTTGGAGCAGGCGCATTGATGAGCAGCACAGGCTTGTTTATCGGATAACCGACAATGTCTGCGAGATTATCCAGTGCCGAGGACATTACAATGACTTGTGAGGAAGATGCGTGTTTGTGTGCACTTCTCATACGGGACGCAGGAAATGCTCTCCGCCAGGCGACATCAAAAGCAGACCGCTCAACGGTATGGGCGGCATACCAAGTTGAACTGGGAGCGGCAGCTTGAACTGAGGTGCTCAGACCACCGTCCTCACCAGAATTCTTGAAAAATTTCTTCTGCTTAAAGCACTTGAACCCATGTATGGCAATCTTTTCAAGCAGCTCTTCACTTTTCCCGGTTTTTGAGAACAACATTCAGGGTTTTGCAGCGCAGAACCTTCGTCTGATGGCATAGCATGCTGCATTTCCTGATGTGCAAGAGAAAATCGGGCTTTTTCTCCTCTGCAGGATGCCTGCTGGGGCTGCTTACAGGACGTTTGGACTTTTCTTTTCTCACTGGCGCAGGGAACCGGCGTGGCATACTTTTTTTTCTCACTGTGAAACCGGGTATTGGCTCCTGTATTGCGAGAAAAAATTCATATTGTCTTCCGCCAGTTCCCTGTTGAGTGCACTCTCTTTCTAAAAATTGTTATCTTCTTTGTAAACTAGTCAATAAAGCATGTTGCTGAGTTTCTTTCTTTGTCAAATCTTAATGTAATCTTATTTTTTCCTTTTGATACAGTAACATCATTTCCATTAATTTTTATCAATGCATTTGACATTGTCCTTACAACTGCATCATCTCTATTAATAGTTATTTTTTTATTAGATAACGATTCTATATTTACAGTATTTGAAGACATACTGTAGCATGCAAGATCGTATTCACTATCTAATTTTTTTATTTTTAACGTATATTTTTGTAGCACCATTCACACAAATATACTCTCCATTAAATGTAAACCACACAGATTTATTTGTACCCCAGTCAATTGACACCATTTTTTTCACTATGAAAATCTATTTTTCCAAGTTTCGTAACGATATTTACAACATCTTTACTCTGAATAAATCTGTCATTTTTAGGTTTTTCATAATACACTATAAGACTATCTGAGTCTTTACTGTATCCCATTTCTGTTGCATAATACTTTTTCCCTGGATTATTTTTCATTGTTACTATTGCATAACCTTGTGCAACTGCATCAGTATACGACAGCACAACAAACATAAGGGCACATAGACAAGCGACAATTTTTTTCATACATAAACCTCTCTTCATGTATTCGGGATGTTCCGTTCCTATGGATCCCCTGTGTCTCCCCGCAGAGAAGCATCACGCCGAAAGATTGGCCAAATGCAGAGGCTCATGCAAACTTCGCAGGGTTCATGCCAGGTTTGCTGAGGCGAGTATGGTCAATCAACACCAGTTTATTAAAGTGGCACGATTTTTGCTTGCCCAACGAAGTTTGCATGATCAATGGGCAACAACGCACCTCTTCGTACTCACGAACAATGTGTTTCACTGCTCTCCCGGGACGCCCGTGTCGTGTTCCTTTTGCGCATTCCCGGGATATGAAAGAGAAACCTGGGAATGCACGATGCACCATGATGGCAAAAGGTCACAGTCAGACAGGTTGCAAGGATAGCTCAACTCGAGAGTATGCACTTGTCCCATCTCACAGGGTCTCCTCCACAGGCTTCGGCAGGTGCTTCAGCGCCCTGCAGGGGCAGGAGCGGTACCAGCTGCGTCCTGCTGCTGTACAGCACTGGCAGCCTTTGTGCAGCGGGATGCAAGGTCACGCAGCACACTGGCAGAGGCCTGCACGCTTTCCATGGCGCCGGGATTCTCAGCCAGGCGTCTGTTCACCCAGCGGGCCAGGTAGAGAATGCTGTCCTGGGTCAGGGCCCCTGCACCATTGCGGCGTATGTCTTCAGCGAGTCTGCGCTCTTCGGCTGCACTGGCAGTCATGGCACGCTGCAGATTGCGGGCTGCGGCATCTACTGCTGCCTGGGCAGCACGGGTGTTCTTCCCCTGATCTCTGGCCTGCTCCAGGTCAAAGCGGGCATCAAGATGCGCTCTGTTAGCTTCGGTAATGGCATCTTCCTTTGCAGCGAGCGCCTGCACGCGCTCTGCAAGACCGGGCAGGGCTGCCACACTTTCCAGACCTCCGGCAAGCAGGATGCAGCGGCTGCCAAGGGACTGATAGAGGCCCTTCACCTGGGCAGGACGCAAGGACTTCTCTGTTGCCTGACGGGCAATGGATTCCAGCAGACTGTCCGCATAGATCTCATAGAGGGCACGCACCATGGAGGGCGTGAAGGCATAGCGCAAAAGGGATGCTCTGCCGGAAGCGCCGCCCTGCGGGGCTGTCAGACCGGTCATGGATCTGCCGTAGCGCTGGTTCAAGCCCTGCACGGACACGGAAATGTGGCCGCCCTGACGACCGGGATTGTAGCGGTCCACAAGCCAGCCTGCCAGATCATCCACAAAGGCGGGACGCACGCGCTCATCTTCTCTGTGGGGAGCCTTCTCCTTTTCTGCTCCGGCCTCTTCGCCAGTCCCGGTGCCTGCAGCAGGATCTGCAGGATCTGCAGGACCTGCGGGCGCAGCCGGTTCAAAAGACTCCGGAGCTATGACGCCCTGCACCTGCGAGCCTGCACCCCCGGGATCTCTGTGTTGCTCAGGCAGGACACCACCGTCGCCGGACTCATTGATGGGGGGAATGGGCGGACGCACATCCAGACGCGGCAGAAGCCAGTTGCGCAAAAAGTCCAGGGGAGTCTCACGCACCAGCTCAGAGACCTGGGCCGTGATCTTGTCGCGCTCTGGTTTGGACATGAGCTGCCAGCTCACCACACCGCCAATGCCGATGATGAGCACAAGGATGAGCAGCCAGATGCCGCAGCCGTACTGCCTGCGCGGCTTGCTGAAAATCAGGGGCACATCGCCGTGCTCCGGCAGACGATCCGGGCCCTGCTGCGCCTGATGCTCAGGCTGCAGCCCGGGCTGCTGAAAGCCTGCCTGAGCCATGGACGTTGCCCGGGCTTCTCCGGGCTTCTTCTGTCCTGCGTCTGTTTTGAGCTTCACGGTCACTCCTGTATCGCCTGCCTGCGATATCTGCCTGCACTTCCTGCCAGAGACTCCCTTGCCAGCCCGATGCAACTGCACCGGGCATCAGCCAGCGTAAGGTGCCTGCTGGCACCTTACGCGCCGCGCTGTTGCAACAGCGGTGCAAAGAGGCCTTCCAGGGCGTTGGGCACCTGTTCGAGCAGTTTGAGCACGCGCTCGCGGCCCTTTGTGCCCATGGCCAGGCGGCGGTTGCAGCTTTCCCTGTCCTCAAGCTGCAGCATGGGTGCCAGGGCAGCTGCCAGGGCTGCATCATCGCCCCTGGGCACAATCTTGCCTGCATCCCCCACCAGCCAGGCCTGTGAGGGCAGGTCACTGGCCACCACAGGTACCAGGAAGGCCATGGCCTCGCCAAGCGCCGAGGGAATGCCGTCCGAGGGCTGGCCTGGCAGAGAAAGCCCGCAGGTCACATAGACGTCTGCATCAAGATAGAGAGAGTTCATGTTGGCATGGGGCACAAAGCCTGCAAAGCGCACGCTCTTGCCAAGGCCAAGGCTCTTTGCCTCACTTTTGAGGGCCTTGAGCCTCGGGCCGTCACCGGCAAGGGTGCAGCGGAACTCTCTGCCTTCCTGCTGCAGTCTGGCCAGAGCTTTCAAGAGCACGCTGAAGCCCTTGCGGTCTTCCATGCAGCCGCAGGCCAGGATATGGGGGAGCTTTACTGCCTCATGCATCTGGGCCACGGCCATTTCCTCTTCCTGGGGTGCCAGGGTGAGGGGATCCGGGATCCAGGAGACCTTGTCTGCTGTTTCAGGCAGGGCTGTGCGCACAGCCTCGCACAATTCCCTGGTGCTGCAGCGCACAAAGGCCGCATCGCGCACAAGTACCCGCAGGGCCGCAAGCTCTGCCAGACGCCCGTCCTGGATGGCTCCTGCCCAGATGTCCGTGTCACGCACGTCCATGGCAAAGGGCAGGCCGCCCATGCGACTGGCCAGCCAGCAGACCACAGGGGCATGGATGCCGCCTGCGGAATAGAGGAAGTCTATGCCCTCTTCCTGAGCCCAGGCTGCCAGATCCGCGCCCTGGGCCTTTGCCCAGCGCGCTGCCGCAAAGCCCTTCAACAGGCCCTTCATGGGGGTAAAGTCGCTCTCAACCCCGGCCAGGGAGGGCTGGACAAGGAAGGATTTGAGAACAGAGCCTGCCTGCAGGCCACCCATATGGCGCACAGGCATGGGCAGGGAATAGGACTGCATTTCCTTGCCGAGCAGGCTTCCGCCCTGCAATGTCACCACATGGGTGAGCAGACCCTTTTCATGGAGAATATGGGCCAGGGTCCTGGGGCTCTCGCCGCCCTCATGGAGAAAGTTGGTGGCCACCATGGCCGTGTGCAGACGTATGTCCGGGCCCTTGAGCAGATCTGCACCGGGCTGGACATGAATCTGGGGGATGGTGCGGCGCTGGCAGACCAAAATGCCTTCTTCCAGGGTGTAGACTGTGTCGCAGTAGTCCGCCATCTTGGCGTCATGGGTGACCATGACCATGGCCACACCGCCGGTGTGGCAGAGGGTGCGGAAGTTTTCCATGACCAGACGGCTGGTGCGCTGGTCCAGGGCACCGGTAGGCTCGTCAGCCATGAGGATGCGGGGATTGTTCACCATGGCTCTGGCAATGGCCACGCGCTGCTGCTCACCACCAGAGAGGCGGTTGCTGGGATAGTGCACGCGCGAGGACAGGCGCACTAGCTCAAGGGCCCTGATGACGCGTGGCCAGCGCTCTGCAGCAGGCACCTCGCGGTAGATCAGGGGAAATTCCACGTTCTCGAACACGGTGGAGTGATCAAAGAGGTTACTCTGCTGCATGACAAAGCCTAAGTTGTCACGCCGAAAGGCCGCTGTCTCCTCCCTGTTCAGAGAGAGCACGTCCTTTCCTAAGATGGTGACAGAGCCTGAGTCCGGGGCATGGAGCAGGCCAAGCACGTGCAGCATGGTGGACTTGCCGCAGCCCGAGGGCCCCATGATGGCCACGATTTCCCCGGGTTCCACTTCCAGGTTGACGCCGCGCAGCACAGGGGCAAAGCCTGCGTAGCGCTTGCGGATGTCGCGAGCAATGATGACTGGTGCCATACGTCCACCTCTACTCGAAGCGCAGGGCCGTGACCACATCCATGCGGCTGGCCTGGATTGCCGGGAAGATACCGCCTGCCACGCCTATGACAGCGGAAAAGAGAATGGACCCGGAGCAGCTCAGAATCAGATCCAGCACCGGGACAGCCGTGCCAAGGGCGTACACGCCGCCAATGACCGAGGAGACGCCGAGGAGGATACCCAGGATACCGCCGGCAACGGACTTGCAGAGGGCCTCACAGAGGAACTGGGCCATGATGTCCCGATCCGAGCCGCCCATGGCCTTTTTCAGGCCCACCTCCCTGGTTCTGGCACGCACTGCGGCAAAGGTCCCGTACCAGATGCCGAAGCCGCCCAGCATGAGGGAGGCAATGATGCCCAGCCAGAGCAGGGACTGCACCCACATGAAGGTGTCCTGCAAGCGCACAAGCTGCTCGTCCCTCGTGTTGATATAGAGATAGGGCGCACTCTGGCGCGAGAGCACAACCTCGGGGATGGCCTGGGAGAGCCTGGGCACGTCCTCCCAGCCTATGGCGCGCACAAAGAGCCTGGTAATCTTGGCATCGCCCCACTGCCTGTCGATGAAGGTTGTGTAGGGCATGAAGCCTGCCTCAGACCAGTCACCAAGCATAACACCGGAAATGACGCCCACAACTTCCACAACTTCCTGGTCCAGGAAGAGAAGCTTGCCTAAGGCATTTTTTGGGTCAGCCCCGTAGAGGTCCTCTGCGCGCTTGCGCCCGAGCACACAGACACGCCTGTGCCGCTCGATGTCGTCGGCACTCAGGGCTCTGCCGGCAATGACGTCCACGGAGAAGGTGGGAATGAAGAGCTCATCCACGCCGTAGATCGGGGTGTGCAGGGTGCGCTCGTTGCGTGTCTTGAGCTGAAACATCTGCGCATTGCGGCTGCCCACGCTCACGCTGCCCACCCCTGGCAGGGCCCGGATGCCGCTGATGGTGTCCTCATAGAACTGACGCACAGGCTGGCCCGGATACTGCCTGTCCTCCATGGTGACACGGATGACATTGACGCCGCCCATGAGCACCATGTCCTGGCCGACCTTGTAGCGTATTTCCTGGCCGAGAACTGCCAGGGCTATGAAGGCCGTGATGCCGAGGGCAATGGAGACCATGACGCCATAGCTCTTCTGCCGCGACACCTGGCGCAATGACACACGAACAAGATCGGAATAGGAAATCATAGCTCACCCAAAAATGTCTGCTTTCGTGTCCGTCTCACCCAAAAAAAGGCCTGCTTCCAAGACCTGCTTCCCAAAGACCTGTGCTGAAAAAGCCTGCTCAGGCCCTGCCCTGCTTTCCCCTGACAATCTTCCACACCTTGCCGCCAGGCCCCACTTCATACCAGATGCCGTGCCAGAAAATGCCTGTGGCAGTCATGGTCTTGAGATACACGGAACAGGCCCCGAAGCTGGTGAGCCACAGGGCACCTGTCAGGCGCAGAATGGGCACATGACGGGGCAGAAGGGGGCGCAATGCGGCCAGCGTCCAGGCTGTGGCTGCAAGATAGAGGCCGCTGCCCGCAAGGGCCACAGTCCCGAAACAGCCGAAGAGCCAGCCTGTGAAGGCCAGCAGGGCAAGGGTGGGCGCAAGGGCCAGGAGCACAAGCGCAAGGCCGAGCTGGCGCCACTGCGCAGGCACGCAGAACTTCAGAAAGAGAATCTGCCGCTCAAGCCAGGCCCACCACACATCAAAGCTGTGATGCGCGGACTTTGTGCGCAACAGTGCTGCCGGGCTTAAGGCAACCTGTACCCTGCGAGTGGGCAGAAAGGCTGCCAGGGAGCAGTCGTCCACCACATTCTCAGCCCAGAAACCGGCAATGCCGCTGTGCTCGAAGGTAGTGCGCTCAATGGCCATGGCACCGCCCCAGGGCTGGGTACAGCCTGGCAGAGACTGCAGAAGGCGCATGCCAAGCACAGTGATGGTGTAGGCCAGGGTCACAAACTCATTATCCCCGGGCACCACTTCATGGTAGCCTGTGGCAAAGGGGGCTTCCTTGCGGGCCACAGGCAGGATGAGGCGGGTCACAAAGTCCGGGGAGGCACTGTGGGTGCTGTCACAGAAGGCATAGACCTCCACGCTGTCGCCCAGAAAGCGCACAGCAGAGAGGCTGTTCCAGTTCTTCTGGCCGCATGTTTCGGCCCTGCCTGCAACCACATGGTCAATGGTTTTGGCTGCACCATAGTCTTCCATCAGGCGTTTGATGAGATCTGCCGCAGGCTCGTCCTCGCGCTCGGTCACAAAGACATAGCGCAAAGAGCCTGGGTAGTCCTGCTCAAGCAGGGAGCGCAGGGCACCTTCCATGGCAGGATGGGAGCCGGCACAGGGAATGATGAGTCCTGCAGAAGGCCAGGCATACACCCGGGGCATGGGTTCTGCTGCCCTGCTTCTGAGCCTGCGCCCTGCGCGTGCGAGGAGAAAGACCAGGGCAGGGGCTGTCGCAAGTATCAGCAAAAAGACTATCCACATGGAACTGTTCTCCTGAAAAGGTCGCAAAGGTCACGAAGATGGGGCGGCATGAAGGGGCGGCATGGGAAGGTCGCCAGGGAAGGGCACCAGGAAAAGGCGCCAGGAGACGACGTCAGGGAAGGGGCGTGCAATCCTCACTCACCCTGGCATTGTAGTGCCGCTTGCCCTCAAAACTGAAGCGCATGCCGCGCTTGATGCGCATCTTGCCGTGCACTGTCCCGGGATCGGAGAGATCCCCCCAGAAGGTATGCCCGGAGGCATGGCTGGCCTTGAAGGTATTGTCCGTCACCCGCCCGTAGATATGGTAGGTATCCGTGTCCCCGTTCTTGTGGGTCAGCAAAAAGACGCCGCGCAAGGCGCCGTCAGGGCGCATGCACATGCCCACCCTGAAGGTTGCCGAGAGCACGGAGCCTGTCCACACTTCCACATGCTCTGCA
>CASEWR010000016.1 GCA_949291675.1 uncultured Desulfovibrio sp. | reverse complement strand
TTCTTGCTTCTGCGGGCGTGGATACGAATGAAGACGACATATGATGAACCCATGACCCACAGCCAGAATTTACGCTTGCCAGGAGGGCCGAAAATGCGCCAGGTAGTCTCGTCGATGAAGTTGACAACAGCCAGTCTCGCTATCTCAGCTATCTTCAGATAGTGCGGCTTCAACCCTTTACTGCATCTGTCAATCATCAGCTGGATAGCGCCCTGGGAGACACGCACTACCTGGCCATGTGATGTGCGGCGACCACATTCTGGATCATGCTGATCGCATTGTGCACAGAGCAGGCAGGAAAAAGCCCGGAAAAGTGCAGGAGGATGAGAACGGATGAGAACGGGTCCGGTCAGGGACTCAGGGCAGAGGCTCATCCCCGCTCAACGTGGCAGCCAGCGGAGCCTGTGTATGCTTCTGCCAGTTTCCGGCGACCACGGATGGTGCGCTGTTGGCATAGCAGTAGGCGCACAGGTGCGGACAGGTATCGTACTGACCTATGTCCTTTGCCTCCATGCAGCCGCAATGAGGCCGTTGCCCCTTGTCCTTCCTGTGCACTGAGACAAAGTAGCGCCCGTCCGCCAGTTCCACTGCGCCCTCGGGAAGGCTGCCGCCACTGACAAGCCCTGGAAGAAGCGGTGCCCTGGTCTGCAGCTGCACCCCCATGCCCTGCAAAAGCTCCCTGTCCTCCAGGCCAAGCTGCACAATGCGGTCTGCGTCTATGCAGCGGGCATGGGCAATACCAAACTGCCCAAGCTCGATTTCCTCGCAGCAGGTGGCAAGGGAGAAGGGCCAGCCATGCCTGTGCTTCATGAGGGAAAGGCGTCCGGCAAAGTCCTCCATCCTGGTTTTTGTCCACTCCTGCCAGGCAATGTGACTGCGCTGCAGGTTGTTTCTTGCCTTGCGGCAGCCGGCAATGTCCGCAAAGGAAAAGACCAGCTGTTCTGTATACGGGCCAAGGCTGTCTGCCAGACGCGCAATTCTGGCCAGCAGCATGTCTTCGTTCAGCCTGTCTGTGAGCAGCAGCGGGTCAAAGCGCCAGATGAGAGCCTTGCGGCCCAGGGCCTGAGACAGGAGCCTGAAGGTTTCCAGACGCGTTGGCAGGGCTGGCACATGCTCAAAGCCTTCCTGCTCGTAGTCATTGAGGGTGTACTGCACAAGGCAGTGCAGACCACGGCGCTGCAGGTGCGGCAGAGCGGCCAGCAGCGGGCGCGGATTCTTGGACCAGAAGACGATGAAGCGCGTTCTGGCAAAGGAGATGAGGGAGAGTCGCCGGGTAAAGGGATTGGGGCAGGCACACCAGCCCTTTGCCAGCCTGGCAAGGAACCAGTCGGTATAGAAGGCAGGGATGTCCGTGCGTCTGCTGGCAGAGAGCAGCAGCGGTGCCTGTGCCTGCATGGTGCCTGCTCTGGTTGCAATCGTCTGTGTCACGCATAGGGCCATGGGTTCGTCTTCTCCCTGCAGTACGTCTCATACGGTCTGGCAGACGTGCCAGACGTCTTTACACACATCTGCCATCGCGTCGTCCCCATGGTACACGCTCTGTCTTCTGCGGCAAGAGGCAGTGCCCAAAGCCTGCCAGCCATGCACAAGAGCCCTGCTTCCTTCAGGGAAACAGGGCTCTTTCAAGGTGTATCACCAAAGCGTATCACCAAAGCGTCTGCCTGGGCGCAACTCTCATCAGCGTCAGCTGACGCTGGCCTCTGGTGTACGATTCAGGGCGATTACTTGTAGATGCCGGCGTCAACCATGTCCTTGACCAGCTTATCATGCAGGGCGCGCAGCTGGTTGCGCAGATCCAGGAACTCGCGGGCAGCCTTTTCCACTGCTGCAGGTTCGGCATTGGTGGAGTTTTCCAGGGCACGCAGGGCAGCGCGCTTCACAAAGAGCTGGTCGCGCAGGGGCTCAGCCTTGGCATTGAAGTCATCCACGAGTTTGTCATAGGTCTTGCGCTGTTCAGGCGTGAGTCTGGGGCCATCGAAATCCCTGGGATCTCTGGGTTCCCTGGGGCCGTCAAAGCCCTTGGGGCCCCTGGGGTCTTTATCGTCCCAGTCACCGCGATCCCAGCGGGGGTCCGGGCGGTCATCATCGTAGAACCAGGGGCAGTTGCCGCGATGATGCCAGCCACGATGCCAGCGGGGGCCGTCCCAGTCACGGTCGCCACGGTCCCAGCCGCGGTGCCAGCCGTGTCCGCGCGGACCGGGGCAGTCATAGTCGCCACGGGGGCCGTAGCAGTCAGGGCCGCCGTGCCAGGCGGAAGCCGGGGTGGAAACAAGGAGACCTGCGCCGAGAAGACCGGCGGCAAGGGCGGGAACGAGAAGAGCTTTTTTTGTCAGTGCCATGGTATATTCTCCAATCTGGGGATGGTTAGCAGGGTAATGAGCTGGAATGAAGCTGGAAAGAAGCCGGGCAGACAGCCGGGAGAAGCTGGTACACTATCTCGGCGGCCGCGGAGGCTGCTTCGGAGGTTGTCCGTGAGGTCCCTTCGGGTCTCTGGGCGCCGGGAGGGGCGGCCCCTTTATATCACGACGGGGCGGCTGTCCCTTGTGCATCCTCTCCTTTGCTGCAGGGCCTCTGCCGTTGATGTCATGCCGTGGCGGCGGCGGAGGCGGGGCTTTGCGCATGTGTCCGGGAGGGGGACCCTGTCTGTCGGCAACCTGTATAACGCCATCGGGTGCAGCGGGTGCTGCCTCAGCCGTGGTGCCTGTGCCGGCAAAGAAGACTGCTGTGGTCAGCATGCCTGCTGCGAGCAGTGCAACCGGTGTTCTGGCTGTCATGGCAAAATTCCTTCAAAGTTTCTCACGTGTTCGTCAGAGCACTGTGATTGTGAAAAGGTTTCCGGGAGTGTCGGCCTGGATGTTTCCGGGCCTTCCCGTGTTTGAAAGCACTGCTGACTCTTAAGCACAAAGCGTGCCAAACGTGTTCATGCATCCTTGCCGCAGCATTTCCCGCAGCACTTCCCGCAGCAGCACAAACGTGTGAAAAATTCCTCCTTTCAGGCCACTGGCGGCCATTTTCAGGGCATCAGGCAAAAATTTTCCCCAAGGGTATGTTTCCTCCCTGTCCGGTGCCCCCTGCTTTTCGGGAAGTACAAGGTGCTTTGCGCCACCTGGGCACTTTCTTGACACTTTTGTACAGCTGAGCGATGCGGAAAGCGTCGGGAGGCTTTGGGAAGGTTTGCAGAAAAAGCAGGCAATGTCAGGAGACTGCAGTTCAACATACCACGCACTGTGTCCTTCTTTGCGCAGACACAAGTCACTTCCGGCAGAGTGTTCAAAAATCACTCAGACTGCGCAGCTAGCAGGGCCTGGGCCTGTGCATAGTCCTCTGGTCTGTCGAGGTCAGTATTGAGCCAGGGGTCTGTGACCTCACAGTACTCTTGGGCAAGCTGCTGCATGGCAGCCCGCAGGCCGCCGTCTCCCTGAAATGCGGCAATGTCTGCCAGGATGCGGGCGTGCAGCAGGGGCGGGTGGCCGGCTCTGCCCTTGTGGCAGGGAAGCAGGCAGTCTGCCTGTGAGCTGCGGGCTCTTTTGCACAGCGCAGCTATGGTTGCCTCCTGAATGAGGGGGATGTCCACTGGATGCACGGCACACCAGCTGACGGCTGCCTGCCTGTCTGCCTGCAGAAAGTATCGTATGCCGCACTGCACAGAGGAGAACATCCCCTCTTCGGGATGCAGATTGCGCACAGTCCGGCAGCCAAGGCGTGCCGCCTCTTCCTCCACGCTTTCTGCCTTATGGCCTGTCACCACACAGATGCTGGTCACCCCGCAGCGCTGCCACAGCCTGACAACACGGGAGAGGATGGTACGCTCCCTGCCCAGGGGCAGAAGGGGCTTGAAGGCCTTCATGCGGGTGGAAAAGCCTGCTGCCAGAATCAGGGCTGCGACATGGGACATGGCATCTCTCCTTGTCTGTCAGCATCTGTCTGTCAGCACAGACTAACAGACAAACAGGCGAACAGACGAACGAACAGACGGATGGACAGGTGAATGAACAGGTGAACAGATGAACAGGTGAATGATCAGGTGAATGAACCGGCGGACAGGTGCTCACAAGCCCGGACGCGCGAAAGAACACCCGGGCATGCTGTATCCTATGCCCGCATTTGTGGGCAAGGCAAGGTCTTCCCCGGACGTGCAGGCAGCCAGCCGAAGCCCGTCAGGCGAAACCGCCAGGCGAAGCTGACAAGCCCTGTCAGTCAGGGCCGAAAAGCCGGTATCCTGTGCAAAAATTCCGGGCACGCCCTTGCCGAGGGGCATGTGCCTGGACTAAAATGGACGGAGGAGCTGCGGATTCCACCGGAATACAAACGAATTCATACTGCCAGAAGACACATTTGACAAAACTACATTCGACAAAGACACATTTGCTAAAGACAGCTTGCTGCAAGGAGTTTCCATGCGCGTTCTGCACACCTCCGACTGGCATATCGGAGCGGACTTGTGTGACAAAAGCCGTCTGCAGGAGCATGAGGCCTTCTTTGCATGGCTCATTGAGACCATTACCAGAGAAAGGGTCGATGTGCTGCTGGTGAGCGGCGATATTTTCGATACCTCTTCTCCGGCCAACAGGGCAGAGAATGCCTATTTCAACATGCTCCATGCCCTGCGCTCCACCTGCTGCAGACATGTGATCATCACCGGCGGCAATCACGATTCGCCCTCCCATCTCAATGCCCCGGCAAAGTACCTGCAGGCAGACAATATCCACATTCTGGGCTGCGCAAGGGACGGCCGCCATGCTGAGGAAGTGCTGGTCATTGATGATGCTGAAGGCGAGTCCCTCATTGTCTGTGCTGTCCCCTTTTTGCGCGACAGGGATGTGCGCAGGGGAGCCTTCGGGCAGGACATGGACCAGCGCGCAAAGGACATGTGTGCAGGCATCACTGCCCACTATCAGGAAGTGCTTGGCATTGCTCAGGAGCGCATGGCAGCGCTTCCCCATCCCTGCGCCATTGTCGGCATGGGCCATCTCTTTGCCAGGGGCGCCTCCCTGGCCGGCAGGGAAGCCCAGCTCACCGTCGGCACCCTGGGAGAAATGGATACAGGCTTTGCACAGGGCTTTGCCTACATGGCCCTTGGGCACATTCACTCTCCCCAGTGTGTGGGCGGGCCAGGCACGCTCTTGGACAGGGTGCGCTACAGCGGGTCCATCCTGCCCATGAACTTTGGCGAGTGCGGCAGCAAGGAAGTTCTGCTCCTGGACATTGCCCCCTGGAGTGCAGACATGGGCAGTGCGCCGAAGCAGGAGACCTGGCCCATGACCATACGTTCCCTGCCCATTCCCTGCTTCAGACATCTGGAGCAGCTGTGTGGCGGCCCGGAGGTTGTGCACGCCATGGACGAGCTTGCCGACCGTGAGCCCGATGCCTGGGTGGAAGTGGTCTGGACAGGTGCAGAGCCCCTGGCTGCCTTTCGCGAGGAACTGCATGAGGCAGCCCGCAAGGCTGCAGAGCGCGTGCAGGGCAATTTCGAGCTTGTACGCATCCTTCTTGGCCGCTCCGAACAGGCTGCGACAGACCCTGCCTCCCGTGCAGAGCGCAATCTCGAGGACTACACACCTGAGGACATCTTTGCCATGCGCCTGGACAGGGAAGACTACGATGAGGCCAAGCGTACCCTGCTCACAGGCCTCTTTACAGAGGTCCTGGCAAGTCTTGCCGTCCACAGAGAAGACAGCGAAGCTGCCGAAGCAGCCGAAGGCCCGGACACTGCCGGTACTGCCGGCACAACACCGGCAGCAGGCCTGACACGTTCCGCCACTGACTGATGCAGACAGCGTCAGAGCACGCCAGTTTGCGGCACATGGCCGCTTCTGACGGATCTGACCCCTGAAGTGACCCCTGAAGAGCAGACATATGCGTATAGAAAAACTGAGACTCTCCAATATCAACAGCCTTCGCGGCACCTGGGTGGTGGACTTTGAGGACCCCGAGCTGCAGGATGCAGGGCTTGTGCTCATCACAGGACCGACAGGCTCCGGCAAGTCCACGCTGCTGGATGCCATCTGCCTTGCCCTCTACGGCCGCACCCCGCGTCTGGACAGCATTGCCAAATCCGGCAACGAGGCCATGACCAGGCGTACAGGTTTCTGCATTGCAGAAGTGATCTATTCCACGGACAGCGGGCGCTACCGGGCCAAATGGAGCCAGCGTCGTGCCCGCAACAAGGCCGGCGGCAATCTCCAGGACCCTGAGTATGAGTTTGAGGACTGCGGCACCAGTGTGCTGACAACAGGCAAGAGGGCGGTGCAGGAACAGGTCGAGACCACCACCGGCATGACCTTTGAGCAGTTCACCCGCTCCATGATGCTTGCCCAGGGACAGTTTTCCAGGTTTCTGCAGGCAAAGCCCGCCGAGCGCACCTCCATTCTTGAGGAGATCACAGGCACAGGCATCTATGCCGAGATCTCAAAACGGACCTTTGAAAAGGCCAGGGATGCCGAGACCATGTGCAAAACGCTTGAGCAGAGCCTCAATGCCATGCACATCCTCACTGATGAGCAGCGCGAGCACATCACACAGGAGCTGGCAGACAAGCGAACAGCCTCAGAGACCCTGAAGCAGGATCTTGCCCACAAGCAGCAGGGCCATGCCTGGCAGCAGCAGCTGCACAAGCTGAGCGAAGACCTTGCCAGGGCTGAGACTGCCAGGGAAAGGGCTGTTGCAGAGGATGGAGCCCTTGAGCCGTGCAGAACAATTCTTGCGCAGGATGTCAGGGCAGCCCGCCTTGATGTGCCACTCTCAGGCCTGGACACTGCCGAGAAGTCCTGCAGGACGTTGCAGACAGAGCTTGGCAAATGTCGTGCAGCACTGCCCAGCCTGCAGGAGAGGGAGCGCACAGCTGTCGAGCGCGTGCACAGGGCTGAGCAGGCAAAGCAGGCTGCAGAAACAGCCCTCAGTGAAGCTGCGCCGCTGTTGAAACAGGTGCGCGAGTATGACACCAGCCTTGCCTCAGCCCGCAAACAGCAGAAGAACTTTGCTGCTCTCAAAAAAAACAGTGACAAAACGCTTGCTGACATTGCCGACAGGCGCAAAATTCTGGAGGAGAAAGCTGTTTCCTGCGCGCAGACGCTTGCCGAGTGTGACAAACAGCTTTGTGACACTGCAGCAGATGCAGACCTTGCCAGGGACATGCGTGCCATTGACCAGAGTCTGGAGGGCCTGCGCAAGGCAGCCAGAGATCTTGTACAGGAAGAAGAGGCCCTTGCAGAGGCTGTCAGAACCACTGACACATGCACGCAGGAAGTGACAGCAGCGGAACAGGCCCTTGCCAGTGCGCAGCACAAGCTCGCAAGCCTTGCCGAACAGTGCACGCAGGATGAGAAGAGGTTCCTTGCATGTACCGGTGCAGGGGGCCTTGAGGGCCTGCGTACGCAGGCTGCTGCCGAAACAAACCTTGTCACTGCCATTTCCGGCCTTTCCGCAAGTCTGAAGGAGTATCTTGCTGCCAGTGAGGCAGTGCTTGAGACGCGCCATGAGCTCTCCGGGCTTGCGGCCAGTGCCGGGGAACAGCAGGCAGGGCTTCCTGAAAAGCAGAAGGCAAAGGCTGACTGCGCCAGGCATGTGACCCTGCTTGAGGAAAATGCCAGACTCAGGGCTGCCATCATGAGCCTTGAGGAGCACAGGGCGACCCTGAAGCCCGGCACGCCCTGCCCCTGCTGCGGCTCCCTGGAGCATCCCTGGGCAGAAGCCGTGTCCATGCACTTTGCCGACGAGACAGAACTTGCTGCAGCACGAAAGGCTCTGGACGCAGCCACAAAGGATGTGCAGGATGCGGAACTTGCGCTTGCGAAGACAAAGACTGCAGCCGGGCGTCTGGAAAAACAGCTGGCAAAACAGCTGAGCAGCCTTGACGAGCGTGCCGCCACCCTGGCTTCGGAGCTTGCAGCTGCCGAAACTGCCTGCGCAAACGGGGAGGACTGCGTTCATGAAGATCTGCCGCAGCGTGCCCTGAAAGAACTTCTCAGCCAGGCAGCGCAGATTTGCGGGGCATCAGGGCTCGGCACGCTGCAGCAGGCAGCTGACAGTGCGCAGGGAGCTGCCCTGTCCAAAGATACGCCAGAAGATACGCCAGAAGATATGCCCGAAGCGCTGTCCGATGATCTGTACGCACAGCTTGCTGCCCGGGTGCAGACAGCACGCAACACTGTGCTTGCAGGCCTTGTGAGCGCCAAAAAGGTGCTGACAAAGGCCGGCAAGGCGCTTTCAGAACGTATCAGGACAGCGTCCGAGATGGAAAAGGTTCTTGTCAGTCTGCGCAAGACGCAGGCAGCGCAGGAAACTGCCTGCACAAAGGCTGCAGGCGACCTTGCCACTGCACAGCAGAAAAAGGCTGCAGCAGTGCAGGCACAGACTGATCTGGCACAGCGCTGCACAACACTGCAAAAGGAGCGCGATCAGAAAAAGGAGGCAGCCCTGACACTGCTTGCCCCCTATGGCATTGCGGAAAGCAGGCTTACCTCTGCCCAGCTCTCCAAAACGCTGCACAAGCGCCTGGAAAAGCGTGCTGCGCTTGAGAAGACCAGGGAAGAGCTGACCACTGCCATGACTGGCTTTGCAGCAGAACGTACAGGGCTTGAGAGTGAGAAGGTACAGGCTGAACGCCAGGACAGGGAGCTTTCCGGGCGTCTGGACCAGGCAGGGGCAGAGTGCCTGCGCATTCTCAAAGAACGCCAGGCCATCTTTGCGGAGAAGGATCCTGATCGCGAGGAAGAGCAGCTGAACACGCAGAAGACTGCTGCTGACAGGGAAGAGCAGGCAGCCCGCAAGGCCCTTGCCTCTGCCCAGGCTGCAGTCTCTGCTGCCAGAGGGCAGCAGACAACCCTGACCAGCCAGCTGCAGGAGGCTGAGCAGAACGTACACGAGAGCAGGGAGGAGTTTGCACGCGCCCTTGCGGCAGAGGGCTTTGCCTCTCGTGAAGAGCTTGCTGGCGCACGTCTCAAGGCTGACGTCCGGGCAGACTATGAAAAGCGTGTGCAGGCAGCCAGGGATGCTGTCACCAGGGCAGAGACCCTGCATCAGCAGCTGACAGAGAACCTTGCCCGCCACCAGACCAGTCCTCTGGCGTCCGAGTTTGCCGCATGTCCTGCAGAGGACCTTGCCAATGCCATTGCCGAACAGCAAAAACAGGCTGCAGACATGGAGCAGGAACTTGGTGTGCTCAGGGAGCGCCTTCATAACGATGCAAAAGTCAGGCAGGAGCGCAGCCAGGAAAGTGCCCGCGTTGATCAGGCACGGCTAGCAGCCAGACAATGGCGGGAGCTCAGTGAGCTCATCGGCTCTGCAGACGGCAAAAAGTTCCGCAACTTTGCCCAGGAAGTGACCTTTGTGCATCTGGTACGCAGTGCCAATGAGGAGATACGCAGGCTCACGGACCGCTACCTGCTCACCACTGCCCCGGACAATGCCCTGGACTTCAATGTCATTGACACCTGGCAGGGCGATGAGCAGCGCTCCATCCGCAATCTCAGTGGCGGCGAGACCTTCATGGTCAGCCTGGCCCTGGCTCTGGGCCTTGCCTCTCTTTCCGGAGCAGGGCGCATGCACATTGAAACCATGTTCCTGGATGAAGGCTTCGGCACCCTGGACCCCGATGCCCTGGACAGTGCCATCAACACCCTGGCAGGACTCAGAAGCAGAGGCACTGGTCTTGTCGGCATCATCTCCCATGTGGAAGCCCTGCAGGAGCGGGTGGACACGCAGATAGTGCTGGCTCGCGGCACGGACGGTGTCTCCACCCTCTCAGGCCCTGGCTGCAGCGCAGAGCAGGGCCAGTGAGCGATCAGGAGAACGATCAGCGCAGCCTGCCCCGGATCCAGGCCTTCCGGCATCCCGGCATCCCGGGCAGGCTGCCTGTTTGCAGGAGCACCACCCGTTCCTCTGCCAGACACTGTCCTGCTCCGACGCTCTGCAGCTTTCGGTACAGCACGCGGCACAGCACACGGCACAATTTCCACCCCTGTGCACATGCTGCGTTGCGAAGTTCTCTGCAGCCGCATGCTCAGGGAACGAGCAGGGAATGACAGGGAATGACAGGGAGAGTGGCGCCCGTGAACCGTCAGCAAATCGTCGTCAGGACGAGAGACTGCGGACAAGGTTCTCCCAAAACCACGTCTGGCGTGCCCGAAGACCAAAAAACAGAGCGCACTGAAGCAGGAGACTGCCTCAGGCGACGCAAAAAGGAAGAAACATGCTGGGAAGATTTCTGAAAGGACTCCGCGGGCTCATAAAACTGCACAAAAGTCTGCACAGCGCTGGTGCTGAAATAGCCAGACTTGATGCCGAGACTGAGCGAATTAAGGCCGAACTGGCCCAAATTGAAGTCGAGATGGCCAGAGGTGATGCCGATCCAGAGAAACTGCAGGCCGATATGGCCCAAATTACCGCCAGACTTGCTCGCCTGAAGACTGAGAGCCAGAAGCTCCTCAAAAAACAGGTAGAGTGCGGGGAGGAGCTTGCCCCATTTCTGGAAATGCTGCAGCGGCATGCCAGACAGGCTGAAGCAGACAGCCTGCAGGAAGCCGGGGGGAAACAATGCTCCCGGTGTCCGACACGGTGCCAGCCCCAGCGTCTGACGATGTTCGCGCTGCCAGAAAGGCGCGCAGAAAAAAGGCTGCCAGACGCCGCAGGAACAGAGCCTGATCGGCTTCCTGCCTCCTGTGCAGACCCAGAACACCGCAGTTGTGCGTTGCATGCCGTCTCCGGGCTCTCTGCCATGTCACAATTTTGCACGCAGTCTCAGGTCTGCGGCCCCTGACCTGCAGGCATGCCTGCAGTGCCGATGCCAGAGCGGCAGCTGAGGCAGCCCACATCAGGCAGGTTGCGCTCAGAGTGCTGTCCCTCTGTCGGGCACAAAGAGGCCGGACATATCCACACCCTCTCTGGCGAGCAGGGCACGTTTGCGCTCTATGCCGCCTGCATAGCCGGTCAGGCTGCCATTGCTGCCAACGACCCTGTGGCAGGGGATGATGATGGAGATTTCATTGTGCGCGACAGCTCCGCCCACAGCCTGGGCAGACATGTGCTCAAGGCCCCGCTGCTCAGCTATGCGTTTTGCCAGAGCTCCGTAGGTTGTGGTTGTCCCGTAGGGAATCTGCAGCAGCAGATCCCAGACTGCCTGCTGAAAGCTGCTGCCTGTCGGATGCAGTCTGGGCAGAAAGCCGGGATCCCTGCCCGAGAAGTAGACGTCCAGCCACTGTACTGTCTTCTCAAAGACAGGCGTGTCGCGTTCCTCGTGCTCCTTGTCCAGACTGTGTGCAAAGAACTTCTCCCCCGCAAACCACAGGCCGGTGAGGCCGATATCGTCGCAGGCCAGCAAAATGTTCCCCAGGGGGGAGGTACAGGTCTTTGTGTACTGCATGTGAGCCTCCTGTGAGCTTTCTGCATTCTTCCTGCACGGACTGTCAAGCGACAATTGAAAGATATCACTAAACGACAGTGAAAGCGATCACTGGGGTACCCCTTGTCATGGTCTCCTCCTCCTGCCCTCTCCCCCTCCCTCCCTGCGCCAGGGCGCCCACGCCAGGGCAGGCAGTTCCTTCGGGCTTCTGTCTGGCAGGGCGTGGCGCATTCCCTGGAGCCGTATCCGGCCCCCCGGCCCCTTGTTCAGGCCAGGCCCTGCGACAGACTGTCAGGGGCTCAGGAAGCCTTTTTTGCTGCGGCTGCGCGCTGCTGCATGATGGTGCCGCAAATGATGACTGCAAGGCCAAGCACTGTTGTCCGGACAATGGGCTCATGCAGGATGAGACTGACCCAGAACAGGGCCAGAAAGGGCACCAGGAAGGAGAGGGTGGTGATGCGCGAGACAGTTGTGGTCAGGCGCAGGGCCTGCCCCCAGCACAGAAAGGGGATGGCCAGCTCGAACAGCCCCACATAGATGCCGCCAGGCAGGCCCTTCAGGGGAAGACGCATCTCTCCCTGCACAAGCAGGACTAGACCTGCAGCCAGACAGGACACGGCAAAGCAGATTGTCAGACCTGTGAGGGGCTCCAGAGGGCTTTTGGCAGAGGCAATCCAGTACAAGGCGTAGAGGACTGTGCTGGCAATGACACAGACAAGACCGATGCCGGAAAGCGGCCCGAAGGTGCTGCCAGCCCCTGAGGTGATGATGACCACACCACTGTAGGCCACCAGCATCCAGGCAAATTCCCTGACACTCAGGCGCTGACGCAAAAAGACGCAGGAGAGCAGGGAGAGGATGAGTCCCCAGGTGTAGTTGACAGGCTGGGCTATCTGGGCCGGCAGATGGGCATAGGCCACAAAGAGCACTGTGTAGTAGACGCAGAGCATGAGCCCGAGCAGCACGCCGCTGCCCCACTGGCGCCTGTTCAGACTGCGCAGCGAGCGCAGTCTGCCTGTGACAGCCATGACACCCAGCAGAAAGAGAGCAGCCGTTGCCATGCTCACAAAGATGAGCTGCATGGGGGTGAGCACAGCAAGACTCACCTTGAAGGCTGTGGAAACTGTGGACCAGGCAAGCACGGTCAGACCTGCATAGCCAAAGGCCCTGGTCTGTCTGGAAAGCTGTCTGGAGATCTGACGCTTGTGCAGCGCGGGCATGGCAAAACTCCTGAAAATGACGTTTGCAAACGCACAAGGGGCCTGAAGGCCTTGTCAAAGGCAGAGGCAGTCAGGGTCCCGGCTGGCAAGCCTTGTGCGCCGCCCCTGCTGCCAGTTCAATCCCTGCCGCATGCCCCGCTTTATGGCGGCAGCTCAGTTCTCCGCGGCCTTGCTGGCCTTGTTGCCAGAGCGCCTGCCCAGCATGACAAAGACCAGGATGCCTGCAGCAAGAATGACTGTGGCAGAGGTGAGGAGCACAGATCTGTGCGCAAAGGTGAATGCTGCTCTGCCAGCCTGGCGCAGCAGTTCGCCAGCTGCGCCGCCAAGCTCGTTTGCAGCCACCATGGTGTCCGGCAGGGAGTGCATGCCCTGCACCCCGGCCGCTGCCTGCAGCTCCCGGGGAAGGGTCAGGGCACTCTGATACTTCCAGGTCAGCAGCAGTCCGAAGATGGTGATACCAAGTCCTGTGCCAAGGTCATAGCCAAAGGACTCGATGCCGCCTGCAGTGCCGCCCTTCTCCCTGGGCACAGAGCCCACTATGGAAATGGAGGCAGCAGTCAGGCCAATGCCCAGGGCAAAGCCGATGATCCCAAGACAGAGTGCTGCCTGCAGGCGCTGCGCTGCAAAGTCTGTCATGGCCAGCCCTGCCAGGGCACAGCTGGTGACCACCATGGTGAGGGAGCAGACAGCACGCAGCCCGGCTGCATGCACAATGAAGCCTGCAAAAAGGCCAGAGACTGCAGCCGCAGACATCATGGGCAGCATGAAGATACCTGCCTGCAACGGTGTGAATCCCAGGATGAACTGCAGTTCCTGGGCCAGTGTGAACTCCACGCCTGCCAGAGCACCCGAGACAAGAAAGCAGAGGATGGAGCCCACCCGAACATCGGGGATGTCAAACAAATGGACATCAAACATGGCCTCCCTGGCTCGTTTTTGTACAAGGACAAAGATCAGCAGCAGAACAAGGCCTGTGACAAGCAGGGTACAGGTCAGAGGCAGACTGACGTCTGTCTTGAAAAGTGCCTTGGCAGCATAGACAGCCAGAATGAGGCCAGTCATGAGCAGCAGGCCCTGTCCGATGGGCCAGTGGCCGCCGGAGCGCACTTCCACGCGCGGCAGAAGGCGCCAGAGCACAGGCAGAAGCACCAGGATGAGGGGCAGATTGATGAGAAAGACAGCGCCCCACCAGAAGGTCTCAATGAGAAAACCGCCGATGAGCGGGCCTGCAGCCGCTCCCACGGCACTGACGGCTGACCACAGCCCAAGGGCCAGATCCCGCTGCCGTTCAGCGTCAAAGAGCTGACGGATGAGAAAGAGTGTGGTGGGCATGATGATGGACGAGGCCACGCCCATGCAGGCTCTGGCAGCAATGAGCACAGGTGCGGAGGGCGCAAAGGCTGCCAGCACGGAGCCTGCCACAAAGATGAGCATGCCTGCGCAGAACATGCGCTTTGCACCCACCCGATCTGCCAGGGTGCCCATGGGCACCAGAAGGCCTGCTGTCATAAGAGGGTAGATATCAATGGTCCACAGCACCTGAGTGCCGGTTGCCTTCAGGGCAAGCGTCAGGGAGGGGATGGCCACATGCAGCACGGTGAGATCCATGCAGACAGGCATGAAGGCTGTCAGCATGCAGGCAAGGGCCAGCCAGGTTCTGACACCGGTCTGCGTGCCGGCCTGGCCATGCGGCTGCGTCCCGGGCTGCACAGGCCGGGTGTTGTGTTCGGGGGAAGGTGTGCTCAAGAAAAACTCCTGGTACTGCAATGACGGCCAAAGTCCCTGGCTGCCGCAAGACATGCAGGGCTTGTCCTGCCCTGTGCTGTCCGAAGCGCTCACGCCCGTCCCGTTTTTCCGGGAGCAGCGCTGGCCGTGCAGAGAAGGCTTTGGCAGGCACAGTGTGCGGGCACACTCTGGCACAAGGCACTGGTCTCGGCAAGCCGGAAGAAGAGGCACGTTCCAGACTGTGCAGCCCCCTTGCCCGAGCCCTGGACAGCGATTGCCTTGTGTCAGTTGTCTGTCCTGTGCCCGGAAAAGACGTGCAGGAACGGCAGCTTGCGAAGAACAATGTCTTTCCGGAGCCTGACAACCTGGGCTGGGCCTCTGGATTTGGCAACCGGAGTTGACATCTGAAGCTGGCATTCGCCTCCCGGCATCAGGACAGCCCCTTGTCACTGGGGGAAGCAGGCTTGTGGGAAGACTGGCTGAAGACGCGTTCTCCATGCATCGCACATCTATGCATCGACCTGAAGACGCTCAGAAAACAAAAACATGACACGTTTTGCGGCAATCAGGGGTTGCAGGCAAACTCAGTGCTTCCACAGAGTAGCACAAGACGAACCTGAGCCCCCCTTTCTGCATGCAAAAGACATCCATTCTGTATCGATTGCATGGACAGTGCAGCACACAGGAATGCAGGTGCATCAGCTGCTGACATCCTCACACCTGACATCCTTACAGCAGATATCCTTGCTGCAGACTTGTCAGCGCTCATTGTTCAGGCTGGCTGTTCAGGCCGGCAGTTCACAAGGCCTGCACCATTGCCGGCACAATCAGCCCTGCCTCTGCAAGGTCTTCAAAGAGCAGGGTCATATCTGCACGGATTTGTTCTTCTTCTGTGTCCGGGAAGGTCTGGGAGAGCAGCAGAACAGCTTCTTCCAGGCAGAGTCCGTCTGCCAGCATGGTCCAGATGACTGCTGCTGTCTCATTGAGAATATGCAGGGCATTGTGCGCAGGTGGCAGCACAAAGGTGTGCCCGAGGCGGAGGACACACTGACTGCCTGCAGCACAGACATAGTCCTGCTCCGGGTCAATGAGTGCTTTGGCCATGGCATTGTTCCCCATGCCGTCGTCAGTCATGCTGTCTTCTGTCATGCCATCTTCCGTCATGCCATGTTCCCCGCAGTCCGGCCCTGCCTTTCCGCCTGCCTGGCTGTGCGGCTGTCTGTCCAGGTCTGGCGAAGCGGACATGCGACCAGGCGCTGCACCTGTCCACACAGGCTGGGCAGAGTGCAGGTGCAGCTGTTCCTGCCCTGCAGACGCACCGCTCAGTGCAGGCAGCGGCAGTTTCTGGCGTACAAGGGCTGCAAGGAAGTCTGCAGCAGTGTCAAGGGCTGTATAGGAGAACATGCAGCAGGGAACATGCTCGGCAAGCACTGTGGCTGCCTCAAGAACCTGCAGCGCCGAGTTCTCCTGCATGAAGAAGCGGTGGATGAGCAGGGGCAGTGCCTCCTGCGGGCTCAGGCGCACAAGAGCAGGCAGCGTGCTGTCCGAGTCCCTGCCAGGCTCTCTGCACAAAAAGACTATGGCACCTGCCTGACAGTGTGCGCCGAAGGGTGCCAGGATGTCTGCATCTGCCTGCAGAAAAAAAGCGCGTTCATCTCCAGGGCCGGCATGGCGGCTGGCAAAGTCCTGCAGTCGTGCGCTCGCAGGCAGGGGCAGGCGCAGTCTGGGCGCAAGACCAAAGGCAGTAAAGGTGCCATGCGCGTCAAGGCCCAGCATGTCGTCCCCGAAGCAGGTCATGCCCTCTGCCATGAGGCGCACTGCCAGTGAGCTCTTGCCGCAGCGGTTGTCCCCGAGCAGCACAAGGCCTCTGTCCGTCCTGCCTGGCTCTGCCAGCAGGGCACCGTGCATGCTCAAAAGGCCCTGCTCCTGACACATGCCTGCCACCATGGCAATGCCCAGGCTGCACAGAGCTGCTGCCAGGGTCTCCTCCCTGCGCAGGCCGCATGCTGCCGTCGGGTCATGTTCCAGCATGTATGGTCCCTGACAGGAGACAACAGCCGTCCGGGACACCCCTGCCTGTGCTTCCCCGGGGATGTCATCACGCTCTGTGGCAGCCGCATGGCGCAGCAGCAGAGCCTGGCACTGCTTGCGGCCCTGGTTGTGCGCGTTGCAGGCGGCTGTGTCTGCAGTCAGATCAGCTGCAGGGCCAGGTGCCGGCATGCGGTCTCCCGCACCGGACGCTGTGCCGCACTCCTGCATCTGGTGCGGCCAGAGAGCCAGGTAGTGGCTGACAGTGGCGCACTCTTCCTTTGTCAGGGCAAGGTGTACAGGGTGGTGCAGGTCCTGCGCCTGCAGGCCGGTCTGGTGTCCGCTCTGGCTGAGGCGCGCGTGGTCTGGCTGCCTGTCCCGGGACTGCGGCGGACAGGAATCGGAGGATGCTGCACGCATGCGTGCCTGTGCTGTCTGTCTGGCTGGCATGAAGTCTCCCGGGGCTGCTGCGTCCGTCATACAACCGGCCAGCGCCCTGTCCGTACTGTGCCCGAGCTGTGTCCGGCCTGTGCCTGCAAAAGGGGAAGGGCACAGGAACGGTGGTCAGGGGCATCTTTTGGGCCCAAAAGGGCAAAAGAAAGGGCAGGAGGCAGACACCAGCGGGGAACAGCGTGCAGCACACCCTGTTCCCCTGCCTGTCGTGTTCCTGTGTTGTCGTGGGGCTGTGCAGACCTATCTGTCGCAGCCGCTGATGCTGCCGTTTCGCCTGCTGTCTCTGCCTGCTCTGCTGAAGCGGGAAGAGCGGGAGCGGCTGGAATAGGAATAGGCCCGTGCCTCGTTGAGAGAAACAAGACCTGGGGCCATATAGGCCATGCCTGCAAAGGCAAGCCCTGCCAGCAGCGTGCGGCGCTGCCTGCGCAGTGCTTCCTGATGATCGATCAGATGCTTGTTTGTTGCTGCGTTTTCAAAAACACACTGCCATTGCAAACGCAGGAAGCATGGAAAAACCATGCACAGTCTGTAGCCTGTCCGGACTGTCCTGGTCAGCACAAAGACGCTGAGATACCAGTCAGGACCGGGCAATACGGATATGGCTGCACTCTGCATACGCGAAAAGCATGCAGGTGAAGGTTCGTCAATGCGTTTGCCTGGCGGTGGAGAAGGGGGCAGACTGGCAGCAGGCAGGATGTGTTCCGTCCCTGCCCCGAACTGCCAGCCTGCAAAAGGCCGGCCTATCTGCCATAGCCTCCGTAGCCACCGTAACCACCCCTGTCATACCTGCTGTACCGGCTGGGACGGGTCGGTCTGGTAGGACGTGTATAGCGGGAACGGGAACGGCGCGAGGGATGGGTCGGACCTGTGTAGCGGCTGTAGTATCTGTCCCTGCGCCTGTAGCGACTGGGATGTGAGTGCGCCTGCGCCTCGTTGAGAGAAACAAGGCCCGGGGCCATGTAGGCCACACCTGCAAAGGCCAGACCTGCCAGCAGCCTGCGACGCTGTCTGCGCAGTTCGTCCCGATGCTTATCCTGATGAGTATCCTGATGAGTTTCCTGATGATCGTGCTGATGATTGTCTGTTGTTGTCTTCCGGCTCTCTTCCATATGATTTCAGGTCATGTCTGCCGCTCAGAAAGAACGCTCTGTCCCAGAGAGATGCTGTTTCGCTCTGAGATACCGGCAGGTCGGGCTCTGCCTCCTGGAACTGGTTGAAGGTGCATGAGAGTCGCTGCGTCTTCAAAAACACACTGCCTTTGCAAACGCAGGGAACATGAAAAAACTATGCAATTCCTGTGCCAATACCTGGGCCATATCGGACCATTCCGATCCGCACAGGCATCCCCTGTATGGGGCCGTGCGGGCTTTTGTCCTTTTCTTCTAGCAGGAAAAGCGCTGCTTTTCCAGCAGCACAAGCAGGGCTTCGGGGAGCAGAGACAGAGAAGGGAGCCTGAATGACTTTGCGAAAAAAGACAGGAATACAGTGTGTTATTGTGAAGATTTCGTGACGATTGTTCCGCATGCACATGCTGTTCGGGCGGGTATGTGACAGTTGTCTGACAATTGTCATGGCAGGGTCTGCCTGCAGCGCTGCTGGTTCCGCTGACTGCAGGGGGTGAGATGTGGGAATGACGCGGATGGCGGATGGTGCTGGCCGCCTGAAGGCATGCCAGGCAGGCTGTTCCTGCATCTGTTCACCATCTTGACAAGCGAAGGCAAATGGAAAACATTGCCTCCTCCCGACAGGCAGCACCCTGCTGCCTGCCGGGTAACTCACGGAAATCAATTGTTTTCCAAGGATACTCAGACACAGGTGACACACGTGCTTGCACAGACTCAGTCAGCAGCGAGGAAAGCCCTGCCCTTCTTCCTGCAGCGCTTTTTTCCCCACACCCCGCGAGAAAACTATCGCCTGGTGCTCATGGTCTTTTTCTTCTTCATGGGTATTGTCTTCGCCTCCTGGGCTACCCGTATCCCGGACATCAAGCGTGCGCTTGATCTCTCGGATGCAGCCCTGGGGAGCATCCTCTTTGCTGCGCCCCTGGGCGAATTGTGCGCCATTGCCCCCTCTGCCTGGATCATCGGCAGAATCCACAGCAAAAAGGCCATCCTCATCTCCATGACGCTTCTGCCCGTCTGCCTTGTGGCGCTTGGCACAGCCCCGGGAAGGATTGCTCTGTTCTGTGCGCTCTTCTGCTTCGGCTTTGTCTACAACATGGCCAATATTTCCGTGAACTCGCAGGCTGTGGGCGTTGAGGTCCTCTACAGGCGCAGCATCATCGCCACCTTCCACGGCATGTGGAGTCTCGGCGGTGTGGCAGGAGGCATCATCGGTGCCTTTGTTGCGCCGCTTGGCATTTCCCCGCAGCTGCACTTTCTCTGCATCTGCCTGATGGTCATTGCCGGTGTCTTTTCCCTGCGCTCCCTCATCATGCCCAGGGAAGTGCGCATCGGAAAGGAGCGTGCCAGCCAGGGCAAAACAGGCAGATTCCGTCCCAATGCCCTGCTTCTGGTCCTGGGTTTCATTGCCTTTGGCAGCATGGCCACGGAAGGAGCCATGTATGACTGGAGCGCAGTCTTCTTTGCCCAGGTCATTCAGCCCGGCGAGCACCTTGTCCGCCTGGGCTACCTTGCCTGCATGTGCTTCATGGTCATGGGGCGCCTGTGTGCGGATGGTCTGGTCAACCGCTTCGGCGTGACTCCCGTGCTGCAGATGAGCGGTCTGAGCATTGCGCTTGGCATGAGTCTGGCGCTTGGCTTTGCACAGCTTGTGCCCTCCACCATCGGCCTTGCTCTGGTGGGCTTCGGCATGGCCTCGGTTGTGCCCCTGTGCTACTCCCTTGCCGGCAAGGCAGAGGACATTCCGCCCCAGGTGGGCATTTCCTTTGTCTCTTCCATCAGCTTCTTCGGTTTTCTGGCCTGCCCGCCCATGGTCGGCTTCCTCTCCCATCTTCTGAATCTGCGCTGGGCCTTAAGTCCCATCATCCTCATCGGAGTCGGCGTCTTTGTGCTTGCAGGCCTGGCAGGCAGGCTCAGAAAGTGACAAAAGACGTGCAACGTGCAAAAGTACCGGGGCAGGAGGGGCAGGGCGAGTACGAAGACCCAGTCCTTTCCTGCCCCGGTTTCTGTCTCTTCCCGCGTTGTTTCTTCTGTCCCTAACGGCATGAAAACGGCCCATCTTGTTCTTGTTCTTTTCTGTGCAGCCCTGTCAGCAGCGCTCATGCTGGGCATTTCCCTGCTCTGGGCCCTTGCCTGTGGCTACTGTCTCTTCTTCTGCTACGCCCTGGCACAGGGATGCTGCACCCGTCGTCTTCTTCAGGTCAGCCTTGCCGGTATCAGAACTGTTGCCCCCATTCTCTGTGTCTTTGTCATCATCGGCATGCTCACTGCCAGCTGGCGTGCTTCAGGCAGCATTGCCTGGCTGGTGACAGTATGCCTGCAGGTCATGGAGCCGTCCTTCTTCCTGCCCTGTGCCTTTCTGGTCAACTGCCTGCTCTCCTGGCAGCTTGGTTCAAGCTTTGCCACTGCCGCAACCCTTGGCATTATCACCATGTCCGCAGGCAATGCCCTGCATATAGCCCCCTGGCTTACCGCAGGCAGTATCCTGGCAGGCATCTACTTCGGTGACAGGGGCTCGCCCATGTCCACCTCAGCCCTGCTGGTCGCAACTGTCACAGCAACAAACATCTACGACAACGTGCGCCTCATGGCCAAAACCGGGCTGCCTGCCCTGGCAGCAAGCATTGCTGTCTATGCTGCCATCTCCTTCTTCCTCCACCCGGAGGGCGAACTTCCGGACACTGCCGCCATCTTTGCCAGAGCTTTTGCCCTGCACCCTGTCCTTGCCCTGCCTGCGCTGCTCCTGCTTGTGCTTGCCTTTGCAAAGGTCAGGGTGCACCTGGCCATGCTGGCCAGCACCGTGCTTGCCCTTGTGCTGTGCCTGTGCTGGCAGGACGTTCCCCTTGCGGACCTTCCCTCGCTGCTGATCAACGGCTTTGCGGCCCGGGATGGCGATGTTGCACGACTTCTCAACGGCGGCGGCATCCTTTCCATGGCAGAGGTCGGCGGCATTGTCTGTCTGTCCTCCACCTATGCCGGACTCTTTCGCGAGAGCCTGCTTTTACAGGTGCTTGTCCCCATGGTGAGCGCTCTTGCCCGCAGATGGAATGCCTTTGTGCCCTCGCTTGTCCTTGGCTTTCTCACAGCAGCCATCTCCTGCAATCAGACCCTGGCCATCATGCTGACCCAGCAGCTCACAACCTCGCTGGGACTTGACAAGCGCCGCCAGGCCATTGACCTTGAAGACAGCGCGGTGGTGGCCCCGGCCCTTGTACCCTGGTCCATTGCCTGTGCCATTCCTCTGCAGATGTTTGAAGCTCCGCTCACGGCAATCCCCTTTGCCGTCTATCTCTGGCTTTTGCCTCTCTCCCGCCTCTTCTTCACCCCCTGTCCCGGAAAGAACAGGGGCTAATCAGGCAACGCTGTTGCCAGGGGTCATCATGACCAAAATCCTTCTCATTCTTCTTCTGGTGCTCCTCATTGGTGCTGTTGTCATCAGCTGCTCGGAGAAGCCTCCTCTGCGGGGCATGACCCATGCCCCTGCATCCCCCACGCCCGTTCTGCTCTCGCGTGCCCGCCCGGCACTGACCTTTGACCTTGGCAAAGACCTTCCCCTTCTGGCCAGAGGCTGGTGCACGGTGCGCCCTGCCACCCATGAAAGCGAACCCGGCTCTGCCCGTGTCTGGCTTGCTCTTTACGGCCACGAGAAAGGCTGCGTTGTCACGGCTGTCTGCGATGGTGAAAACCGCTGGGAATGGCTCTCAGGCGAGCATACAGCCTTTCCTGTGCTGCGAAGCATGCGTCAGGATATGGGCAGGCGCACGCTTTTCGAGAACCTTATGGTGCTTGATCGCAGCCAGGATCCTTTCTGCGCAGACAGGGAGGATGGCGTGTGCCTGGTCTACAGGGCACGACTTTTACAGGAGCTTGATACCACAGAGGTTATTGTGGAATATCATGAGGATCTTGCCGGTGATCTCGTCCAGGATATCGCCTTTGCCAATGACTATCTGAACGACTTTCAGAGAAGAGCCCGCAGTGCAGTGCGCATCCGCATGCTGGAAACGGCAGAAGCTGACGCACTTGCCGAGGGTATGGAAAAGATGGATACACTGGACAAGGGCATCTCCCGCCGTGCTCTTGCTCGCTGGACTGGCATGATGCATCAGAAGGGACGACTCTGATCCTGATCTTTGTGCGATATATGACATGTCATTTTTTTTACAAAACCTGTGTCAGGAACTGCACGTTTCTCCTGCCCCCAGGGCAGGCTTCCGGCAGTATCTGGAAGACGCTCTGATGCTGCCGGAAGCACAGGTTTCACCTGTTTGCCCAGACCCTCATGAGTTCGATACGACCAGGGTATTCTGCCGGCCTCAAGGTCTTCCTCAGGCAGGCAAGGCAGGAAAAAACGTTAAAAGGCTGTTTGAGACCGACAGCAAAGCAGTAGCGCCTGCCAGGACCGGCATGAGACAGATTTTGGACAAGGGCGTCTGCAGGATGCATTCTCCGCAGTTCGACATAGTCCGAATCTGCCTCCGGGATCCGGAAAGAAGCCCCTGCCTGCCAGCAAAAGCCGGTGTGCAGGGGCAAAAGTTCAGCGTCACTCAGCCAGGGAAATTTCCAGCCGGGTCAGGAACCTTGGCATGACTGGCCAGTGTGGTGAGAGGATGCATGTCAGGAACGCTTCCCTGGGACGAGTGCCATGAATTCATCGAGAGAATTGATTTGGAAAACTTGAGGTCCCAGCGCCACTAATTCCTCAACATTCGTGGAGTCAGCGAGCCAGGAAAGTACATACTGAGGAAGGGGACCAAACCGGGTTTCCAGCAAA
>CASEWR010000015.1 GCA_949291675.1 uncultured Desulfovibrio sp. | reverse complement strand
CAGGAGGCGGAAGTTTTCCTCGTAGTAGAAGCAGAAGGCTTCGTCCCTGGCAATGGCCAGGCGCTTTTTGGGCGCCTGCACACAGTGCCCCTGCTGCGCCTGAGCTGTGCAGGGCTCTGTGGCTGGCCAGCTTTCAGGCTTTGTGCAGCTGACAAGGCTGGCCCCTGCCTGCGTCCTGACAGGCGTTCTGGCAGGCGCCCTTGCAGACACCCTGGCAGCGCGCACAGCAGCTGTCAGCCTCTCCAGGTCCTCAGCGGCAATAAGGGCGCCCAGCCTGTCCAGGGTGGCTGTACAGGTTGCAACTTCCTCAGCCGGCACCAGGCCGAGCTGACGCGAGGGCAGTGCCAGGTCATCGCGTCTGGGCAGGGTCAGGAGCAGGGGTGGCAGATGGGCCTGTTCCAGGGCCATCCTCAGGGATGCGACGTGGTTTGGGGAGCCTGTACAGGTGGCAATGATGCCGGCAAGACGGACACCGACCCTTGAGCAGGCACGGGCGAAGCCGTCTGCCAGGGGAGCAATGGAACCTGCCATGCCTCTGGCATGCACAACCAGGATCACAGGCAGATCCAGTACCCTGGCTACATCAAGGGTGCTTCCGGTCAGGCTTCCCGGCTCTCTGCCATCCATAAGGCCCATGACGCCTTCCACAATGACGACATCGGCATGCTCTGCCTGGCGGGCAAAGACAGCGCGCACGCCTTCTTCCCCCATGAGCCAGGTATCCACATTGAGGCAGGGATGCCCGCAGGCCTGGCTCATGAAGGTCGGGTCCACATAGTCAGGACCGCACTTGCAGCCGTGCACAGTCAGACCCTGGCGCTTCAGAGCCACTGCCAGCGCCAGGGAAACTGTGGTCTTGCCTCCGCCGGAATGCGGAGCAGCCAGCACAAAGGCAAGCGGGGAATCAGGCATGGGCACGCTCTCTGTCTGCCGGGGATTCAAGCTTGTCAGCATACTTGTCCGCATAGCCGCGGGCCTCGAAAAGGAAGCCGTCCACATACTGCATGCGTCTGCTGCCAATGATGAGCAGGGTGGACATGTCCACCTGATCTTCCGGCACGTCTCTGAGCTGCCCAATCCAGCTCGTTTCCTCGGGCCGTCCGGCATGGCGTACCATGGCGCACCAGCACGCTTCACTACGTGCGCTTTGTGCGTACGCCACAGTCTCATGGAGCAGGGCGCGGCGCTTGCGGCCTGCAGGATTGTAGATGGCCACAGTGAGCGCACTGTCCATGGCTGCGTGCATGTTTTTGCGCACTTCGTCCGCAGGCACGAGCTGATCCGAGAGACTGAGCAGGACGGCACCGTTTTGCAGGGGCGCGCCAAGGCGGGCTGCAGCCAGCAGGGCTGCGGATACGCCAGGCAGCACCTTCACAGGCACTGCGGCAAATTCGGGCATCTGGGCGCGCATCTCCAGAACAAGACCTGCCATGGCCAGAAGACCAGGATCACCGCTGCAGACAAGGCAGACATTTTTGCCCTGCCTGGCCTCTTCCAGGGCCCTGCGGCAGCGCTCAATCTCGCTGCGCATGCCGCTTTCCACAAATTCCTTCTCCATGCCCTCTGCTTCGAGGATGGGGCGCACAAAGGCCGTATAGGCCGTATAGCCGGCAATGACATCCGCTTCCAGGAGAGCTGCGCGCACTTCAGGAGTGATGCTGTCCGCATGGCCTGATCCAAGACCTGCCACCACCAGCACGCCTCTGCCGGGGGCAGGCTGTGCTGTCTGTGCAGGAGCATTGTGACCGATGCGGGCCAGGGCAAAGGTCATGACGCCCTCTCTGGTCTCACGGGGCACATCCAGCGTGCCCCTGCTGCCCAGGGAGCGGGCTGCAGCCAGGGCTGCTGCCTCACTGACGGAAGAGGTGCCCATGTACCTGTGCACTGTGGTGGAGGTGGTGACTGTGCCCGGCACCCTGGCAAGCTCGTCGCTGCCAAAGCTCATGAAGGGGCAGCCCAGAGTCTGCACAAGGGCCTGCATGGCGGGCTCCTGCGCCTTGCTTTCGATGCTGGCCACTGCAGCAATGCGCGAGGCATCAAGCTTGTGGGCTGCCAGGAAGTCCAGGGCCTGCCTGCAGAAGCGTTCGGGATCAAGGCCGCTGTGACATCCTGCGCCAAGCACATGGCTTTTGGAGGTGATGCACAGTGTTCTGGCTCCGGGGCCCTTCGGGGGGACGGCATCCCAGTACACGCAAATGTCGGCGGAAGGTTCTTCCCCATGTCTGCACAGATGCACAAAGTCCAGATCCGCCCAGTATTTCTTCCAGATGTCCTCCGGGCCGCAGAAATCAATGGCTCTGCCTTCCAGCAGGGCTTTGTTGCAGGCCAGGATGGCCTTTGTGTTGAGAATGCGCACGCCTTCTCTGGCAGCGGCTTCGTCAAAGGCCAGCAGATGATTGCTGTCTGTGGCTGTGCTCACCACTGCCTGACCGCCGGTGATGCGGGCCACGCGTCTGGCAAGCCTGTTGGCGCCGCCAAGATGACCGCTGGCAAGACTCACGGCAAAACGGCCTGTGTCGTCGATGCTGACCAGGGCAGGATCCGTTGCCTTGTCGCGCAAAAGAGGGGCCGCAAGGCGCATGACAAGGCCTGTGGCGCCAACGCAGACAATGCCGGCATAGCTGTTCCAGCAGGAGGAAAGCTTTGTGCCGGCAGGCAGCAGACGTGCCTGACTGCCCAGTCCCTGGCAGATTTCCCTGGCCTTTGTCCTGCCCTTTTCGGAGTAGGCCAGCACTGCCACCGAGCCTGTGAAGGCCTCATCCTCCAGGGTATTGCGATAGCCATGGGAGAAGGAGTCTGCATAGAGCAGGGACTTTGTGGCGGAGGGATCACCAAGGGCATCGCCCACCAGCAGCAGGGCCTGGCGCTGTATGCCTGCTGCCTCTGCCTGGTCTGCAATGTCAGCCAGGGTGCCGCGCAGGATGCGCTCATCCTCCCAGCTT
>CASEWR010000014.1 GCA_949291675.1 uncultured Desulfovibrio sp. | reverse complement strand
GAATATCTGCCCGAAGGACTTCCGCCACAGCCCGTGCCTGTGGACAATAATCCCCTGCTGAATCTGCGGGCGGATGAGCTGGAAGCGCTGGCCAGATTTGCCAGGGACTGTGCCGTTCCTGGGCGCTGTCAGGACCAGCGTGTCGGATCAGACAGGAGCTTCGCAGGACCTGCGCCATGGGAAAGCGGGAAAGCGTCAGGAATGCGCAACGATTGCAGGCTGTTCCCAGTGAGGCAGGTCCTTGTTGTTGTGCACATGAGCAAAAAAAGCTCACTGCAGGTTAAGAGAAAAAAAGAGTGTCACCCCTCTGTACACGCTGCAAAAGTGTTTTACCTTGTGTCTTGAAAGAAGGAATGCATGGAGCAGGAACAACCCCATGCTGATATCCCTTCCAAAACTGCTTTGTATTTTGACAGAAAATGTTTGGAGGATATAAGCTATGTCACGCTTCATCAATAGTACACTGTTCCCCGCAATGACCGGTATGCACAACTTGTCCAGACTGCACAACGAGATAGACCGCATGTTTCAGGGTATGCACAGCTTCGCCGGCTTCCCCGGTGAGGATACATGGCCTGATGTCTTTGCTCAGGATGCTGCAGCAGGCTTTGCACCGCACATGGATGTCAAGAGCAACGACAATGCCTACACCATGTCTGTGGAGCTGCCTGGTGTTGCGCCGGAAGATGTGAAGATCGAGATCAGGGACAACACCCTCACCATTTCCGGTGAGAAGAAGGAAGAGAAGACCAGTACGGACGAGAAGGGAACAACACACGTCCAGGAACGCCGCTATGGCTCCTTCATGCGCAGCCTGCAGCTGCCTGAGGACGCTGATGCAGACAGCATCAAGGCTGTGGCCAGCAATGGCGTGCTCACTCTGGACATCCCCCGCAGGGCTCCGAAGAGCACTGTGAAGAGCATTGAAATCCAGAAGGACGCCCAGACTTCTCAGGAAGCCGGCCCGAGCACTCAGGAAGCCCAGGCCCAGGCAGCACAGCCTGAGAGCGGAGAGGCCAGGGCATAGGTTTTTCGAGCGTACACGCAACTCGCCGTTCAGTGTTCATCTCTTGGGATTTTGGTCTGGACCAGTGGCCAGGTCCCGCAAGGGGTGGGATGAACCATGATGTACAGTCCGCACTGACTGTACAGTGTGAATATGCGTGATACCCTGGGGCTCTGCCTTTGTTCCATGGGGGCAGGGCCCCTTGTTTTTCGGGCTGTCAGCTGTCTGTGCTCCTGACCTGGTGTGCCACAGGGTGTCCCTTGCACGGGGCTCAGGGGGCTGCGGATCTTTGGACCTCTGTCTTCAGACCAGGCTGGCATGTGGACCTTGTCCGGTACAAATATCTTGACCTGACAAAGAGGTGCGTACGAGGCTGTGTACGACAGTGCCTGCGCTGTTCCGCTCCCCTGTCAGAAGCCCGCGGGAACAGTACAAAAGCAGGATGCGAATGTGCATCTGCCTGCCAGGAAGCTGCCAGGAAGCGCTTTTGCAGCCTTTGCAATGAGGACAACACAGATGTGTCTTTGCGCAGGTGCCTTTGCGCAGGTGCAGACAGGCCTGGCACTCAGAAGTGCTGCTCTTCCTCAAGTAAAAATTTTCCCCGCAGAAACAAGGCATTAGCCTGAAGGACCTGCACAGAGAAACTGGCATACCGAACACATGCAGCAGCAGAAACGGATCTTTTGTGCTGCTTGTGCTGCATGGGTGGAGCCCGTGAAAGGCGCGATACAGGCGCATTCCACTGTCAGCAGAGGCTTAAAAGGACTCTTCCGGTGACGGGGAATGAGGACATGCTGCCAGGAGACAGGAAAGCAGTCTCTCTGGTACAAATATCTTGACAGAATCGGGCAGGGCGTTAGAATTTGAACAGTCACGAGAGGAAAGGGCTGGTATTTTCGCTGGTGCACTCCCGACCCCTCACAGCCTCTCATTCCTGTGCTCTGTTTGTGCTGAGCAGACACTTTTTTCGAGGGCTTTTGATGAATACCGCGTCCTATATCCTCCTCATGACCCTCTATCTTACTGAGGGAGGCACCCTTGAGGCCGAGCAGGAGATTGCTGCACAGAGCCTGCAGGAATGCCGTATTGAGGCAAAGAGACAGCGCGAAGTACTGTTGCGCGAGTTTGCTCTCTCTGTAGAAGAGCGCGGCATGTGCCCCTTCAAGGATGTCAAGATCCGCTGCGAGAGGCAAAAGAACAAGGCCAGCCGCTGAACGCTGAACATACGTTAAGACAGCAGCTGCCGGAACTGTTGTACAGCCTGATGTACAGATCAGGCTGTCTTTTCCCGTGTCTTAAGAACAGCCGCCCTTGGAAGAGTATGTTGTCCTGCATGCCGGGATGCTTTGGCTTTCTAGGATTCCTCGGATGCCCGTCCTGGTCGCCTGGGAACTTCCGCGCTCTTCGCCATGTGCAGGGCGCGGACCTCTTCCATGCCCTGGACAATGAGCACGCCGAAGGGGCAGCGGTTCTCACAGCTGCCACAGGCAATGCAGTCCTCGGCATCAGCGGGCAGGGACTGATACTGGGTCACAATGGTCTCAGGCACTGTGTCTTGCATGACGGCAAGATCGTAGAGCTGTTCACCATGGCTACGCCTATGCCTTTGGGACAGGGCGCACAGTGGCCGCAGTAGCTACACTGGCCGAAGTAGGCGCGGAGCTGATGCCAGTACTTGTGCATAGTTCTTCTTCTCGTCGTGGCAGTCTCATAGGCAGTTGCTACCAGCACATGCTCAGGGGACTCGCAGAATGAGTGCATTGGCCACTGCAGACGGGTCAGGGCGTAGTGCAGGCACTGCACAGGGCTCAATGTCACCCCGGAGAGAGAGGTGACGATTGAGAGAACAGGCGCCCGCCTGCATAGGCCTTCATGACGGAAATACCCACATTGTGCTGCTCGCATAGCCTGTAGACCTCGGCACGATCAGGATGCATGCCCATGAGGTCGCCAAACTCGCCTTTTGTCTGCACGTCAAGGATGTCCTCGTTGGGCGGCAGAAGATCAAAGGCAGGATTGGTGCTGAAGAGGAGCATGTCCACTTCGCCGCTCTCAACAGCCATCCTGGCAATGGTGGGATTGTGGGTGCTGACACCGATGTAGCGTACCCGGCCCTTGGCCTGTTCTTCTTTGATGGCCTTGTCAGGGCTAACGCATGACCCCAAAAGAGACCAGTATTTTGCTGGTCTCTTTTATTTTAAGCGAATATTATATATTGACTTTTTTCAATGTGTCTATTACAATGAAACAAATTTTGAAAAAAAATTTTAATTGACATATTGAAGGAGTCATGCCTTATGCCTACCCCCAACAAACGCACATCCTCAAAGGAAATCCGTGCTCGTCTCAAAGAACAAAAGAAGGCCGAATTGAAGGCTCTTATGGAGTCTGAGAAGCGCCCGGCCGTGCATACCTACATAGTAAAGAAGCCCTACAAGGATGGTTGGCACTATGTGTACGAAAAAAAGGTCGTACATGCGAAGCTGCTCGGCCGTTGGCAATCTGTCGAGTTATGTTCGACCCTGCTGGGTAAGCTTGCACCGGGGGAAACAGACACCAGCAAGATGATAAAGACCGGCAACACAGGCCCAAAGGGTGCGAGAAAGATGCGCGAGGCAGAGTCCAGCGCTCAACCTGGCAATGTGGGAGAAAAAGCCACTAGCAAAATAGATAACAGTGCGGAACAACAGGAGAATACACCAAGTACAGCAACTGAAGCACAAGCGATTGAAAATGAAGAGACCAAGCCCACTGCGGCTGATTTGAAGAGGATCGATGACAGAGACCACAACAAGACCAAATACCCCTTGCACTGGTTTATCTTCATTGTCCTTTGGTGCTTCATGCGGAGCAAGTACACTTGTATTGAGATAGCAACTGTTTGGAACAGCAATATCAAGCTCTTAACTTCTCGGTTTGCTGATTTTCCAAAGCACAAAATTTCTCACGATACAGTACGCAGGCTCATAAAACTTGTTGGAAGGTTTAAAAAATGGTCTATTTTACAACTTTTTACGGAAAATATTATTTCAAAAATAGACGAATTAAAAGATACAAGTAATCAAAAATATACAAATAATGATTATAAAATTTTTAATAAAAAAATTGTTCCGTTTGATGGAAAAGCATTTAGAGCTAGCCGTGTGAAAAAAGGAAGCGAAATGCCGAGATATATTTTGAACGCTTTTGATAACAACAGAGAAGTTGTCTTAGAAATTTCTCTTGTTGGAGATAAAACAAATGAAATTAAGCATACTACTGAATTACTTAAAAAAATTGATGTAAGTGATTGTGTAATTACAACTGATGCTTTAAATTCAACTCGTAAATTCTCAAAGGAAATTATAAATAGTAGAGCTGATTATTGTTTTGCAATAAAGGAAAATTATAAAGGATTGTACGCAAATGTACGTGATTTATTTATTAAATATGAGGAATCTGAACTGGTAAAACATGCAAAGTCAAGAAATCACGAGCACGACAGAATAGAAGATCGCGAAGTGTATGTTTTACCTGCATATTTGCTTGAAGAAGAGTATCATGAACGTTATGCTGGACTACGTCATGGATGTATAGTGATGAATCCGCAGAAGCGTCATGAAAAAAATAAAGACAAAAAAACTTTTGATAATAGATATTTTATAGTGTCACTATCTTACGAAGAAAAATATATAGCAGAATTTCTAATGCATGTAATAAGATCTCATTGGGGAGTTGAAAACAAATACCACCATATCCTCGATGTAAGTTTTAACCAAGACAGGTTCCAATGCAAAAATGCTGATTTTATTTTAGGAGAAAGTATATTACAAGGAATTGCTACTAATCTTGCATCTGGTCTCAAAACTCAAGCAGAGGTACTTGAAAAAAAAGAAATATTTACACCAGAAGCAAAGGCATCTGTAGACAGTTTAGATAGCTTTATCAACGCTTTTTACACTTTTTCCGGTACTGATTTTGCTCGTGATATGGGTATTATTGACTCAAACTCAGAAAGTAAAGACTAACTTTCCAAACAGGCATAAACTAGCCGCCCATATACTACTTTGGGCAAAGCGTCAAACTCTCATGCGTTAGCCCTGATGGCCTTGTGGCCGGCATTGACGACCTGGCAATGACATCGTATCTTTCAAAAACTTCGTATGCTGGACTCCAGTATACACCTGTACTCTCTATGGCGATGATTTCTGGATTTCGATCTAACACCCAAGGAATGAATTCGTTGTGGAGAGTTTTTTCTTCGTTGCAACCTCTGCGACTTAATTCTAGGCTGTCATCGTCAGGCCTTCCTCAACAACGGATAAGCATGTCTTTGTGCAGCTCCAGGACACAAGTTTAGATGCGACATCTGAGTGCCAAAAACAAGAGCGTGTGTCAGCTGGCTCTATTGGGAGCTAGCACAAGCAACAGAAGTAGACAAACGGAACAGCCACCATTAGTAGGGTATGGTTTCATGTATTGGGATGGGGCTTAGCTACTGAGGAACTCAGCGTCATGAGAGTTTAGATGAATTAAAGCTGGTTCCAACGTGACAGAGGAGGATACACGATGAAGCTAACTTTGAAAAACATTGGAAAAATAGGGACAGCATCAGTAGAAATCAATGGTATTACAGTTATTGCTGGTGAAAATAACACAGGCAAAAGCACGGTTGGCCGTGCTCTTTTTGCAGTCTTCAACAGTTTTTGTAATATTCAAAAGCAAATTGAAAACGAGCGAGTCAATAGTGTAGAGAATTGTCTTATTCGAATGTATACGAATGGCAGCTTGGGCCTTGTGAATACAAACGAAATTGCAAAAGCAATAGTTACTCAAACTGATTCATACCGGCAAGAAGAACTTTCTGACATGCAAAAGAGTATCATGAATTTGCTTGTACAGTATTATGGAAGTGGAGTTGAATCTTTTGTCGATGGTAATGCTACTGCTGAAACAGTTTCACGAATCAAAGATATCCTGAATATCTCAGGTATGGATTTTTTAAAATCTGTACTTGAACGAAGGCTGGGTGCTGAGTTTAATGGACAAGTCTGCAATATCTTTTCTGAGGATGATGGCGAAATCCAGCTCCAGATTAAGAATACACGCATAATAGTTTCCGTTGGAAGTGAAGGCGATGTAAAAATTCGGAATCAAGACAATATATCATTGCACACAGAAGTAGTCTACATTGATGATCCATTTGTACTTGATGATCCAGTAATATTTTTCCAGCATATACCATATTCTTCTGTAGGTCATCGGAACAATTTGCGAAAGAAGCTGTACTTGCCAGATACGGAAGCAAATGTCTTTGATGAGATTATTGCCAAAGATAAGCTTGATAGTATTTATAAAAAAATATCTTCTGTTTGCAGCGGTGATGTTATTTGGAGCAAACGATCAACACTTGGGTACCAGAAAAAAGGTAGTGACAAAGTTCTGAATGTTCGGAATCTGTCTACTGGTCTTAAGACTTTTGTTATCTTAAAGATGTTACTCACAAGTGGAGCAATTGAGCGTAATGGTACAATTATTTGTGATGAACCGGAAATTCATCTGCACCCGGAATGGCAGCTTTTATTTGCTGAATTGATTGTTTTGATTCAGAAAGAGTTTGGAGTCCATGTTCTCTTAAATACGCATAGTCCATATTTCTTGAATGCAATTGAAGTGTATACTGTAAAATATGGCGTAGATGATAAATGTAAATACTATTTGGCATCTTCAAATGATGATATTGCTAGTATTGAAGATGTGACTGATAATATTGATGTTATTTATGGTAAATTAGCTAGACCTCTGCAAGATTTGGAAAATGAAAGAGGTAAGCTATGATTAATTTAGAATCATACCCGATTCTCTGGAATAGCAGAGAATCTCTTAGAGAAACTTCAAAAGATGATAGCGACAAAAATAACATCAAATACATGACATCTTCAGAAATGGAAGTTGTAAATTTTGATTTGGTTAAGAGGCGCTATGTAAATGGATTTGGACTTTCAGAAGATGCTATAGCATCAGTTGATGCGATTGTGTCACTTGAGAAAAGGATAGTCTTCGTCGAATTTAAAAATGGGAAGGTTAATAATCGCAACATTAAAGATAAAGCACGAGACACTTTGTTAGTTTTTCTTGATATTATTGGAAAGAATATAGATTTTTCTCGTAATAATATAGATTTTGTTGTGGTTTATAATCTTGAAAAGAATCCTTTGCCAAGGCAACTTCAAAAAGGAGAATTGCAAAAAACACCATCAAGAGTTTCTATAGCTGCACATTTTATGAAAAAAGCGAGAAAAGAATTTATCTGCTTTGATTTGGAACGATACGAAAAAATATATTTTAAAAAAGTTCACACATATTCAAAGGAGGAATTTGAAATATATCTGCAGTCTTTTGGGGTATAAAGAAAATCTGTGCTATTTTTTTTTGATTTTTTCCAAGTGTACATGTACTCCCCATCACCTTCGCAGTCCGCTCATGAGTGAGGAGTATTGATCATCATGTGCAAGCTATGGACCTTCCTCTTGCGCCAGGTCGACATGTAGAGCTTTCCAAAGTATGCCCATTCGTTTAAGGAAGTAGTAGCTGATAGGGTATCTGGCATCAAAGCCACAGCGGGGGTGTAAGAACACACTGATCCGGCCGTCTAAGCGAGATATAAGCCTAGAAAAGCTCTATGCGTGCTTGTGACAACATAGCTGACAGGCTCCAAACCCAAAACCACTACAAAGACACCTACCGAGCTTAACCGAATGGGCATGCCCAAAAAGGAAGGACTGCCATAGGCAGTCCCGAAAGTAGTGCAGCTGTGTCTGTTGTCTAGTACATTGTTCTTGAAAGACCTTGCATAGTCAGACATGCCCTCTAAATGGCAGTTGAAGGTATGATTATGGTATTTTTCACTTGGCGAAGCATGTAAGTAATTTAGCGAACGATGTACTAGTCTTCGACTGTGAGGAAGGTCTTGAGCTCCGGCTGTGCCCAGAGCAGTCTGGCAATGAGGGCATTGCCCTGCGGGCCTGGATGAACGGCGTCAGTGAGCAGGGAGCAGAAGTCCTGCGCAAGCAGAGCATCAAAGATATTGATGCAGGGCACGTTCAGGCTGCGGCAGGCTTCCTTTGCCAGTGCGGCAAAGGTGGCAAGGGCCTTGTTGGAGGTATCGTCTGCCACAGGGAAGGGGCAGATGAAAAGAGTGGGGGCAATGTCCTTTGCCCTGGTCACAAGGCGCAGCACATCCCTGCTCAGCTGTACAGGGTCAGCACCGCCCTTGATGTCCACAGTGCCTGTGCAAAACGCCAGGCGGGAGCGGATGCCGGGCATGAGGCGGGCTGTGTATTCCTGTTCAAAACGGGCCTCAATCTGGCTCAGCGTCTGTCTGCGGGCGCCAAGATTGTAGAAAGTGGCAGGAGGCATGGCAAAGGCCTTGTCCGCTGCAGCCAGCAGCGCAAGTCTTGAGACATAGCCTCCGGGCTGCTCGTTGTCGTTGACACCCAGGGTGATGGAGTCTCCGAAGAAGAACCAGGTATCAGTGTGTTCGCGTCCCATAGTCACTTTCTCCTTGGCCTGAAAGGCCTGCTGCATGTCCTGCCTGCAGGTAGTGCTTTCCCGGGGTATTGTCAATTGGCCGGCATCCGGGCGAGTATGGCGCTTGCAGGGGCAGCAAATGGAGCAGCCGCCATGAGCAGGGCAGGGACCATGCATTGTGGTGACGCTCACCTGCCGGGAAGAGCAGGCCTGAAAAGATTCTCTGCGTCCCTGGCGTGAAAGAAATTAGCTTTGGCACGCATTGGATAGAAAAAGCTCCATGGGGCAGCCTCCCGAAGGAGGTGATGCCCATGGAGCAATTTCTGCTTGACGTTGCGATACACACTATCGCAGGCGTTCTGGCAACTCTGATTGTCAAGTCATCAGACTGAAGAAGGGGGCCCTGGCAGGAAGCTAGCTCCTTCCTGTCCAGGGCAAAATCCATATTCATTCAGAATCCCGGGAGACTGACCCGGTAAGGCGGTTCGTGTTGTCAGAGCGACCGCCTTGTTTGATACTAGCTTTTCAAAGACTCGGGGGCAAGGGGGTATGCCCTGCGGTCGATCTCTGTTGCAAAAGGCAGACGCTTTTCTCTGGCAATCCAGGTCAGTACCATGCGGCAGGCATCGGAAAACGTCAGGCCCATCTCCGCCAGCACGGCAGCTGCCTCGCTTTTGATGGCAGGATCGATTCGGACAGGAACAGAGTCATTGGCTGGCTTTTGTATCATATGATACATCCTTTTGTGCTGTGCCCTGCAGCGATGTCCACGCTGCAGGGCTGAGCTTTTTTTGCGCTTTCAGGGGTGCTCGTGCCTGTCTCAGCATGCTCAGGGTGAGCAGGGCAACTTGTGCGTTGCTGCCGGGTGTTCCGAACATTCCCGGGTTTTTTCGCGGAACACCCGGCCTTTGGGTTTTAGCGGATGACCTTTGCCTGCCTGAGAGCAACCATGATGATGGGGGCGACGGTCCTGGCCACTGCGATGAGGATTTTGAGGTTCTTTGCGTTGAGAAGTTGAAGCATACGTTCTCCCGTCGTGCTTAAGAGGTAGCGTTGTTGTTCCGGGTGGGTGAGGTTCTCAGCCCTCGTAGCGGTAGGCAGTAATGTCAACGTCCGCCACATTGACCAGCACGTAGCCACCCTTTTCGGCTGCCTGGTCAAGCAGTCTCTTGACCTTCATCAGCTCCTCGCTGGCGGCCTTGCATGCCTTGCAGTCCAGGATGCGCTTGTCGCCGCCAAAGGCGCCGAACTTCTGTATCAGGTCGATGACCTCAGCCTTGATGCCGCGCTGGGACATACGCTGCCAGCAATGTCTTGTTCTGGCCATTGTGTTTTCCTCCGTGCTCTTGGGGTGTTACTTGTGTTCGCCTATTTCGGTTGCTGTCCTGGCAAAGAACCGTCCTACCGGACTCTTGAGGATGCCGAACAGGGTTAGGCCGACCATGGGAAGGGGGGTGAGGGGCAGTGCTGCCGTGAAGGCAAGGAGCCCTGCCAGGCTCGGCAACCCTTCCTGCTTCTGTGCGCACAGCCTTCTCAGGTAGTCGCGCTGGTCCGGCGAGGAAACGGCGTCGCGAAGATATATCAGCTTGTTTAAGGTGGTATCTCCGGGCTTTGCCTGACCGTTTTCATATCTGCTCACGGATAGTCTGGTGACTTCCAGAACAGTGGCCAGGTCTTCCTGAGACAAGCCCAGGGCTTCCCGGATTTCCCTGATATCGGTCTGGTTCATACGCATCCTCCCTGTGGGAGCGGTGAAAATCTGTTCCACTCCCTGATGGAGAGAAGGTAAGCATGCTCGTATCGTTTGTCTATATCTTCTGAACAGGATTTTTTAAAAATTTTTCAGAGCAGAATGGCGACAGATGTGCCGGCTTTGCTCTCGAAAAACTTCAATGCGTGTTCCTGCTCGCATTGTGCACAGGATAAGCATATGATATTCCAAGGCTCTTCCTGCCCACGGCACTGCCCGGGTCGCCCTGAAGTGCCTGTCAGGGCATTGCCTAAGCTGCATCCGTGCTTACCTTTCTTTCTGATGTGCCCTGCCTGGCCCTGCTTTCCGTGTTGTGCCTGATGGCTTTCAGGGACCTTCCATGGCAGACGCAGACCCTCTTTTCTGTCAGCCAGCATGGCCAGCTGACCATGCCTGACAGGCAGTCTCTCACTCTTTCAGACTTCCAGACTTCCAGGACTTCAGGTACGGGAAAACTAGCATGAGCTCCATGAAACCCAGCGAAATCGTTGCCGAACTCGACAAGTATATTATAGGACAGCACAATGCCAAACGCATGGTGGCCATTGCCATACGCAACCGCTGGCGTCGCCAGCAGCTCCCTGATGAGCTGCGCGATGAAGTGGCACCCAAGAATATCATTATGATGGGACCGACGGGCTGCGGCAAGACTGAGATTGCCAGACGCCTGGCCAGACTGAGCTCTGCCCCCTTTGTGAAGGTGGAAGCCACCAAGTTCACGGAAGTGGGCTATGTCGGCCGCGATGTGGAATCCATGATTCGCGATCTGGTGGAAATCGCCATTGTCCTGGTGCGTGAGGAAGAGACCGAGAAGGTGCAGGCCGCAGCGGCAGCTGCTGCTGAGAGCAGACTTCTGGACTGCCTGCTGCCCAACAGCGCAGGCTCCGAGCAGCATCAGTCCACCCGCGAGAAGCTGCGTCAGCAGTACCGCCTTGGTGTGCTCGACGATCGCGAGATCGAAGTGGAGGTCACCGAGCGTCCTGCAGCCAGCATAGACGTCATGTCCCTGCCCGGCATGGAGCAGATGGGCAATCAGATGAAGAGCCTCTTTTCCAGGGCCTTCCCGCCCAGACAGTCCCGCCGCAAGGTCAAGGTACGCGAAGCTTTCAAGATCCTGCAGCAGGAAGAGACCCAGCGTCTGCTCGATGAGGACAAGATTGTTGAGGAGGCCAAGCGCCGCGCAGAGCAGCTCGGCATTGTCTTCATTGACGAAATCGACAAGATTGCCTCCTCTGCCTCCCAGGCCAGGGGCGCAGACGTCTCCAGAGAAGGCGTGCAGCGCGACCTTCTGCCCATCGTGGAAGGCAGTGCCGTCAACACCAAGCACGGCATTGTGCACACAGACCACATCCTCTTCATTGCCGCAGGCGCCTTCCACTTCAGCAAGCCCAGCGACCTCATTCCCGAGCTGCAGGGCCGCTTCCCCCTGCGTGTGGAGCTTGAGCCCCTGGGCAAAAACGAGTTTTTGCGCATCCTGCAGGAGCCTGCCAATGCCCTCACCAAGCAGTACTCCGCGCTGCTCGGCACGGAAGGTGTGCGCCTGAGCTTCAGCGAGGACGGCCTGGAAGAGATGGCCTCCTTTGCCGAGGAGATTAACACAGCCACCGAGGACATCGGCGCCCGCAGGCTCTACACCATCATGGAAAAGGTGCTGGCTGACATCAGCTTTGATGCCCCGGAGATGCCGGGAGCCCAGATTGTGGTGAACAGGGACTATGTGCGCGAGCATCTGACCGATGTGCGCGAGGATCAGGACCTGAGCCAGTACATTCTCTAGCAAGAGCTCCGCAGGCTGCCGGACAAAGCCTGGCGGCCTGCAGGGACAGTAAGAACACAAAAAGGACAGGGTGTACAGACACCGCTGTCCTTTTTCAGTTTTGAGGCGTATTTCCAACTGTTGAGACAGATCTTCAGCCGGCAGCTACTGCAGGAAGGTCTCCCTGGCTGCCTTGTCAAAGCTTGCCCCTGTGAAGACGTCACGCAGCACTGTGGGCCTGGTGGCATTGCTGCCGGCAGGGAAGAGGGCTGTGAGGGGGATGCTGCGGCTGCCCAGCATTTCTAACAGCTTGGTGCCCCAGGCATTGGCATCTGTCAGGTCCACGCGGATAAAGTCCACATCATAGGTCCTGGAGATGCGCTTGAGGCGCTCCTCATTGAAGACTGTGGCCTCCACAAACTTGCAGTTTGGGCACCAGTCTGCTGTAAACTCCACCACCATGGGGCGTGTGCCCAGGTTCCGGGAAAAGTGCTGGGGATGGAAGTCCAGCCAGGCTGTGGGCGTGCGCTCCATGCGCAGGGCAAAGAAGGAGGACAGCATGATGATGATCACAAAGAAGATGCTGCCTATGCGCCTGCGCAGGACGGGGGCGCTCATGCCGCAGACCTGATTCCAGATGAAGGCTGCCAGGGCAGTGACAAGCAGGGCAAAGAGCACTGGGATGTGCTTTTCATCCGGCAGGATGGAGAGCAGGTAGAGGGCAGTGCCGAGCAGCAAAAAGCCTAAGAGATGTTCGAACATGACCATCCAGGAGCCCGGACGGGGCAAAAGCCTGGTTAAGCCCGGCCAGATGCTGAAGATGATGTAGGGCATGGCCATGCCTATGCCCACAGCCCAGAAGACGACCACCAGTACGCCCAGGGGCTGGGTGAAGGCCCAGCCAAGCACACCGCCAAGCAGGGGCCCTGAGCAGGGTGTTGCCAGGAAGGTGGAGAACAGGCCTGTGAGATAGGCCTGCAGGCGCGGATTTCTGGTTTTGGACAGGGTCTTGAAGTCAATGACAGGCAGAGTGAAGACGCCCAGCATGGACAGGCCCATGAGAAAAACCAGCACCAGCATGATCAGGAGAAATTCCTGGCTCTGGTAGAGCTGGCCCCACATCATGTCCATGACCCCGAAGAGCAGGCCTAAGGCCGTGAAGAGGGTCAGGATGCCTGCGGCAAAGAAGATATTGTGCTCGCGAAAGCGCGTGAGGCTCTCATTGCCATGGGCATTGGCCATGAGCAGACCTGTGACCTTGAAGGTGAGCACAGGCAGCACACAGGGCATGGCATTGAGCAGAAGGCCTGCCAGAATGCCCAGCAGCAGGGCCTTGCCAAGGCCGTAGATCTCCACGCTTGTGTCGGCAAAGACAGGCTCAATGGTAAAGGCAAAGCCTGCAGGGGGCAGCTGCGGACTCTGTGCGGCTGCCTCATGGCCCGTCCCCGCGCTGCCATCAGAACCGTCAGCCGTGCTGCCGGCAGGGTCGGCAATGGCCTGGGGCAGGGTGGACACGTCAATGGCCTGAGGCCCGCCGGCCATGGCAAAGCCGCTGCCCTGGCTGCTGTTCTGGCCAGACTGGCCAGCCCCGTCAGCCCCGCCAGCCATGGCAAAACCGCTGTCCATGGCAAAGCCCTGGCCAGCTGCACTTTGTACAGGCATGCCTTCCCTGGCCACCTGCTGCCATCTGCCGGCCCAGGGAGCCTCTGCCAGGGGGCCAGGCTTTGCAGGCACCCTGCCTGAGAGTGTCATGTCCACAGGCGTGCAGTTGGTGGCAGAGCAGATCAAAAGGCTTAACGATGCAGTGTACTTCTTCCCGGGGCTTTGTTCGGGCAGGCGGACAAAGAAGTACTCCTGGCCCTCATAGACATTGATGCTGGCGTTGCGGTCAAAGACGTCGCGCTGTATGGCGCCCCTTGGATAGTAGACAGGAAGGGGGGTGTCGTCGCCTTCCAGGGTGAGCGCAAGCTGG
>CASEWR010000013.1 GCA_949291675.1 uncultured Desulfovibrio sp. | reverse complement strand
TAGTGCTAGGTAGAACTACATATTGCTACGCTTGGGTGCATATGGTTGTCAATATAACTTCTTGTGATTACAAACAATTGCTCTTTTGGACTCTTCCATTATCCTACTAGAGTTCTACTTTTGGCTAACTCTTAGGATATATTGAGGCGAGCGCAGCAGCAAGTGCGTGCAGAGTAGCCTCAGTCAATTCTGTCGGGGCGGTCAGCCCCAGTACCCGTAACAGTGTACAATGTACGGGTACATGCCTGCAAAGGGGGAGAAGTGGGAACGTACGTCATAGCGACGCATGTCTTTCGCTCTTTCCGCAGCAGGAACCTCACCGTCTAAAGTCAGGAATCCCCTGCCTTTAGGCAGGGGAGGATGTCAAGGTTTGTGCCCGGGGCTCGTGTCCCAGTTCTCGTGTCCTGCCCTGCGGACGGATCTTTGTGTCTGGCATCAGCCCTGTGTCTGACCCTGTTCCGGTTTCTGGAGAACGCCCCTGAAACTGCGTCTGTGCTCCGGACAGGGCCCAAGGCGGCGCAGGGCATCAAGGTGGTCCTTTGTGCCATAGCCCTTGTGGGCAGCAAAGCCGTAGCCAGGGTACACTGTCTCCAGCTGCTCCATATGGTGGTCTCTGTACACCTTGGCCAGGATGGAGGCAGCGGAAATGGCTGCAACCTTTGCATCTCCCCCAATCACCGCAGTCTGCCTGAAGGGCGGGCGCACGGCAAGCTGTATGGCAAGCCGCTCTGCCTCGGCAGTCTCCCTGGTCAGGGCCGGCACCAGGATACGGGTGAGCACATCTGCAGGAATGGTCTTGTTGCCGTCCACTGCCACGCGCTTGGGCAGGGCTGCAAAGAGGGTGTGGGCATCCATCAGCACGTCTGCCCGGGCGTCCGGCTGAGCCTTGATCTGCGTGTCTGTGGCACCGCAGGATCCAGGGAGCGGCAGGCAGGGCATACCTGTGATGAGCATTTTTCCCATGGCAAGCAACGCCTTTGTCATGGCCTCAAAGGTCGCCTGCAAAATGTTGATGGCATCAATGCGGGCTGCCTCCACCACGCCAAGGCCATATGCCAGGGCATCTTGTTGCAGGAGCGGGGCTAGCTCCTCGCGCTTTGCAGGGCTGAGCTTCTTTGAGTCGGTCAGGCCTGTACGTGTATAGCCCCTGGGCAGGAGCAGGGCGCAGGCCACTACAGGGCCTGCCAGGCAGCCTCTGCCCACCTCGTCAATGCCTGCAGCCCCCTCAAACGAAGGTGCTCTGGGGTCCAGGCCTGGCAACAAAGTCTGTGTCTGCGTAGTTTTCGCCATGGGGAAAGCCCTGAGAAGCCGGGAAATGCCGGAAAGAGACCCGATGCGGCCGGTTGCGGCCGGAAAAAAGGTAAAAAAGAAGCCAGTTTCACGTCTGAAACCGGCTTACTCTTTTTTCTTGCAGATTGGCAATTAGTAGCTGGTGCGGGGCTTGATGCGAGCAGCCTTGCCCTTGAGGGCGCGCAGGTAGTAGAGGCGGCTGCGGCGCACGCGACCACGGGTCACCACGTCAACGTGGTCGATGAAGGGGGAGTTGATGGGGAAGATACGTTCCACACCAACGCCTTCAGAGATCTTGCGCACGGTGAAGGTGCCGCCGGTGGTGCCACGGTGAATGCGAATGACATTGCCCTGGAAGACCTGGATGCGCTGCTTTTCGCCTTCGATAATGCGCAGGTGAACCTTGACTGTGTCACCGGAGCGGAATTCCGGGATATCCATGCGCATATTTTCGCGTTCGATTTTGCGAATGATGTCCATTGTAGGTGAGCTCCTGTACATGGCGCCATAACGCCTGATATTTTTCGGGTCCGGGCCCGAAATACAGCACGACTGTTTCTCTGGCCAGAGAATATTGCGGTGTGTGCTGTCCTTACTCGCCAGAGGGTGCCAGCCTGTACAGCCGTCTGGCATTGTCTCCGCAGCGCTTCCATAAGGTTTCGGCCGTCACACCAAGGCACTCGGCCATGGTGCGTATGGTGAAGACCGTATAGGCTGGTTCGTTGCGGGTCCCGCGCCAGGGCATGGGCGAGAGGTAGGGACAGTCAGTCTCCACAAGAAGTCTGTTGTCCGGAATGCAGGGTAGTGCCTCGCGAGCCTGTGGATTATTGCGAAATGTCACTGTGCCTGGAAAGGAGATGTACCAGTCATGGGCTACAAGACGCTCGGCAAGGGCTCTGTCAGCACCAAAGCAGTGCCAGACGAGGGGATACCCTGAAAAGCCTTCTTTTTCAAGAATGGCAAGGGTGGTTTCCACTGCATCTCTGCAGTGTATGGCCACAGGCATGTCCAGCTCCCTGGCCAGGTGCAGCTGCGCTATGAAGGGAGCAAGCTGCTGGCCGGGTGTGGCAGTGCCTGGTTGTGTGCGGGAAAAGTCAAGCCCGATTTCCCCTATGGCCCGGATGCGCGGATACGCCTGCACATGCCTGCGTATGGTCTTGAGCGTCTCAGGCGTGAACGTGGCCGTGTCGTCCGGGTGCACGCCGAGCAAAAAGAAGACTTCCGGGTGATTGTCAAAGAGGCTGGCCTCTTCGGGGAATGTTTCGGGGTTGAGAAAGACGTTGACAACCTGGGCAAGGCCGCAGGCTCTGGCGCGGGCCAGCACGTCCTCTCTGTCGGCCGTAAACGCACGGGAGGTCAGATGGGCATGGCTGTCAACTCCATACGGAGGAAGCGCAACACTCAAAGGATCTGTGCGTTCAGTATGTTTTTTGGACATGATCGGCGCTCCGAAAACCCCACTGTCTGCATGGCTGCAGGGCAGGGGAGTGGCAAGGGCGGAACAATGCCCCTGTTGCGGCACTCTTGTCAAGCCTTTTCTTGCGCTCTGGCAGCCTCGTGCCAGCTCGATTGCCCGGGATTTGTGCCCCTGCACACCGGCCATTGCTCCGACAGGAACAGAGACGGAATGTTCACCTGCCATTGGCGGAGCAGGTTGTGCGAGGGAGAGAGAAGGTGACGTGTTTGAAGAGGCAGACGATGTCTCTGATTTGTTGCTGGCGGATGACAGTTTTGAATGGCTGTGAGCTGTCATGCAGCTGATGAATCCCAAAAGCGACAGGTATGTTGCATCCGGCACAATTCCTGGGGTTGCCAAACTCGAAAAGAGGCTCTACAGGAAGAGGGAACCCCGGCTTCTGCGGTCAACAGAATCCGGGGTTGGCACGGCGCGGTCAGCGCCCCCTGGACACGGTCACTATGCCTTAGTTCTTCAGACCTCGGCTTGATTACGCCAGGCCGAGGTCACTTTTTTTCAGGCAACAAACGCTCTCTGGCGTTTATTGCTGACAAAAGGATCAGGAGCAAGGTAATCACCAGGGTAAAAATACTCGTACGCATGGTTTTCCTCCTTGATATCCGTTTGCACCGTGCCGACGCATAGGATGGAGGGAGACCGTGCAAAAAGAATCTGCTCTGAGTCACGGGGAAAGACAAGACTGAAGTTCTGCTTCAGATGTCTGCAGACAGGTCGATTGCTGTGAAGCAAAGCCAGCCTGGGTGCTCTCTCTGCGCCATGTATTGGGGTGCCCCCCGGTGTCATGAGGATGTTGGATGGCTGTGAGCTGTCATGCAGCTGATGACCCCCAAAAGCGACAGATACGTTGCATCCGGCACAATTCCTGGGGTTGCCAAACCCGAAAAGAGGCTCTCCAGGAAAAGGGAACTCCGGCTTCTGCTGTAACAGAATCCGGGGTTGGCACGGCGCGGTCAGCGCCCCCTGGACACGGTCACTATGCCTTTTCTTCAGACCTCGGCTTGATACACCAGGCCGAGGTCACTTTTTTTTCTGACAACAAAGGCTGATATCCCGGGATACCCCATGTATTTTCCCGGGAGCAGCACTGCGCAAGGAAGGTATGCCTTGCGCAGTGCTGTCCGGAGAAGTGTTGAGCGAAAGAGTTCACAGCCGGCCTCATCTTTGCTAGCATAGTGCTGAAGAGCGGAAAAGAAGAGCAGAGAAGCTGCTGCTTCAGCAGTTTTGGGACTGCACTCTCAAGTGCTCTCAGCGTTTTTTGTTCTCATCGCGTTTGTTCTCAGTGCGTTTGCGCTGCTGAACCTGCCGCTTCTTCACGCGCCGGACAAAACTGACGCAGCTGACACAGCTGACAGGAAAGACAGTCCGGGCAGTCCGGATATTTGATAACAGTCAACTGCTTCAGGGTAGGGCATGCAAATCAATTCACAGCGTAAAAGCATACTGGTTACCGGCGGCACCGGCTTCCTCGGGGCGCATCTGTGCAAGCGCCTGCTGGACGAGGGACATGAAGTCCTGTGCGTGGACAACTTCTTTTCGAGCTCCAGAAGTAATGTGGCAGAGCTCATGGACCATCCGCGCTTCGAGCTCATGCGCCATGACATCTGCATTCCGCTCTATGTGGAAGTGAATGAGATTTACAATCTTGCCTGCCCGGCGTCTCCAATCCACTATCAGCACGATCCTGTGCAGACCATCAAGACCTGCGTCAATGGAGCCACCAACATGCTCGGCCTTGCCAAGCGCGTGAAGGCCCGCATCTTCCAGGCTTCCACCAGCGAGGTCTACGGGGATCCCGAAGTGCATCCGCAGGTGGAGTCCTACTGGGGCCATGTGAACCCCAACGGCATCCGTTCCTGCTATGATGAAGGCAAGCGCTGTGCCGAGTCGCTGTTCTTCTCGTACTGGCGCCAGCATCATATTTCCATCAAGGTGGGCCGTATCTTCAATACCTATGGCCCCAAGATGCATCCCCATGATGGCAGGGTGGTCTCCAATTTCATCATTCAGGCCCTGCTCGGCGAGCCCATTACCATTTATGGCAATGGCGAACAGACCAGATCCTTCTGTTATGTGGACGATCTTATCGAGTGCATGGTGCGCTTCATGCAGACTCCCGAAGAGTTCACCGGCCCCATGAACATGGGCAATCCAGGCGAATTCACCATCAGGGAGCTTGCAGAAAAAGTGGTGGAGCTGACGGGAAGCGCCTCGAAAATCGTCTATGAGCCTCTGCCTGGCGACGATCCGAAACAGCGTCGTCCCAACATCGATCTTGCCAGACAGATGACAGGCTGGGAACCGAAAGTCAGTCTCGAAGAAGGCCTGAAACAGACAATTGCCTACTTTGACCAGCTTCTGCGAGACGGCCTGAAGTAGTTCTGGCAAGGGCATGGGCAAACGCGCCCATACCGTTTCAGAGACTGCGGCCGCAGCCTGAGCAAGGGGTACAGGCTTCTGGCAGCACAAGCCAGCATCAGAGCATTGCACATACGGTGACATGCGCGCCACTCCTTATTTGTGCAAAAGGGCAGGGTGGTGCGTCCAAACGAACAGTACATCTGCCGTACAGGTCATGGACCATGGGCAGGATGTACAGGAGGAGAGTCATGAACGTCAGGAAGATTATGTGCGCAGTGGACCTGTCCGAAGACAGCAAGCCTATTGCCGGCTATGCCGCAAGGATGGCAAAGGCTCTGGGAGCTTCTGTGCTCGTCATTTACGCAGCCCCTTCCCTGAGCCAGTATGTGGGCTTCCATGTTCCTCCGAACACCATCGAGACCTTTGTGGATGAGATCATCAGTGGTGCAGATGAGAACATGAAGGCCTTTGTGGAAGAGAACTTCCAGGGCGTGGAAGCCGAGGGCAAGGTGCTTGTGGGCTATGCCTCCGAAGAAATCCTGCGTCATTCCGTGGATGAGGAATGTGACCTCATCATCATGGGCACGCACGGACGCAAGGGCATTGACCGCATCCTCTTCGGCTCTGTGGCAGAGAAGGTTGTGCAGAACTCCACTGTTCCTGTGCTCACTGTCCGTCCGGAAGATCTGGACTAACGCATCCTTTTTGCTGAACTTTGTGGCTGACGAGCGCCCTGCAGACGGGCCTTCGTCAGCCTTGCCATTTTTTTCCTGTACGGAACGGGATTGCGTACAGCCAGGCAGAGCGCCCCGGCTGCCATATCCGTCTGCCGTCCTGTCCGAGACATTGTCCAAAGGATTCGAGCATGTTTGAAAACGTTGTCCGCCCCGAAATCAGGTCCCTGAAGCCCTATGTGCCAGGCCGCTCCATTGACGAGATCCGCGAGGAGTACGGTCTTGAGTGCGTGGTGAAGATGGCAAGCAATGAAAATCCCCTTGGCGTTTCCCCGCTGGTGAAGGAAGCCCTGGGACGGCATGCCGACACAGTGTTCCGCTACCCTGCAGGCGGCAATCCGCGCCTGGTGAAGGCCCTGGCAGAGCACTGGCAGACGGACGCTTCCCGCATTGTGGGGGGCAACGGTTCGGACGAGATCATCGACATGCTGGTGCGCATGCTGGCAGTGGCAGGGCGCGACAATGTGGTCTGCTTCAGGCCCTGTTTCTCCCTCTACCCCATTCAGTCCCTGATTCAGGGTGTGGAGATCCGCCGCCAGCCTGTCAACACGGACTTCTCCTTTGATTTTGACAAGCTCCTGGCCCTGGTGGACGAGAACACCCGCCTGGTCTTTGTGACCACCCCGGACAATCCTTCCGGCTACTGCCCGAAGCCTGACGAGGTCAAAGCCCTGGCTGCCAGACTGCCCAGGGACTGCCTGCTGGTCATTGACGAGGCCTATATGGACTTTGCCCCGGCTCCCGGGGAAAGTGAGGCCGACTGGTCCCTGTTCAAGCGCGGGGATCTGCCTGCAAATGCCTGCGTCATCAGAACCTTCTCCAAGAGCTACGGCCTGGCTGGCCTGCGCATAGGCGTGGGTATTCTCCCCGAAGAGCTGGCCTCCTATTACTGGCGCGCCAGACTGCCCTTCTCTGTGAACATTCTGGCTGAGGAAGCCGTGCTGGCAGCGCTTGAGGATGCCGAGTTCCGCGAGCTCACCCTGACCACAGTGCGCGAGGGCCGGGAAGTACTTACCCGGGGCCTCACCGAGCTTGGCTGCACTGTGATGCCCAGCCGTGCCAACTTCCTCATGTTCCTGCCTCCGGCACAGTGCACAGCAAAGGACCTCTATGCCGGTCTGCTTGCCCGCGGCGTCATTGTGCGTGCCCTTGCAAGCTACGATCTGCCTGCCTGGATACGCGTCAGCATTGGCAATACGGCAGAGAACAGGCTCTTCCTGAAGGAAACTGCAGCCATCCTGAACGAAGGAGGGGCCAGATAAGATGTCTTCCCGCCTCATTGTGACCATTGACGGCCCTGCCGGTGTGGGCAAGACCACCATGGCCAGGCGCACTGCCGAGGCCCTGGGCATTGCCTATCTGGACACAGGCGCCATGTTCCGCACCCTGGCGCTGCGCCTTGGTGCAGGCATTGAGACCCTGGACGAGGAAGAGATTCGCGCAAAAGCCGGGCAGCTGAGCTTCAGCCTGGAAGGGACAGGGGAAAACACCCGCCTTGTCTGCAACAGCCAGGTGGTGGGGAAGGAAATCCGCACTGAGGAAGTGGGCCAGATGGCCTCGCGCCTTGCGGCCCTGCCTGTGATCCGCGCCATTCTCAAGGATGCCCAGCGGGCCATGGGCAAGACCACAGACCTTGTGGTGGAAGGCCGTGACATGGGCACTGTGATCTTCCCGAAGGCTGCCTGCAAGTTCTTCCTGGATGCAGACCCGAAGGTGCGTGCCCTGCGCCGCAAGGCAGAGCTTGAGGCCATGGGCAGGAGTGTGGACCTTGCCGAACTCGAAGCGCAGATAGTTGAGCGCGACAGAAGGGATCGCACCCGCAAGGTGGCTCCCCTTGTGCCTGCAGAAGACGCACACCTTGTGGATACCTCGAACCTCACCAGGGAAGAGGTGCTGGCCACCATCCTGGAGAGCGTGAAGGCATCTGTGAAGGGCAGGAAGGCCCTGGCAGGCTGTGTCTGGCTTGGCAACTTCCTGGACAGGGTGCGCGCAGCAAAGCCTCTGGTGCACTTCATCACCAACTTTGTCACCGTCAATGACTGTGCCAATATCACCCTGGCTGCAGGAGCATCCCCCATCATGGCCGATGCCCCTGAGGAAATGGACGAGTTAGCTGCCATCAGCAATGCCCTGGTCATCAATATGGGCACCATAAACGCCCGCACAGCCCAGAGCATGGTTCTTGCCGGCAGGGCCACAAAGGCAGCCGGCGGCATGGTGGTCTTTGACCCCGTAGGCGCCGGCATCTCTGCTCTGCGCAATCAGACTGTGCACACAATTTTGCAGGACGTGCAGCCCCAGCTCATTCGCGGCAACCTCTCCGAGATCCGCTACCTTGCCCTGGGCCTTGGTGCCTCCAGAGGTGTGGATGCCGCCCTTGGGGACTGCATCACGGCAGACACTGTGGCAGCACATGCCGACATGGCCATGCGCCTTGCCAGACGCCAGCAGTGCATTGTGGTGGTCTCTGGTGCCATCGACATTGTCACAGACGGGGCAGCGGCCTTTGCCGTGCACAATGGCTCCCCGTACATGGGCCGCATCACAGGCACAGGCTGCATGGCCTCCGGTGTGCTGGCAGCCTTTGCTGCAGCAGGAAAGGACAGACTCCTTGAGGCAGCACTTGCTGCCACTGTGTGCATGGGGGTGAGCGGCGAGATTGCCGTACAGCGCCTGAAAAAGCACGAGGGCACAGGCTCTTTCAGAACGTATCTTCTGGATGCCATGAGCTGCCTTGCGGCCAGAGATGTGGACAAGCTGGCCAGAACAGCACGCATTCAGGTACGCAGGGAGGAGACAGACAATGTCCATTGAGAAAGCACGGGCAGCCCTGGCAGCCTTTGGGGCAGATCACAGGATCGTGGAACTGGACGTCTCCAGCGCCACTGTGCCCCTGGCAGCTGCGGCCTTTGGCACGGAACCTGCCCGCATTGCCAAGACCCTCTCCTACAAGCTGAGCGACGGCCAGGTCATTCTCATTGTCACAGCAGGCGATACCAGGGTGGACAACAAGCTCTTCAAGGCCCGTTTTCACTGCAAGGCAAAGATGCTCACCCCGGAAGAGGCTGTGGAATTTGTGGGCCATGCTGTGGGCGGTGTCTGCCCCTTTGGTGTGCCGGACACCGTGCAGGTCTACCTGGATATCTCCCTGCAGCGCTTTGACACAGTCTATCCTGCCTGCGGCAGCAGCAACAGCGGTATCCCGGTAAGCTGCGGGGAGCTTGAGCGCTTTGCAAAGGCTGCCGGCTGGGTGGATGTGTGCTCAGGCTGGGAGCGGGGAGACGTTTCTGCCTGAGTCTGCACCAGGATGCGCAGGCGAAAAGAGTGTGTCAGCGCAAAAATTGCTTTTAAAAGCAAATTTTTGCGAAAAATGTGCAAATTATTTGTGTCTGACACGAGGCAGCTGGTGCTGCAGGCCACATCGGCACCTGTCTTGTGCTCATGGAAGTATACAGTCCTTAAGACCAGAGATCTTGCCGTACAAAACTCTATCGAGCGCGGTCTGATTACAGTTTAAGACAAAAACAGGCGCAGCAATGCAGGAAGGAAGCCCGTGTTGCTGCGCCTGTCTTGTCAGATGAGAGAATGTCAGGGGAGAATGTCAGAAAAGCCGTGCCGGATTAGATGCTGAATTGTGCGCCCAGCAGTTTGACAAAGGCAGCTATCCAGGCAGGATGGGCAGGCCAGGCAGGAGCAGTGACAATGTGGCCTGAGACCACGGCATCAGTCATCGTAGCATTGGGTGTGGCGAACTCGGCACCGGCATCAACGACATCCGGAGCAACGGCAGGATAGCAGGAGCAGGTGTGCCCCTTGAGGACACCGGCGCTGACCAGGATCTGGGGACCGTGGCAGATGGCGGCAATGGGCTTTTTCGCAGCGTCAAATTCCCGCACGATCGCAAGCAGGCGCTGATTGAGGCGCAGGTATTCGGGAGCACGGCCGCCGGGGATGACAAGGCCTGCATAGGCTGCTGTGTCTACGGCGTCAAAGTCCGCGTTGAGAGCGAAGTTGTGGCCTCGTTTTTCGGAGTAGGTTTGATCTCCCTCAAAATCGTGGATGGCTGTGCGCACGATATCACCAGGCTTTTTGCCGGGGCAGACCACGTCCACGTCGTAGCCCAGCATGAGCAGCATCTGATAGGGCACCATCAGCTCGTAGTCTTCGACATAGTCGCCGGCGAGAATGAGAAGTTTCTTGGCCATGCGTTCTTCTCCTTGAGATATGGGGTGTTTCCTGGACAGGGATCGCGCCTGGGGCGCAACAGCGCAAGTATCCCATGAACGCGAACAAAAGGCCAGAGGGCGGCTCTCCGCTCTCCCCGTGTCCCCGTCTCCCCTGCCCGGTCTGCCCCTGCAGAAATGGGCCTGAGCATGCCGGAACGTGCATGGTGAACATGCCTCATGCAGCCTTGGGTGCAGGCTTTTTTTCCAGGGTGAGCAGGAAGACAGCCGCCATGATGAGGGCACAGCCGCCCCAGCCAATGGCTGTGAAGTTCTCCCCGAAGAAGAGCCAGACCCAGAGTGTGCCCAGTACCGGCTCGATATTGCCAATGACTGCTGACTGCACCTGGCTGATATAGCGCAGGCTCATGGCCAGGGCTGTGTAGGCACAGGTACTGGAGAGCACGCTTGAGAGCACAAGCAGCCCCCAGGCCTCTGCCGGCTTGTCAGCCATGTGGGGCAGGCTCAGGGGAAGGAGGATGATGGCTGTCCCGCAAAAGGCCCAGGCATAGATGGTCTGGAAGGAGTAACGCCTGGTGAAATACCAGGTAATGGGGAAGAAGGAGGCATAGCCAAGGCCTGCGAGCAGGCCGCAGAAGACTCCCGTGGCTGAGAACCCGGCTGTGCTGCTGCCTCCGGACATGCTGACCAGGATGACACCTGCCAGGGCAGTGACCAGAGCTGTGAGCCTGACAGGGGAAATGGCCTCTTTGAAGATGATGCGGGCCAGAATGGCCACCCAGGCAGGAGCTGTGTAGAGCAGGACCACAGCTGTTGCCCCGCCACTGTACGCGATGGAAACCTGCAGGCCGCCGCAGACCATGCTGCCGGCCGCACCGCCGAGCACAAGCATGCGCAGGGCGTCTTTGACGGGCACACGCAGGCGCCGGCCGATGAGACAGGCCAGGGTGAAGCTGCAGGAGGAGATGACAGCCCGCCAGAAGGCTGTCTCCATGGCAGTGATCTGCATGGCATAGAGAAGGCGCGAGAGCGGCGAGATGACAGACCACAGGGCTGCAGCCAGGGCAGCGTAGAAGAACCCTGTGGCCATGCGGGAAGCAGGGAGAGGAAATGACACAGGAAGACCTCACACACAGGAAGGCATCACAAGGCCTGGCGGCAGCAGTATTTGTTGCAATTTGGTGACAGAAGGACGGGCAGCATGGCAAAAGTTCCGAAAGAAGTCACAAAAATGTCAATATTTGAAAAGAGCCAGGAAAGGTAATGCAAAATCAAAGACTTGCCCTGGGGTACAGCCGGACTGGGAAGCCAGGCTTACGCCAGGCCTGCCTTGCCCATTCCGGGAAAAGGGAATAGGCAGGAAGACAGAAAAAGTGTGACGGAGTCAGGCCATTGTGGCCTGAAACACTTTTTGGAGGAGATATTCCATGAAGAAGCTGTTTGTCGCTGCAGCCGTCCTCTGCGCCCTGAGCGTCCTTGCACCTCAGGTTCAGGCAAAACCCGTGCCCGGCGCAAAGTACGACTACAAACTTGTTGATGTCATGCCTGTTGCCGGCCGCCAGGGCGTTGCCTGCGACGGCAAGTACATCTATGTATCCTGCTCCAAGGCCCTGTACAAGTATACCATGGACGGCAAGCTTGTTGCCTCCAATACCAACCCCTTTGAAGGCTACTCCATTCCTTCCAATCACATCGGCGACATCGACGTGTACAATGGCGAAATCTATGTTGGCGCTGAAGTGTTCGTGGACGGCGTGGGCAAGGACATTCAGATTGCCATCCATGATGCCAACACCCTGAAATTCAAGAGAACCTTCAAGTTTGAGCCCAAGTCCGGCCAGCTCGAAGTGAGCGGCATCACCGTTGACCGCGTGAAGAAGACCGTGTGGATGTGCTCCTGGGTCGGCGAGGAGAGCGGCCGCTACCTGTACGAATACGATCTGAAGGGCAACTATCTGCGCAAGGTGCATCTGCAGCCCGTGCCGCAGTGGGTGCAGGGCGTGTTCTATCATGACGGTTCCCTGTTCATGACAGCTGACGACGGCACTGCTGACGACAACGAGCCGGATCACCTCTATCGCATTGATATCTCCTCTGACTCCAATGCCCACGTGTACCTGGAAAAGTGCTTTGACGAAGCCATCCGCCAGGGCGAAATCGAAGGTCTGTGCGTGGATCCTTCCACTGGCGACCTGCTCGTGCACATGAACCGCGGCGCCCAGATCGTGCTCGGCATGAACAAGGGTCTCTATCCCGGCTACAAGGAAGAAGTGCACGAAATCTACCGCTTCAAGATGTTCAGGAAGGGCGGCCCCAAGCCTCCGAAGCCTGCCAAGGGCGCTCCGCTGCCTCCCATGCCCCCCATGCCTGCCAAGTAGGTTTGCCGGACTGTCTGTAGCAGGCACAGCCTGACACAGTACGTTTGCAAAAAAAAGTCTGCCCGCAGCATCCTGAAGGATCCTGCGGGCTTCCTGTTTTTTCAGGGGAGGATGCCCGGCCAGTCTGCCCGATCAGTGTGTGCGGGCGTCCTGTCCTGACACTTCGATACGCGTGTCTCTCAGGCAAAGAGCTCCACAAGCTCTGTAAACTGCCACAGTGCCGGCCGTCTGCCTGCTCCGGGCTCAAGCATGCGCACCATGCCTGCCTCGTCGAGTTTGTGCAGCAGCAGGTGCATGCCCTGGCGCGTCATGGTAATGTCGCAGTGGTCCTGCAGCCCGGGCTGGGTACAGAGCGGATGCGCGAAGAAATAGTCTGCGATATGCGTTGCCTGCGCTGAGCCTGTGATGGTGGGAAAGACGTCCCTGCAGCGGGCATGGAGTTGTGCTGCGGCAGTGAGCAGTGCCTGCAGCCTGGCACAGCGGGCAGAGACGGCAGAAAGGAAGAAATTCAGCCATTCCTGCCAGCTGCCGTATCTGGAGATGCTGGCCAGGGAGGCGTAGTAGAGCGGGCGCTGCTCCAGGAAAGCAGGGCTCAGGAAGAAACAGGCACTGGCCGCAAGGGAGGTACCGAGGCTTTTGTCAGCGCTTTCGGCAGTACTGTGTTCAGTGCTTTGCTCAGAGCCATGCTCAGCTCCCTGCCCTGGTCCCTGTCCTGCTCCTTGCCCGCCTTTTTGTTCAGCCAGAAAGAGAGGGAGGAGCATGCGCCCGATTCTGCCATTGCCGTCGCAGAAGGGATGGATCATCTCAAACTGCGCATGCAGTATGCCTGCCTGCAGCAGCGGATTAAGGTCCGTGCGCCTGGCAAAGGCCAGCCAGTTTTCCAGAAGTCCGGGAAGATAGTCAGGCTCGGGCGGGATGTAGGTGGCAGAGGCTGCT
>CASEWR010000012.1 GCA_949291675.1 uncultured Desulfovibrio sp. | reverse complement strand
TCCCATTCGCGCCTCTACACGCTGCGCATGAATCTGCAGACCTGCAATGCTGTGAGCGCTGGCACCTGCTCCTGTTCCGGCGATGTCATCCCCCTGCGTGACAACTCCTGGAAGGCCATCATGCTGGACCCGCCCTGCTCCGGCTGGGGCACAGTGGAGAAGAATCCGAAGGTGCTTGATGTCTGGCGCGAGGACAAGGTGCGCCCCCTCATTGTGCTGCAGCGCAAGCTGCTGACAAGGGCCTGCGCCCTGCTCGAACCAGGGGGCACTGTGGTCTATTCCACCTGCACCACCAACAGCGAGGAAAACGAGCAGCAGATAGCCTGGGCAGAGAATGAACTCGGCCTTGTGCGCGATCCCATCACGCCCTTTGCCGGCTTTGCCTGGGATGATCGCGCAGGCAGCGAGGGCACCCTGCGCGTGGACGGGGAAAAGTCCCTGGCTCAGGGTTTCTACATTGCCAGACTGAAAAAGCCGGGCAGCCCTGTGCCAGCAGGGGACGAGCTCTGTCTGTCAGACAGCCGGGCCAGTCTGCACGGGGAAGTGCAGCGTGCCACCCTGGCCTGCTCCACCATTGCCCCTGAGCTTCTGCCAAAGGGGCGCATTGCCGTTTTCTCGGGCACAGTGCGCCTTCTGCCTGACGCCTCAGCCAGGCTTCTGCCTGAGGGCTTTGTCTGGCAGGGCTTCCCCCTGGGGCGTCTCGGCTCAGGCGGCTTTGTGGCAGAGGCGCGGCTGCGTGCCTTCATGCGCCCCAATGAGCGATCCATAGTGCTTGAGCAGGTCTCTGAAGTGCGCAGCCTTTTGAGCGGCGCTGCCATGAAGACTGCCCTGCCAGGCAAGGACGCAGGTCTGTGGCTCGGGGACCTGCCCCTGGGCAGAGTGAGCCTGCGCAATGGCAGGGTCATTGCCGGCTTTGGCAAATAGTCTCTCCTGCGCCTGCAAGGCTGCCGTTCAGGCAGACGGACAGGCCCATGGCAGCCTGCCCGAGGCTTATGCCTCCGTCTCCGGGAGGCAGCTGGCGGGGGAGAAGCACAGAACAGCCCTGCTCTGCCAGGTATGCACACAGCAGGGTGCGCAGGATGCTGTTGTTGATCACACCGCCTGCCAGGGCAATGGGTGTGCCAGGCTGCATACTGCCTTTCGCAAGCAGGCACAGGCCCTGCGCCAGGCAATGATGAAAGTCCAGGGCAATGAGGCCCTGGTCAAGTCCCGCGTCCTGCAGGGCAGCAGCGCGGGCAAAGAGTGTGTGTGAGCTGAGGAGACGTCTGCCATGGGCATGTGTGGACACAAGCTGCTGCACAACATGTTCGGATCTCGTTTCCTGGCAGGCGGCAAGGCAGTGCTGCACAGCCTTTTTTGAAGGCAGGGCTTCTCCCAGCCTGGCAAGCGCCAGGCGCTCCAGGCGTATGGCAGCCTGGCCTTCGTAGCTGATGGTCGGGCTGACGCCGAGCAGGGCGGAGACTGCATCAAAGAGGCGCCCGCAGCTTGAGGAAAGGGGGGTGTTCAGGTTGCGCTCGCACATGAGGCAGACGGTTTCTGCCTCTTTGCCGTAGCGCGCGAGCATGTCCTGCACCAGTCTTGTGTCACCAAGTTCCCTGGCAAGGCCGAGGGCAATGCGCCAGGGGGCCCGGGTGGCCCTGTCGCCGCCTGGCAGGGCAAAGGGCGCAAGATGCCCTTCCCTGCGCCAGCTGGCCCTGGCAAGGTCCATGGAGAGCAGCTCGCCGCCCCAGACTGTGCCGTCCTCGCCAAGACCGAAGCCGTCCAGCACCAGGGCAAGGGCAGGACCTGTCACATGGTGCTCGGCAAGCACTGCTGCCGCATGGGCTGCGTGATGCTGCAGGCGCAGCAGGGGGATGCCCTTTTCCGCTGCCAGCTCTGCACCGCAGCGCGAGGAAAAGAAGTCCGGGTGCAGGTCTGTGACAATGACGCGGGGTTCGACTTCCAGGAGCTGTTGCAGATGGGTCAGCACCTCCCTGTAAAAGCCTGCTGTGGCCACATTGTCGAGGTCGCCGGTATGCTGGCCCACAAAGGCATGGCTCTTTCTGGTGAGGCAGACAGTGGCTTTCAAATCAGCCCCTGTGCCCAGGATGCAGGGCCCTTCGCGACCAAGCTCCACAGGTGAGGGCACATAGCCCCTGGCCCTGCGGAAGAAGAGCGGTGCAGGCGGCTTTTGTGCCCTGTCGAGCTGTACAACGCTGTCGTCCACGCGGCAGAGGATGTCGCGATCGTGGAGCAAAAAGCAGTCCGCAGTGCCGGCAAGGCGTCTGGCTGCCTCTCTGTTGCCAAGGCAGATGGGGTCGCCGCTGGCATTGCCTGAGGTCATGACCAGGGCAGGCACAGGGCGTCCCTGTGCTGCACACAAACGCTCAAGATAGTGAAAGAGCACGACATGCAGGGGCGTGGTGGGCAGCATCACTGCCAGGGTGGCAAGGTCCGGGGCAACAGT
>CASEWR010000011.1 GCA_949291675.1 uncultured Desulfovibrio sp. | reverse complement strand
CGCATGCGCTCCACAGCAAGCCCGCTGTTGCACAGTTCAAGAAAGATGCGGGCACAGCCAAGCGCATCGCTCAGCGCTTCATGATGCCGCAGTGGGATATTGAGCCTGTGGCAGATGGTATCAAGAGTATAGGATGGCAGCTTCATGGCCGCCCTGGCCCCTTTCAGCGTACAATAGAAGGGTATGCCCGGATTCTGCAGGCCAAAGGCCTCACAGCAGCCATTCCAGACAGATCTGTCAAAGGGGGCGTTATGCGCCACAAGGCCGTCAGCCCCCTGCACAAAGTCGGTAATGGCAGGCCACAGCTCCGCATAGGAAGGCTGATTGCAGAGGTCACGCCAGGTCAGACCGTGTACATGCGTGAAGAGAACGCGGGGGGAAGGCGGACGGATGAGATGCACAAAGCTTCTGGCAAGGCGCCCATTTTCAATGCGCACCAGACCAATGGAGCAGGCAGAGAAAGACTCCCTGCCACTGGTCTCGAAATCTATGGCACAAAAGACACTCACGGGATTCCTCATTCGTCCGCCGCTGCAGGCTACTTTGCGTCTGCCATGCAGGCAGAGGCTGCACCTTCCTTCAGACGCTCGGCAATATAGGATTCCAGTTCAGCACTATCTTCATCGTAGTTGAAGCAATTGGCATCTTCTCCAAAGAGACCTTCAGGCACCCAGTCGCCACGTTCATCCACATCCCTGATCATATCTGCATAGAAGCAGACCGAGAGCCAGCGATTTGCAGGATCATCATCCACCACATCAACCAGCACAAAGAGATCACGGGCTTTCTGGCCAGTGCCACGGGCGCGGATGGAATAGCTCACGCCGGGACGGCAGTGATACGCAAGGCTGATACCCTCAAAAGACTGCAAAAGCTGACGGAAACGCTCCAGTACGGGCTTTGCATTGCAGGGATCTTCTGTCCAGGAAGAGAGAAAGTTTTCAAAATCCTGCTGTTCGTTTTCCATGACCGTGCCTCCTTACGCAGACCAGTATCTGCGGGCTTTGTCTTGATGGCGCCATATGACGCAGCTCAGGGACGTTCCCTGAGAGTTTGCAGCACATCTTAGGCCCAGGTCAGAACAAAAGGCAAGGCAGCGCCCGAATCTGCTCGAGAAAAAGCCCTGCCTCTGGGCAAATGTTGCAATTCTGCAACTGAACACCCTCGCAGAAAAAGCGTGGTCCCGGGGCCTTGAAGGCAGAAGTTCAATGGCCATTGTCTTGAAGGCAAACAGGCTGTTCTTTTTTGAACAATCAGCAACCATGTTGTAAATTGTAAAATTTCGCAAGGAGTTGCACACGCGCACCGGAATGATGAAGGGGGATATTGTCCAGAAAAGCCCCTGAATCCCGGCCATGGCAGCCCTTGTTTGAGAAAGCATTCACCACATATAACCACTTGTTATTATGTAATAAAAATTTTTACAAAATGTGTTGACTTGTGAGGCAGGCAGGTTCATAGAGAGCGGCCGTCAGGGGGCAGCACACCTTCCCCCACGGCATCACTCATCCAACAATACTTTTCATGAGGTAACATACAATGGCCACTTTTGAATTTGCTCTGGTTATCCTGTTCTGGGCTGCTGTCGTTCTGTCCGTCACCAGCATCATGACCCCCAATGCCGCCTTCCTGTGCAGGAAGAAGACCCGCCTTCGCGGTGTGGCTTCCTGGCTCTGCCTGGCTCTCATCGTGGGCACCATCAACATGAGCGTGTCCAGCGTCAACAATATTTTCTAGCGTACACCTTTACTTCCTGATTCCGGAACACTCTTTTTTTACAGAGCGTTTTTTCAAAGGCCGGGCAGCATGTGATGCTGCCCTTTTTTATTGCCTGCTGTACCGGATTCCTGCTCCAGCATTGGACAATTTGCCATAAGAGCTTATCTTCAAACAGACCCTGTCCTTCTCCGACAGTACTGGCAGGGCAACATTCCCTTGCGATGTGCCGGGAAAACACATTGCCCCTGCCTTGCAAAAAGGGTACTTTCCACATCTGTCAGACTCTGTCTTCCTCTTCTCCTCTTCCAGGAGACCAGCAAGCTGCTTGAGCAGACGAAGGCAGGCAAACCTGCAGACAATGAGGTGAACAATCCAGGCTCAGCTGCGGCCCGGATGAGGTTGTACGATGAATAAATCCATGCGCAATATGCTGCTGTGGGGCCTTATTTTCTTCGGCCTTTTCATGATATTTGACTCACAACAGCAGACACGCTCCAATGCCATTTCCTATTCTGATCTTCTGGCCAGAGTAGATAACGGACAGATTTCCCAGGTGACCATACAGGGGCAGGAGCTTCATGCTCTGACAAATGACGGCCAGTCCATCTCTGCCTTTGCGCCCAGGGACAATACTCTGATCTCGCACCTTCTGGAAAAGAAGGTGGCCATCAAGGCCCAGCCTGTTGAAGGCGAATCCCTGTTCATGCGTCTGGTACTCTCCACCCTGCCCTTCATTGTACTGGTCCTGCTGTGGTTCTACCTCATGCGCCAGGTCCAGGGCGGCATGGGTGGCGGTGGCCGCATCTTCAATTTCGGCCGTTCCAAGGCCAGACTGCTGAAGCAGGAAGATGCACAGCACAGAGTGACCTTTGCTGATGTTGCCGGTGTCGATGAGGCCAAGGACGAGCTCCGGGAAGTGGTTGAGTTCCTGTCCAACCCCAGAAAATTCACCCGTCTCGGCGCCCGTATTCCCAAGGGTGTGCTGCTTGTGGGCCCTCCCGGAACAGGCAAGACCCTGCTCGCCAGAGCTGTTGCCGGCGAGGCTGGCGCTCCCTTCTTCTCCATCTCCGGCTCGGACTTTGTGGAAATGTTTGTGGGTGTCGGCGCCTCCAGAGTGCGTGACCTCTTTGAACAGGGCAAGAAGAATGCCCCCTGCATCATCTTTATAGATGAAATCGACGCAGTGGGCCGCAGACGCGGTGCCGGTCTTGGTGGCGGCCACGACGAGCGCGAGCAGACTCTCAACCAGCTGCTGGTGGAAATGGACGGCTTTGAGGCCAATGAGGGCGTCATCCTCATTGCTGCCACCAACCGTCCTGATGTCCTTGACCCTGCCCTGCTGCGCCCTGGCCGCTTTGACAGACAGGTTGTGGTCTCCACGCCTGACAAGGCCGGCAGAAGCCAGATCCTCCTTGTCCACACCAAGAAGATTCCTCTGGACAAGGATGTGGACATTGAGACTCTTGCTGCAGGCACACCGGGCTTTTCCGGTGCAGATCTTGAAAATCTGGTCAATGAGGCTGCTTTGCAGGCAGCCCGCCAGAACAAGGATCTGGTCACCATGGCAGAGTTTGAATTTGCCAAGGACAAGATCCTCATGGGGCGCGAGCGCAGATCCCTTGTACTCTCTGATGAGGAGAAGCGCATCACAGCCTACCATGAAGGCGGCCATGCCCTGGCAGCCAAACTGCTCCCCAAGGCTGACCCTGTCCACAAGGTGAGCATCATTCCCAGAGGCAGGGCCCTTGGCATCACCATGCAGCTGCCCGAAGAAGACCGTCATGGCTACAGCAAGTCCTTCCTGCGCAATATGCTGGTTATGCTGCTCGGCGGCCGTGTTGCAGAAGAAATTATCTTCAAGAACGTGACCACTGGTGCTTCAAACGACATTGAAAGAGTCACGAGCATTGCCCGCAAAATGGTCTGCCAGTGGGGCATGAACGACGCTGTTGGCACAGTCTGCATTGGTGAGACAGGCCAGGAAGTCTTCATCGGCCGTGAATGGGTGCAGAACAAAAACTACAGTGAAGCAACTGCACGCAAGGTAGATGCGGAAGTCAAGGCAATTGTGGAAGAAGCACACAATCGCTGCCTGAAACTGCTGACAGACAATCTGGAAATCCTGCACAATATCGCTGCTGCACTTATCGAAAAGGAAACCATTACAGGTGAGGATCTGGACAAAATCATAGCTGAAGGTCCCAAACCTGTCCCGGTTACAGACTAAAAAAACAGGCTGAATACTCTTTGAGGGCGTCTTCCGTTCAGGAAGGCGCCCTCTCTGGTAGTGTGCAGCCATGACATGCACCCTTTACTTCTTTTTTGCCCTGATATGCATCCAGGTAGTCTTTTCATTGACTGAATACTGCGGAATATACTGGGGAAGACGTGCATGTGTCAGAATGGCATTTGAGATGTTGTCAAGAATATAGACTCTGCCGTTCACATCAACGCCAAGAACAGCATGAGCCAGTCTGCGAAATGTATCCTGCACAACAATGATACGCATCCTGTCTGCGTCAATACCGAGTTCACGCAGGGTCATGTATTTGATGATGGCATAGTCCTCGCAGTCACCCGAACGTTTCAGAAACTCAAAGGGTGCTGCCCAGTAGTCCTCTTTCTTCCAGTTCACAATATCCTCTATGTAGGGATAGCGATTCCAGAATGCATTCACATAGGAAAGAAGATCCAGGCCGCTGAGAGAAGTTGCCTTTTGTTGCATGACGGACCAGGAGATACCCCGAAACGTGTTTGCTTCTGCAAACACTGGATGTTTCCTGTTCTTATCAAGAACCTTGAGCCAGAAAGGAAAGACCTTCATGGGTCTGCGCAATGAGACAGTATTGAAGATACGCGCAAAGGCATTGGCATCATCCGCCAGGCATATCTGTGCCGGCAGGAAAAGAAGACCAGCAAGCAGAAGAGTGACACACTTTCTCCCTGTTTGGCCCAGCAGAGAAGACAGCGTCTTCCCGCCCACTGTCTTTTCGGGCAGTCCAAAGACAGCTCTTGTGCCTCCTGGCAGCAACCTGGTGTCACCTTGCTGCCGGACAAGGGGATACTGGCCTTCCATCATAACGCAATGATCCTGTGGCATTTCCTGTCAGCAACTGCGGCAAGTGCCTGAAAAATGCATGGCAGCCCCTGTTGCTCAGCCTGATATCAGGCATGTGTGCAGGCATTGTATGAAAATCAGAACTGAAACTCTACAGTCATTCTGCTGCCTGCATCACGCAGGCGAGGGGAAGGCCTTCTCCTGGAGCCCGGACAACAAAACAGGGCCTGCAGTGTTTGCAAACCCTGTTCCCGGACACAATGAATGCACTATGGCGCTGCACTCTTAACGGAGTGCCTTCTTTCTGCAGGTGTTAGCCGTGCCTGCGCCTGCTCTTCTCGCCTTCCCAGCGCTGCATGAACTCTTCAGCAGTATTTCCTTCTGCAAGATATTTCACCAGAGCAGACCCAAAGACAACTGCATCCGGCTGCGCATCTTCAGGCAGAACATCCAGCTGTTCCGGATGAGAGAGGCCAAAGCCCATGGCTATGGGCAGTTTGAACACACTTCTGGCACGTCTTAACGTGGAGGCAACCATAGGAGCAACTGATGCACGCTCGCCAGTTGTACCAAGGACGGAAATCACATAGACATAGCCTTCACTCACATCAGCATAGAGCTGCATGCGCTCTGCAGAAGTGTTGGGGCCCACCAGAGCAATGAGAGCAATGCCCTGTTCCTTCATGATTTCTCTGTAGGGAGCAGCTTCTTCATAGGGAAGATCCGGGATGATGATACCGCTGATACCGGCTTCCTTCATATCCTTTGCCAGCTTTTCCCAGCCATACTGCATGAAGGGGTTGAAGTAGCCCATGAGCACAATAGAGGCTTTGAGATACTCGCGACGCATCTTGAAGTTCTCAAGAATGCCGGCAAGGTTCACGCCGTCTGCCAGTACCTGTCTGCTGGCTGCCTCAATGACAGGGCCATCTGCCACGGGATCTGAGAAAGGCACACCAACTTCAATGATATCCGCACCATGCTGATCCATCTCTGCGATAGATCTCCAGAAGGTGTCCGTATCCGGATACCCGGCTGTCAGGAAGGGGATGACGGCATATCTGTCTTCGGCCATGGCCTGACGAATTTTTTCTTCAAGAATGTGCATGACTAGGCCTCCTCTGTGATGTCGTCAAAACCCAGCTCTGCGCCAAGGTATTTCTTGACAATGGTCATGTCCTTGTCGCCCCGACCGGAGAGGTTCACAAGGATGTTGCCGCCCTTTGGCAGCTCATCTGCATGATCAAAGACCCAGGCAAGGGCATGGGAAGATTCCATGGCCGGCAGAATACCTTCACTGCGTGAGAGGCGCTGGAAGGCTGACAGAGCGTTGGCATCACGCACCATGCCTACCATTTCACGGCCGATGTCGCGCAGATAGGCATGCTCAGGCCCCACACCCGGGTAATCCAGACCAGCTGCAATGGCATGGGAAGGCTCAATCTGGCCATCCTGCGTCTGCAGGAGAGCTGTACGATTACCGTGGAGCACACCAGGGCTGCCGAGGTTCAGAGGGGCGGAGTTGAAGGCCCCGGGTTCACCAGTACCTGCCGCCTCAACCCCCATAAGCTTCACTTCCTTGTCATCAAGGAAGCCTCTGAAGATGCCGATGGCATTGGAGCCGCCACCAATGCAGGCAACAACATAGTCCGGAAGAGCACCGAAGGTTTCAAGGCACTGCCTTCTGGCCTCATGCCCCACAACGCTCTGCAGGCGGGCTACCAGTTCCGGGAAGGGATGGGGGCCTGCTGCTGTCCCAAAGCAGTAATGGGTGCTTTCCATGTTGACAATCCAGTACCTGAGCGCCTCATTGATGGCATCCTTAAGCGTACGGGTACCGTTGTCCACTGCATGGACCTCTGCTCCGAAGACACGCATGCGCATGACGTTCATGATCTGACGCTCGACATCTTCAGCCCCCATGAAGACCACACACTTGAGACCCAGGCGGGCTGCAGCTGCAGCTGTTGCCACACCGTGCTGACCTGCACCAGTTTCCGCGAGCAGGGTCGTCTTGCCCATGCGCCTGGCAAGCAGGGCCTGACCAAGGGTGTTATTCATCTTGTGAGCGCCGGTGTGCACCAGGTCTTCACGTTTGAGCCAGAGATTGAAGCCCAGCTCCCTGGAAAGAGTGGGACAGAAGGTAATGGGCGTTTCACGGCCTGCATAACTGGTCAGCAGGTCGTTGAGCTCTTTCTGGAAATCATCCGTGGGCATGATTTCTTCCATAGCCTTTTCCACTTCAATCAGTGGCGGCATGAGGATTTCCGGGACAAAGCAGCCGCCATATTCGCCATAATATTTTATATTCATATGTGTCTCGTACCCTTTTCAGGACTTGTGCGCATCTGCACACTGCTCCTGTTTCAGGCACGTCCTCCTTGTCAAAGATATTTCCTGGTTGAGGTTTATCTGTTGGAAGACAAGTTTTTACATGATTATGCAAGTTTGATGCCTTTCTCAGACATATACACTTGCTGCAGTTCGTGTCTTTCAATTTTTGAATAGCATATTTTTACATGCTAGACAACAGGATTTCTTGTACAAATATTTTGGTATTGCGACTTCTCTCCAGGAAAAGAACATTCATTTCCTCTGCCAATATCAGCAGGAAGAGCATCAGGTCCAAGGCCAAGATCCGTGCCCCTTGTCACAACAGCAGCCATCAGGTCAGCATCTTTTTGCCCTGGAGCACGCTCAAGTCTGGAATTGAAGTCCAGTGCGCAGGGACGATATTGTCCGGGAAGAGCGGCAATGGCAGTCAGAGCTGCAGCATCAAGGCCCCCTGCCAGCATCCAGGGTCTGGGGAGAGTGACATCCTGCAGGAAGTCCAGTGCAAGCTGCGTCCCATGTCCGCCACCACTGATGTCGGCATCCAGCAGAAAGGCTGCACAGAAGGGAGCAAGTCTGTCCATGTCTTCCTGCAATTCCATGCTGTTTGCATATCGTGCAGGCCAGAGGACACGGATCAGGCGCTGAACACCAAGGGTCCCTGCCAGCTCCTGCATGACAAAAGCATCCTGATTGCCATGCAGCTGCACAAGATCCAGCTCTGCTTCACTGACAGTTGCCATGAT
>CASEWR010000010.1 GCA_949291675.1 uncultured Desulfovibrio sp. | reverse complement strand
CGTTCCAAATCCCGCAGCTGCGCTGTGAGCACCTTCTGGGAGACAGCACCAAGCCCCTTCCTGAGCTCCCCGAAGCGCTTTGTGCCCGTGGCAAGGTCCCGTAAAATGAGCACCTTCCACTTGTTGCCTATGAGCATGAGTGTCGTCTCAACCCCGCAGGCAGGGAAGAGCATCGCAACGGCCTCCTCTGCGGAGGTGAGCCTCTCAGCCTTGTCTTGTGCAGTGCCTGCTGGTGCAGACCCTGGCAGCGTTTTCTCTCGTGTTTCGTCCATGACTTTTGCCTTGAAGATATCCTGAAAACCGCCATTACAGGCAATAGTTTCCAAATGGTTCGTAGAGAACTTTCAGGTGCTTTCTTTACAAATGAAACTATGCGCGTAGTGTAGACCTGCAAGGCTCGGACTGCAACCACAGTATTTCTTGCAGCTTTGCCGGTTCGTTTTTTCCCGTACGTTTTTGTCCGAGTTCGCTGTTGCTGTTTGTCTTTTCCTGGAGGTCACTATGCAGGACGTCGTTACATTTCTGAAGAACAACCCCGTTCACTTCCTTGCCACTGTCAGCCTGGACGGCAAGGCCAGATGCCGCCCCTTCCAGTGCGCAGGTGAGCTTGATGGAAAGCTCTGGTTTTGCACCAACAATACCAAGGAAGTGTTCCGGGAACTGCAGAAGAATCCCTTTGTGCAGGTCTCTGCCACAAGTCCGGACTTTGCCTGGCTGCGCATGAGCGGCGAGGCAGTCTTTGAGAACAATCTTGCAGCCAAGGAAATGTGCCTGCAAAGCCCCCTTGTGAAGAGCATCTATGGGGATGCCACCAACCCCATCTTCGTGGTCTTCTACCTGAAGAACGTGCACGCTGAGATCGCCGACTTCTCCGGCAATCCCGCAAAGGTTTACGACTTCTGAGAAAACGGTGCTGCACAGGCATGAACGTGCCTGCACAGCTGTACGCCCGGTCTGCCATATGTTTTTTCGCAGGCCGGGCTTTTCTGTGCCTGCCGGGTCACCGCGCACACAGGGCCGTACACCATGAGCACGGCGTCAGAGAAAGGACAGGTTCGTCCGGTCCGCCCAGGCCCGCCCGGGCCTGTCAGAGTCCGTTCGGGCCGCTGCGGAAGGCGTCGGAACACAGCTGGCAAAGCGTTCAGAAAGGGCTCCGCAGAGGGGTCTGCAGAAAAGGGCCCCAGAGATGCTCCGCAAGAGGTCCCGCAAGAGAGCCCAAAAGCTGGCCCGCAAGAGAGTCCGCAAGAAGGCCCCGAAGAAGGCCCGGGCCTGGCACAGTGCTCGTCAGCGAAGGATGTCCATCTGAGAGAGTCTGCGCCCGGAAGATGCCTGGAAGATGTCTGGAAGATGCCGGATGAACAGTCTTTTTGGCTCTGCATCAGCTCATGCTGCTCAGCAGTCTCCGGACTGTGCTGGCCCATCGTCCAGGGCAAAGTAGCAGCCAAGCACTGAGTCCGGCACAGGCCTGCCTGCCCATGTGCCGATGCAAAAGCAGACCAGGGAGACCGTGCTGCCAATGACAATCTGATGCAGGTCAGCAATTCTGATGCCCAGGGCCATGGCCGTGCAGTAGGAGAGGGTGCCGCCGAGGATGGCAGCCAGGGCCCCGCACTTGTTGGCCTTTTTCCAGAACAGGCCCAGCAGAAAGATCCACAAAAAGGCGCTTTCCAGACCACCAAAGGCAAACATGTTAATTTTCCAGATAACACTGGGCGGGTCTATGGACACCACAAAGCTGAGCAGGCCGAGCACCAGGGTACAGCCCTGACTGATGAGGGTGACCCTGCGGGTGGAGAGCGTGTGGCCGCGTCTGGCGCTCTCGTACAGCCAGACGTCCTTCACAATGGAGGACGAGGCTGCCAGCAGCAGGGAAGAGATGGTCGAGATGGTGGCGGCAATGGGACCTATGATGCACAAGCCTGCCACCAGCGGGGACATGGAGGCAATGAGCCTGGGGATGATATTGTCAATGCTGCCGCCGTAGTTTGCCAGGGTGTCAGTCATCACCCCTGCGCTGAGCACGCCAATGGCATTCATGCCCACGTTCATGGCACCAATGACAATGGTGCCGATGATCATGGCCCTGTGCAGGGAGCGGGTGCTGTCATAGCTCATGCAGCGCACCGCGGACTGAGGCAGGGCAATGACGCACAGGCCCACCAGCACCCACATGGAGACGTAGAGACTCACAGGCATTTTGCCGCCTGCCAGGGGCTTCAGCATCTCGGGCTTGCGGGTGGCCAGGGTGTCCATGACCGAGGCAAAGCCGCCACCCTGTTCCAGCAGGCCTGCCAGCAGGAGCACCATGCCCACCAGCATGAAGATGGCACAGACTGCGTCTGTCACAGCCACGCCGCGAAAGCCCCCGACTGTGGTGTAGACCACCACTGCCAGGCCGAAGATGGCAAGACCTGTCAGATAGGGCAGCCCTGTCACTGCCTCAAAGAGCTTGGCGCCGCCCACAAACTGGGCCACCATGGTGGCACACATGAAGACCACGATGATGATGGCAGACAGATTTGCCAGCAGATCGGACTGATAGCGGTGACGGATGATGTCAATGATGGTGACACCATTGATGGCGCGGGCTGCCAGGGCAAGCTTCTTGCCAAGAATGCCTAAGAGCAGGATGAGCATGGTCACCTGCACCACGGACATGTAGATCCAGCCAAAGCCAATCTCCCAGGCCTGGCCGGGACCCCCCACAAAGCTGCTCACAGAGCTGTAGGTGGCCACAGTGGTCATGGCCAGCACAAAGCCGCCCAGACTGCGTGAGCCGATAAAGTACTCGCTTAAAAAAGACGAGCTTCCCTGTGCAGCAGAAGCTGCCCTGCGCAAATACGCACTGATGAGCAGCATGGCTGCCATAAAGAGAAGCACTGGGGCAAGAACAAGGAGCTCACTCATGCGTTGCCTCCCTGCCGTGCATGTTTGCCATGCAACTGCTCGTTGCACCCCGGGTACAGGACGGGGCCTGCTCAGAGCCAGAGCCAGGGCGCTGTGTCCCGGCCCCTGACGTTGCATCTGGCTCCCCGTCTCCATCCAGGTCAAAGTCCTGAAAGACGCGTTTCACCAGCCACACGGAGAGAAAGACGGCAAAGAGCCAGGTGCCCAGGCAGCCGGTGATGGTCCACAGGGGCAGGTGCCAGATGGTGATGTCCAGACAGCTGACCCCGAAGCCTGCCAGGACCCAGAACAGGATAATGGCAAGGGCAGCCAGGCCTGATGCCCTGGCCTCCCTGGTTATCTGATGCATCTTTTCCCTGTGGTTCATAGGCTGATTCCCGAGTTGCTTGCTGAAGGTGAGAGTGTGTGGCAAAGGCCCTGCCAACGGGCAGGGTCGGGGCAGACGCTTGTGGCAGCCTTGCTGAAGACAGTGCCGGGCAGTTGTGTGCGTGTCCGGTCAGTGCTCAGGCCTTTGTGCCGGCAGGCAGTGCGCCGTACATGCCCTGGAAGTAGCGCCGCTCAATGGCCTCCTGCTTTCTGGGGCTGAAGGAGGCTAGGGAGAAGAGCTCCGAGGTCTGATCCTCGGTGCGCTCTGCAAACCATATCTGGTCTCTGCGCAGCATGCTGCCCACAGTCTGCATGAGGGAGGTGTCATGGGTGGTCAGCACAAGCTGGGCGGGCAGAGCGGGTGCGTCTGACTGACTGCCCTGGCTGGCCTGG
>CASEWR010000009.1 GCA_949291675.1 uncultured Desulfovibrio sp. | reverse complement strand
GTCAGATCGACGGTTTGCCTCCAGCTTCCTCCAGATTCCACCTCGCGATGGACACCCTTGCTCTTGGCTAGACTTGCCGCTAACAACTGTCTTAGGGACTTTCACCCGTGAGAATATGCCCATGCCGGGCGCACAAAAAAGAGGACCTGCTGTCTCATCGTCAGCAGATCCTCTGTCTTATACAGGGAAGAGAACTCTCCCTTTGGAAAAGTACTGTCAGGCCTAGCCGTGCTCAAGGGTGACGTTGTCATGCATGGTCCAGATGCCGCAGGGGCAGACACCTGCACATACACCGCACCCTATGCAGCGCTCAGGATCAGAGACATAGGCAAAGCCGCCCTTCTCGTCCTGCACTCTGGAGATGGCCAGCTGCGGGCAGGTCTCCTCGCAGGTATGGCAGTCACGGCAGGTGCCGCAGGACACACAGCGATTGTAGTCCTCGCCGGGATTCTCCGGCAGCGCCTCACCACGGGCAAACCAGGCCGTGTGCAGCCTGTCAGGCGCAATGCAGGTCTTTTTCACAGGCTGGTACGCTTCGCCGCGCACCCAGGCATCCGCTGCATCAGCAGCACTGTTTCCTGAGCCAATGGCGTGCACCAGAAGACCTGGCTTAATGGTATCGCCCACGGCAAAGACACCGTCCATAATGCTCTGATCGGCCTGGGGAGCCAGCCAGGAGCGGAACTTGGGCGTGTTCTCGGGCAGGAAGGAAAGATCCGGAGACTCACCAATGGTGATGATCACCTCCTCACCGGGAATGAGCCTGCCGTCCTCGGTGATGATGCCCTCTTCGGTGATTTCCTTTGTCATCACCGGCCAGAGGATCTCGCCACCCAGCTTTTTGATGTGCTCGATTTCGTGGGCAAAGGCTGCGGGCTTTTGCACGTCAATGCAGGTCACCTTCTTGGCGCCCATCTTGAAGGCACCGGCAGCAGCGTCCATACCTGCATTGCCGCAGCCAATGACAATGACTGTGTCTGCAACCTTCGGCTTTTTGCCGGCATTGACAGCCTTCATGAAGTCAATACCAGGCACAATGCGCTCTGCACCCGGCCAGTTGAAGATGCGGGCCACATGGCCGCCAGTGGCCACAATGACAGCATCATGGGCTGCGCGGATTTCTGCAAACTTCTTTGCGTCCACAGCAACACCGTTCATAAACTTCACGCCCATCTTTGCGATGCGCTCGATTTCGTGCGTGAGCAGGGTCTCATCCAGGCGTTCGCGGGGAATGACCTGCTCCATCTTGCCGCCCATGCGCTTTTCGCGCTCAAAGACCGTGACCTCATGGCCCTTGCGGGCCAGACGCCAGGCAGCGGCAAGGCCGCCCACGCCACCGCCGATGACGGCGATCTTCTTCCCTGTCCTTGTCCTGGGCTTCGCCAGATGCACATCCTTTGAGAGACGGCCTAAGGGGCCAATCTGGATGGCTGTATCAAGGCCTGCACGGGTACAGGCCTGCATGCAGGGATTGGGGCACACAGAGCCGCACACGCAGCCCGGGAAGGGGGTGTAGTCCAGCACCAGGCGCAGGGCCTCCTCAGCCTTGCCAGCACGCAGGAGATTGTAGCGCAGCTGGGTGGGAATGCCGGCAGGGCAGGCAAACTCGCAGGGAGCGCAGTGGGCGTGGTTTTCCCACTCCGGCACGCGCAGGCGCCAGATGCCATGGGCAAGCAGGCCATTGTGCTCCCACTTGTCCGGGAAGACATCCGAGAAGATGCCGCCAGGCACCCACTCGTTCTTGTGGTACTCGGCAACGGAAGGCAGAGGCACCTCAGCCTGGACTGCAGCAGAGGGCACAATCTTGTGCCACTGCTTCCAGACAGAGAGCTCCTTCATGCGCTTGGGCTCCTGCACTGCCTCAAGGAAGTCCTCAAGGCCGCGCTGCAGGAAGGTCACGTCATCCCTGTCCAGGTCCTCAAGCTGAAGGCCGGAAGGCAGCTGGGCAACAGGGCCGCGCACATAGACAACGCCGCCGACCATGCCCACGCAGGGGCGATCGCCTAAGACTGAGGGCAGTGTCTGGCTGTCGCAGCCGCAGACAATGGCCTTGCCGCCACCCATGAATTCAAAGGAGAAGCTGCCCGTATTCTTCAGGATCCACAGCTCCGGTTCCTCGTAGAGAGGGTCGTGCTTCATGAGGGAGCCTGAGCGGGTCCCTGCTCTGCCGCCGATGTAGATGACACCGCCTGCGGCACAGTGACCTGCCGTGTCACCGGCATCACCGCGCACCACAATGCGGCCGCCGGCATTGAGCCAGCCCACGTCAGCAGGTGCAGGCCCTTCCACCACCACTTCGGTATTGGGCATGGCCATGCAGCCCACGCGCTGGCCTGGATTGCGGACCCGGAAAAAGAGCTTTTTGCCCTCGGTATTCCACAGGGGGCCGCCGATGTCGTGCTGGCCCGAGGCATCCACAAAGAAATCCGTTTCCCCTCTGGCAACAGCATCCTCAATGGTCAGGAGCAGATCCTGGGTGGACATGCGGACATGTTCGTTCAAGGTGTGAATAGTGAGCATATCGTGTCTCCCGAAGCCATCAGCAGGCATACTGTATGCCGAGCTTGTCGGCCACAGCCCTGTCCGTGGTCACCAGTGCGTCGGAGCGGCCCACAGGCAGCGAGGAGTTGCCGATGGGGGCCATGAGCTTGCGCATCTCCGAGTCAAAGGCCAGCACGTAGTCCACCACGTTCTGGGCACCCCTGTCCACGTCCAGACGCTTCATGAGGCGCGGATCCTGGGTACAGATACCAGTGGGGCATTTGTCCGTATTGCATCTGTTGCAGCGGCCGTTTTCGTTGCCGATGCAGCCGAGCAGCTGGATGAGGAGCTTGCCCACAATGACGCCGTTGGCGCCAAGACAGATCATCTTGAAGGCATCCGCTGCCGCATTGCCTGTCATGCCTATGCCGCCGCCTGCCCAGAGCGGGATCTGGCCCTGCAGGCCCTGGGCAACGGCTGCCTGGTAGCAGTCACGCAGCTTGGAGACAATGGGGTGACCGGTATGGTCCAGGCTCACTTCGTTGGCTGCACCCGTGCCGCCCTGGATGCCGTCCAGGAAGAAGCCGCCGCAGATGCGGTAGGGGTCACGGAGCAGGTTGTTGTACACAGAGACCGAGGTGGCAGAGGCTGCGCACTTGATGGCCACAGGCACACGGAAGCCGAAGGCGGCATTGAGGGAGAGGTGCATCTTCTGCACGCTTTCTTCAATGGAATACAGGCCCTGATGGTTGGGCGGGGAATGCAGGGTGGCCTTGGGGACACCGCGCAGTGCCTGAATGTGTGTGCCCACCTTGGCTGCAGGCAGAAGGCCGCCGTCACCGGGCTTGGCGCCCTGGCCTATCTTGATGAGGACGGCACAGGGGTCTGTCTTCATGAAGGGCATGGCCCTGACAATGCGGTTCCAGCCGAAGTGGCCGGAGGCAATCTGCAGGATCATATACTGGAACTTGTCGCTCTCCATGAGCTTGCGCGGCACACCACCCTCGCCCGAGCTCATGCGCACAGGCAGATGGCAGTGCTCGATTAAGTAGGCCACTGCCAGGGTCAGGGCCTCCCAGGCTCTGGGAGAGAGGGCACCAATGGACATGTCCGAGAAGAGCAGGGGATAGATCCAGCGCACAGGCGGGGTCCTGCCCTGAAGGAGCAGATTGTCCCCCTCAATGGCCAGGGGCAGATGCTTTGCATCCACCACGCGGCCTAAGGGAGCGCGCATGTCAAAGGTGTGGCGCTCGCTGTCCAGGGCAGGGTCCGTCATCTGGGAGATACGGCCCACAATGATGCTGTCCAGGGTGCGCTGCTTGTTGAGATTGGTGCGTCCGCCGCGCTTGAAGGGATGGCCCTGACGCTGCAAAAGGGTGTTTCTGGCGTCTGCATTGCGCACAGGGCGGATGGCCAGGTTGGGACAGATCTTCTCGCACATGCCGCAGCCCACACAGGCATGGGCAAAGTCAGCGCGCTGACGGATGACGGGCTGAGCCTTGTGCTGGCGCAGGCCCTCGGGCACTGCGGCAGAAGAAACGGGCTTATCCAGACGCTCCACGTCTACATAAATGGCGCCAAAGGAACAGGCTGCCACACAGGAGCCGCACAATGTACACTGATCGGCCCTGTAGTCGATCTTCCATTGCAGATCGTTGACCGTGATATCCTGAGTTGTCACTGCTTCCATCTGCAAATCTCCAGATCGTTGCGTATTTCCAGAAGTTCGCGCTCGCCGGGATAGATATCCCTGGAGGTGTCGCGATCCGGCATGATTTCATTGACGCCGCACACTTCAGAGGCAATGGCCACCATGTTGTCGTCCCTGGCAACAACTACGGGACGCAGCTTCTTGGAGTCACAACAGGTGATCATGGTTGAATCAGGCAGCATGCCGATGATGGTATTGGGGCCGTTGATTTCCAGGTGGGCCAGGGACTCCCTGATCAGCTTGAGCACTTCGCGGTCAGGACGAATCTCGATTTCCGCAAAGGGCAGCGGGGTGATGACGTGCTTGAAGTAGCGGATGGGCCACTTGAGCTCGTGCAGCACATAGTGCAGGGAGTAGAGGAAGTTCTGTGAGTCGGACTCAAAGCCGATGTAGCCCCGGAACAGCGACTTCTGGAACTCCATGTTCTTGGTGAAGAAGGTGTTTTCGCCGTTGGCGCACAGGGTGAAGCCCTGCAGGAAGAAGGGGTGGGCAGCGTAGCGGACAATGTCATAGTTGGTATTCTGACGGCACTGCACCACAATGTTGCGCGAGAGCAGCCGGCTGTCGTCATCCCAGAGGCGGAAGTAGGTGGCAATGTCCGCAGGGTCGCCGATTTCCTTCAGGGTGAGCACGTCAGGCCAGAAGGAGTAGACATAGCCATTGTCCTCTGCTGCCAGAAGCTCGCGCAGGGCGAGGCGGGTGTCGAGGAGCAGGTCCTCGCGTTCGGCCTGGGTACGGTAGCGGTAGATTTCGGGATAGTCATAGTTGCGGAAGACATAGCGGGGCATGGCCTCGATCTTCAGACCGGGCTGGCGGTCCACTTCCGGCACCCACTGGGCTATCTGCACAAAACCGTGCTGTTCCATGTACTCGTTGACGAGCTGAACGCCCCTGCCGGTACAGGCCATGGAAAGAAGGGGAAAGTGCTTGTAGTGACGAAAGGCACCGTCAAGGTCCTTCATCACCATGGCAAAACCCGAATTGTCATGCCCTTCCTGCTGGGAGATCATAAGTCTGAGGGCCACGGAAGGGGGGACTGGCTCAAGACTTTTAATGGAACCAATTCTGCACATGCCACTCTCCAGGGAAAAAAAGGCTACCCGCGTAGCCTTTTGAGATAGTGCTGCTGCAAAGAAGACCCTCTGCTCTGGGGCATGGCCGCAGGGTGGTTCCCTGCGGCCCGCCACATGAGGGTCAGGAACAAAAAATCAGAGGCTCAGGCCCTTCAGGCGCTCAATGGCTTCAGCCGTGTCTTCCGGGGTACCAAAGGCAGTGAGGCGCACATAGCCCTCGCCGCTTTTGCCAAAGCCGGCGCCAGGGGTGCACACAAGCTGGGCTTTGGTGAGCAGATGGTCAAAGAGACCCCAGCTGTCCATGCCATTGGGGGTGCGCACCCAGATATAGGGGGCATTGACGCCGCCGTAGACCTCCAGGCCCAGGGCAGCCATGCCCTCGCGCAGAGCCTTTGCATTCTCAAGATAGCCTGCCACCTGCTTCATGACCTGGCTTTTGCCCACCTTGGAGTGCACTGCCTGGGCTGCGCGCTGCACAATATAGGGGCAGCCATTGTACTTGGTGCACTGGCGGCGATTCCACAGGCCGTTGAGCTCAACGCGACCACCTCTGCCGTCGCCCACCTTCAAGGAGTGCGGCACCATGGTGGCGGAGCAGCGCAGGCCGGTGAAGCCTGCCAGCTTGGAATAGCTGCGGAACTCCACTGCCACGTCCTGGGCGCCCTCGATCTCGTAGATGGAGTGCGGGATGTCCTTGTCTGTGATGAAGGCCTCGTAGGCTGCATCAAAGAGGATGAGGCAGTTGTGTTTGCGGGCGTAGCGGACCCAGGCAGTCAGGGCATCTCTGTCCAGGACTGTGCCGGTGGGATTATTGGGCGAGCAGATGTAGACAATGTCCGGAGCCTTGGCGGGAAAGTCCGGCACAAAGTTGTTCTCGCGCACGCAGGGCAGGTAGACGAGTCGTTCAAAGCCGCCACCAGCCAGAGGTGCACCGGCTCTGCCTGCCATGACATTGCTGTCCACGTAGACAGGATAGACAGGGTCAGTGATGGCCACGACGGCATCAGCGGACAAGAGTTCCTGGAAGTTGCCGATGTCGGACTTGGCGCCATCGCCGATGAAAACCTCATCAGGGGCGATGCTCACACCTCTGGCCATGTATTCTCTGACCACTGCTTCGCGCAGGAAGCTGTAGCCCTGTTCCGGGCCGTAGCCATGAAAGTGTTCGGCTGTCCCCATCTCGTCCACTGCGGCATGCAGGGCTTCAATGACTGCGGGAACCAGGGGTTTGGTCACGTCGCCAATGCCGAGGCTGATGACCCTGTGGTCAGGATTGGCCTTCTTGTAGGCAGCGACCTTGTGGGCAATATCCGTGAACAGATAGCTCTTTTGCAGGAGATTGTAATTCTGATTGATCTCAGGCATGGGGGAATCCTTCTTCCTGCCTGGTGCTTCTTCCCGTCTCTTCTGTTGTTTCTTGCAGCCATGCTGCAGGGGGACAGACAAAGGAAGAATACAGGAGGAACAGTGCAGGAAACGTGTGCTGTACTGGACGATTACAGGAACAATGTGCCTTCAAAGACCGGCACTGCAGGTCCTGTCATGTAAATATGATTGTCGTGTTCGTTCCAGTTGATGCGCAGCGTCCCGCCGCGCAGACGAACATCCACAGTGCGATCCGTGAGCTTGTTGAGGAAGCAGGCAACGGCAGTGGCGCAGGCACCTGTGCCGCAGGCCATGGTCTCGCCTGTGCCGCGCTCCCACACGCGCATGTCCACGGCGGACACGGAGCGCACACGGACAAATTCGGTGTTGATACGCTCGGGGAAGAGGCTGTCGTGCTCGAAGACAGGTCCGATCTTTGCCAGATCCATGTCCTCAAGCGCAGGATCGTCCTCGCCGAGGAAGACAACACAATGGGGGTTGCCCATGGACACGCAGGTCACATTCCAGGTCCGGCCCAGGAGCTCCAGGGGCTTGTTCACGTACATGGCAGCGGGGTCCTGGCCCTCTTCCACCTTCAGGGGGATGTCTGCCATGCCGAGAATGGGCTCGCCCATGTCAATGGTCGCACCCATGACCTGCCCTGCGTCAACGAGCAGGCGGGCCACCTTGATGCCTGCGCCGGTCTCAATCTTGATCACCTTCTCGCGCACAATGCCGTGCTCGTAGACATAGCGGGCCACGCAGCGGATGGCGTTGCCGCACATCTGGGCCTCTGTGCCGTCAGGGTTGAACATGCGCATGCGCACGTCAGCAGCATGGGAGGGCAGCATGAGCACCAGGCCGTCAGAGCCTATGCCGAAATGTCTGTCGGACACGATGCCGGCAAGGCGGGAGGGATCCTGGACGTGTTCGGCAAAGCCATTGATATAGACATAGTCATTGCCGCAGCCCTGCATCTTGGTGAATTTGATGGTCTTCATTATGTCAGTTCTCCTTCAGGGCCAGTGCAGGAAGAGCCTGCACTGGCCGCACACTGTTGTGGCAGTCAGGAAATATGCGAGTGATGAAAGTGTCTTGCGGGCAGATTTTCTAGCATGCAAGTCTCGGACTTGCCAAGAACACCATGGTGTGGCGCTGCCCCAGGTACTCGCAATTTCAGCAGAAACAACCGGCTGGCCAGCGATGCGATGTGCGTCCCCTTCAAGGAGGTGACAGGGTTGCAGAGGATGGTGCAGGTGCCCTTGCCGGGGGATGGCACTGTTGGCACAAAATGGTGCGGGGGAAGTGGTCCTTGTCTGAGAGGGTTCCTGGAGGGTTCCTGGAGGGTTCCTGAAGGATGCCTGAAGACAGGACTGCCTGCTGAGCGCAGGGTATGAAAATCGGGCTCTTCAAAAGATCTCCATTCCCCCGAAAGAAACCCTTCGAAGAGCCCTCATTGCACCCGATGGTGGTGTGGCTCCTCCTTGTGGGAGAGGCCCCTCTGCCATCAGGACATTTTGCTCTCAAATCTGCTGTCCCGTCTCTGCCTCTTTCCCCCAAAACAGACAGGGGACGGGGCGGCAGACTGATATGAAAGCAAGCTGCAGTTGTCTGCGTCTGTCTGCATCCAGGACTGAGCCCTGACTGAGCCCTAGTGGATCCAGAGCAGTTCAGAATACTTGGGAAGCGGCCAGGCAGCGTCGTCGCACAAACGTTCCATGGCGTCGGCATGGGTCCTGATCTCTGCCATGACAGGCAGGATTTCGTCCCTGGCTGCGCGGGCGCGCACAAGCACGTCGTCCTTTGCCGTGACGCTGGCAATGGCTGCGTCAAGCCTGGCAACCAGGCTGTCCAGAGCCAGGGTGTGGTCACGCTTGACGGCAAGGGCCTTCAGCTCGCCTGCTGCATCCAGGCCTGCTGCGCGCAGGCTTGCGGCAAGGTCTGCATCGAGCTTCACGGCTTCCTTGCAGACGGGAAGGACACGGGAGAGGATGAGGTCGCTCAGCACATGGCCTTCAAGGACAATGGCCTTGCCGTAGGCATCAAGGAGAATGTCCTGACGGGAGAGCATTTCCCGCTCGCTCAGGATGCCATGGCGCAAAAAGACGTTCATGACCTCGGGGTCAGAGTAGCGCTCAAGTGCGTCCACAGTGTTGTTGAGGTTGGGCAGACCGCGGCGGGCAGCTTCTTCGGTCCAGGCTTCAGAGTAGCCGTTGCCGTTGAAGATGACCGGCATGTGTTCCTTGAATTCGCGGGGCAGGAATTCCTGCAGGGCCTGGTTGAGGCTTGCGCCTGCAGCCACTGCGGCTTCGAGCTGGGTGGCGATGTCGTCAAGGGCGCAGGCCACTGCGGCGTTCAGGGCAATGTTGACCGGAGCAATGGACTGCGAGGAGCCCACGGCGCGGAACTCGAACTTGTTGCCTGTGAAGGCAAAGGGGCTGGTGCGGTTGCGGTCGGACAGGTCCACGGGCAGCGGCGGCAGTGAGGAGACACCGATTTCCATGGAGCCGGCCTTGTGGCTGTGCATGGGCTCGCCGGTGATGATGCTCTCGATGACCTCGTTGAGCTGCTCGCCGAGGTAGACGGAGATAATGGCCGGCGGGGCCTCGTTGGCGCCGAGACGATGGTCATTGCCGGCACCGATGGTGCCGAGGCGCAGGGCCACGGCATGCTTGTGCACTGCCCTGAGCACTGCTGCCAGGAAGACAAGGAACTGGGCATTATCCCTGGGTGTGGAGCCGGGATTGAGCAGATTGTTGCCTTCGTTGTCGCAAATGGACCAGTTATTGTGCTTGCCCGAGCCGTTCACGCCTGCAAAGGGCTTTTCATGGAGCAGGCAGACAAAGCCGTGGCGGGCTGCCATGTGCCGCATCATGTTCATGGTGAGCATGTTGTGGTCACAGGCCATGTTGGCGTCCTCGTAGACAGGAGCAATCTCGAACTGTCCGGGAGCCACTTCATTGTGACGGGTCTTGGCAGGGATGCCGAGGCGGATGAGCTCGTTTTCCACGTCTTCCATGAAGCTCTGCACTCTGGCAGGAATGGCACCGAAGTAGTGGTCCTCAAGTTCCTGTCCCTTGGGAGAGGGAGCACCGAGCAGGGTTCTGCCGCAGAGCATGAGGTCGGGACGCAGGATGGCCAGGTTCTTGTCGACCAGGAAGTATTCCTGCTCAGGACCAACGGACGCCTGCACGCTGGTGGCCTTCTCATTGCCGAAGAGGCGCAGGATGCGCAAAGCCTGTTTGGAGAGGGCTGCAATGGAGCGGATCAGAGGAATCTTGCGATCCAGCGCCTCACCGGAATAGGAGTAAAAGAAGGTGGGAACGTGCAGCGTGGAAGAATAGGGTCCGGGGATGATGAAGACCGGAACGGACGGGTCCCAGGCTGTGTAGCCGCGGGCCTCGAAGGTGGAGCGGATACCACCGGACGGGAAGGAAGAAGCATCAGGCTCGCCGCTGATGAGCATCTTGCCGGAGAAGTCGCAGATGGCCTTGCCGTCGCCCATGGGAGAGATGAAGGCATCATGCTTTTCAGCTGTGGTGCCGGTCATGGGCTGGAACCAGTGCGTATAGTGGGTGGCGCCTTTGGAGATGGCCCACTCCTTCATGGCTGCAGCAACGCTGTCTGCCATGGCAGGATCAAGACGGCCGCCGCTGTGGATAATGCGCTCGAGGTTCTTGAACACGTCCTTGGGCAGGCGCTTGCGCATTTCATCCAGGGTGAAGACGTATTCACCGAAAATTTCGTCTGTGCTTTTGGCGAGGCTGCCCGTGACGGGTGCTTCGCTCACGGCCGCAAAAACAGCCTGTGCTCGTGGCGTTGTCATGCTCTACTCCCGAACAGTCCTGATTGTGGACAGGGCTGCATAAACTGTACTGCAAAGGAGCCTCGGGCTCCGCGGGGGAAGGAGCGCTCCTTTGCAGGATTGTGCGCTCCGCACTCCGCAAAGGGGTATAGCAAGACTTGTGCCAAACATGAGCAGCCCTGCACACCATCACCTCTCACACCCGCAAAAAGGAGTGGAGTTTCATGGCTGTTAGGACTGACTGGCTGTTCAGTCAACGGCCTTTTGACAGTGCGCAGAACAAGTGTGGCCGGGGAACGCCAGGTGCAAAAAAAGACATTTTTGTCTCTTTTTGCCGCCAGCTTCCGGCTGCACACCCTGAAACTGACGGTCATATTTTCGTTTTTCTTCTGCAACTCACTGAAATCACAGTGTCAGTTTGTCACAGCAAGATAATCTACATTTTTGTCTATTTTCGGCAACAAACCTCCTCTGACACGTCGGGCCATGCTACCTGTGTGTCATTTTCCAAATGCTGTCTGCCGGCGGTCCGACGGCGGCACGTAGACGCAGAACCAGAAACTCTGCGGGAATTTCGGCACCTTGCCTTCTTTTTTGTGCCCAGGCGCGCGACAGGTGCACGACGAAGGCACGACACAGGGGCACCAGGCACATGCCTGCAACGCACAGGAAAGAAAGCCACACGCAGGGTGGAAGAAAACAGAAAGAAGGGGAGAGACAGTGGCGGGAGAATGGCGGGGGAATAGTACCTGGCTGAGCCGGCTGCCGGGGGAATGGCGGGGAAATGGTGCCGGTCAGATGCCGGCTGCCGGGGAATGGCGGGGGAAATGGTGCCGGTCAGATGCCGGCTGCCGGGGAATGGCGGGTGAATGGAGCCTGGCTGAGCCAGCTGGTGGGCGAATGGCGGGGGAATAATGCCTGGCCGAGCCTGCGGCAGGGGGAATGGCGGGGGAATGGCTGAGAGGAAAGAGCAGTGAGGGAAGAGCAGTGAGGGACGTGCAAAAGTGCGTCCAAAGGTGCGAGGACAGGCTCAAGGCGGTGCTGGCACGCGGGCTCTGGAGCGGGGGATGGGGATTGCTGTCCGCGACGGTCCAACGCAGAGGTCCGGTCTCAGACGTCCTGCAGCAAAAGGCCAGCTTCAGCAGGTCAGGTCAGGTCAGGCAGCTCAGCTTCCGCCCTGCTTCTTGTGCCTGTAGTCCTTGTAGCTGATGCCGTACTTTTTCAGACGCAGGCCCAGGATGCGCTGGGTCAGGCCAAGCGCCTGGGCAGCTTTGGCAATCTGGCCCCGGCTTGCTTCCATGGCGTCGATAATGCAGGCCTTTTCCAGCTCGTCCAGGTGTTCCTGCAGTGTGGCAGCAGCTCTGCGCTGATGCGTGCTCCCGCTTTCTGTGACTGTGCCTTCATAGACATGCATGAAGGCAGGCAGATGCTGGGGCAGGATAAGGTTCTGGGTACCGAGCATGAGCACGGCACGCTCCATGGCGTTTTCCAGCTCGCGGATATTGCCGGGCCAGGCATAGCGCTGCAGCATGTCCATGGCTGCCAGGGAGATGCGCACATCCTCCCTGCCCATCTCCCTGGCAAAACGCTTCACGAAGTGGCTTGCCAGGGGCAGAATGTCGTCCTGACGCTCGCGCAGGGGCGGCAGCACGATGGGGAAGACATAGAGACGGTAGTAGAGGTCACGCCGAAACGTGCCTTCTTCCACCATCTTTTCCAGATTCCTGTTGGTGGCAGTGATGAGACGCACATCCACAGGAATGGGCGAAGAGCCGCCCAGGCGGTCAATGCTGCGCTCCTGCAGGACGCGCAGCAGCTTTGCCTGGGCAAGCAGGGAGAGTTCCCCCACTTCGTCCAGGAAGAGCGTGCCGCCGTCTGCCAGCTCAAAGCGGCCCTTGCGGGTGCTCACAGCACCGGTGAAGGTCCCCTTCTCATAGCCGAAGAGCTCACTTTCAATGAGGTTCTCGGGCAGGGCTGCGCAGTTGATGGCCTCAAAGCGCTTGTCTGCCCTGGAGGAGGCATTGTGAATGGCTCTGGCAGCAAGCTCCTTGCCTGTGCCGGACTCACCCTGGATAAAGACCGTTGCCTGGGACTGACTGACCTGCACAATCTGCGCGTAGACGCGCTGCATGACCTCGGAATTGCCGATAAAGCCCTTGGGGCGTCCGGGCATGCCATTGCTTTCGTCCATCTTGCGCTGGGCTTCCCAGGCAGCATAGCCGAGCAGCATGGCAATGATGAAGAGCAGCTGCTCCTCTTCTTCCAGACGCTCCTCGTCTGCCAGCAGTCTGTCCACGGACAGCGCTCCCACCACCTGCTGATTGAGGCGTATGGGCACACAGATATAGGAGATGTCGCTCTTGTTCAGATCCCTGGATCTGGTTCTGTTGAGAAAACGCGGCTCTTCCGAGACCCTGGAGATGTACATGGGCTCGCCGCTCTGGACCACATGGCCGATGATGCCCTCACCGGGATGGTATTGGCCGCGGGATTTCTCGGCAGGCTTGAGGCCGTAGCTGGCCTCAATGCGTATCTGCCCGCTTTTTGGTGAAACCAGGGTAATGGTTCCCCGCATCATGTGCAGGTGCCGGGCCAGCAGGTCCAGCACCCCGTCAAGGCAGGCCTTCACATCGGCCGTGGAGCTCAAAAGCTGCGCTATCTCATGCAGCAGTGCGAGATAGGTGTTACCCCGAAAACTATCCGGCAGTTCGCACATATACTCGGGAGAAAAGAGATTGCCTGGACCATCTGCCCGGGCAGTACCTGCTGCAGTGCCTGCTGCATGTTCTGACGCACTGCCTGCACACTCTGATGCATGTTCAGCGGACGAAGGGACAGAACTCCCCTCCCTGTCAGTGTTTTTGCTTTCAAAAGCCACATGTCACCCCCATGACACATTCACTTTTCAAACGCACAGTACACAAAAGAGATATGCTTGCCTGTCACCTCACCGGCCCTGCCGGCTTTGCGAATACAAATGCGCACACAACGCTGAACGAAGCTCTGATGAAAGCTCTGTAATGAAGAGTACGGAAGAGTGCGGAAGCGACCGCCCTCCCCTTCTTTAGAAGCCGCGTGCAGTCAGCGCTGCGTCAATGTCTTCCTCAGCCAGGGTGGCCACCATGACAGCCTTGATGGTGTGCATGCGGTTCTCGGCTTCCAGGAAGGCCTTGTTGCGCGCAGACTCGAAGACGTCGTCGTTCACTTCCATGCAGTCTACGCCGTACTTCTGGTAGATCTGCTCGCCAATGGTGGTCTCGCGGTTATGGAAGGCAGGCAGACAGTGCAGGAAGGCACAGTCAGGCTTGCCGGTCATGGCCATGACCTCATTGGTCACCCTGTAGGGTGTGAGCAGCTCGATGCGCTCCTTCCACACCTCATCGGGCTCACCCATGGAGACCCACACATCTGTGTAGAGGTAGTCACAGCCCTCCACGCCCCTGTGCACGTCTTCAGTGCGCTCGATGACGGCACCGGAGACCTTTGCGTAGTCCTGAGCCATGGCGAAGACCTCGTCGCTGGTCCACAGAGCCTTCGGGGCCACAGAGCGGAAGTTCACACCCAGCATGGCGGAGACAATCATGAGCGAATTGCCCATGTTGTAGCGGGCATCGCCGAGGTAGGCCATGGTCAGCCCCTTCAGGTGGCCTGAGCACTCCTTCATGGTGAGCATGTCAGCCAGCAGCTGGGTGGGATGCCACTCGTTGGTGAGGCCGTTCCACACCGGCACAGCACTGTACTTTGCCAGCCTTTCCACTCTTGTCTGCTCAAAGCCGCGGTACTCAATGCCGTCAAAGAAGCCGTTCAGCACGCGGGCTGTGTCGGCAAGGGACTCCTTCTTGCCCATCTGGGAGCCGCTGGGGCCGAGATAGGTGACATGCGCACCCTGATCATGGGCAGCCACTTCAAAGGAACAGCGTGTTCTGGTGCTGTCCTTTTCAAAGAGCAGTGCAATATTGCGGCCCTGCATGAGCTGGGGTTCCCTGCGTGCCTTCTTGGCAGCCTTGAGACGTGCTGCCAGATCAATGAGGTACTCCAGCTCTTCCGGGCTGAAGTCGATTTCCTTGAGAAAATGCCGTCCGGCCAGTCTGTTCATGGAAAAAACTCCTCGGGGAGACAGAAAGCATTCTCCCGCACAAAGACACTACCCGGGGGAAAGAAGCTGTGCGCCTGAACAATGTGTCAGGAGTGCGTCGCACACAGTTCTTCTCAGCAGTGACTTTTTCGGGAGGTGAAAAAAGGAACATACACTGATTGCCAGACTTTGGCAAACACGTGCGCACCCTGCAAAATTGTCATTTTTATGTCTTCTCTGTCACAGCAAGGCAGCCCGAAGCCTGAGAATACAGGCCCGATACTGCACGTCTGGCTCTGCGACACAGTCATTTGCTGCCACACGCACACTGTCAGGCCCTGTCAGGCAGGCAAATCGTATTGGCAAAAACGCAGAGGCAGGCAGAGAACGCAGCTTGAGCCCTCTGCCTGCCCGGACAATGTGTCAGAGTGTGCATGCAGCCTGCAGGCCTGCAGCTTCTCTGCGCTTCAAACGCGCCTTGCGCTCCTCCATGAGGAAGCGCCCGGTCACAGAGGCAGGGTCTGCCACAATGCCCTCCGGGGTGCCGCAGGAAATGATGCGCCCGCCCCGCTCGCCGCCGCCCGGGCCCATGTCTATGACCCAGTCTGCAGCCAGGATGAAGTCGGTATTGTGCTCAATGACCACCACTGTGGCGCCCTTGTCCACCAGGGCATGGAGCACCTTGAGGAGCTTGCCCACTTCGTGCATGTGCAGGCCCGTGGTGGGCTCGTCCAGGATATAGAGGGTGCCCGGCAGGCTGCGCTTGCCGAGCTCGCGGCTGATCTTGATGCGCTGTGCCTCGCCGCCGGACAGGGTGGTGGCGGACTGACCGAGCTGGATGTAGCCCAGGCCCACGTCCTCCAGCACGCCAAGGCGGCGCTCCAGGGAAGGATAGCTGGCAAAGAAGGTCCGTGCCTGGCTCACCGTGAGATCCAGCACATCGGCAATGGTGAGGCCCTTGTAGCGCACCTGCAGCGTCTCGTGATTGTAGCGCTTGCCATGGCAGACATCGCAGGTCACGTAGACATCGGGCAGAAAGTGCATTTCCACCTGGATCTGGCCGTCCCCCTTGCAGGTCTCGCAGCGCCCGCCAGCCACATTGAAGCTGAAGCGGCCGGGGGTGTAGCCCTTGCGCCTGGCGTCAGGGCTGGCGGCAAAGATGTTGCGAATCTCGTCAAAGACCTTGGTATAGGTGGCAGGATTGGAGCGCGGGGTTCTGCCAATGGGGGTCTGGTCAATGGCAACCACCCGCTCAATGGCCTCTGCGCCCAGCATGCCGGCTATGGTGCCGGGATTGTCCACGCGCAGGCCCTGGCGCAGGCACAGATGCTTGTAGAGGGTATCCACCACCAGGGAGGACTTGCCTGAGCCCGAGACACCGGTGACGCAGGTGAGCACGCCAAGGGGGAAGGAGACATCCATGCCCTGCAGATTGTTGGTGGTCACCTTCTGCAGCACAAGTTCGCCCCTGGCAGTCCGCCGCTCCTCGGGCATGGGCACACACATGTCGCCGCGCACATAGCGGGCTGTGAGGGTCTGGCTGTGCAACAGCTCAGGCACTGAGCCCTGGAAGGTGACCGTGCCGCCCTGTATGCCTGAGCCAGGCCCAAGCTCAATGACAGTGTCCGCCTCGCAGATGGTGGACTCGTCATGCTCGACCACAAGCACGGTATTGCCGCGCCGCTGCAGGGAGCGCAGCGTCTCGATAAGGCGCTCATTGTCCCTGGGGTGCAGGCCTATGGAGGGCTCGTCCAGGACATAGGTGACGCCGACAAGGCCTGCACCAAGCTGTGAGGCCAGACGAATGCGCTGTGCCTCGCCACCGGACAGGGTCACCATGGAGCGTGCCAGGGAGAGGTACTCCAGGCCCACGTTCTTCAAAAAGCCCAGCCTGTGCCGCAGCTCCTTCAAAAGCGGCGTGGCAATGAGCGCCCAGCGCCCGCCAAACTCCAGGCCGTCCAGCCAGGCCAGCTCGCGCTCCACGGACAGGGCGCAGAACTCGGCAATAGTGGTCTTTTGCACACGCACGGCAAGGGCCTCGGGCTTAAGTCTGGCACCCCTGCAGTCCGGGCAGTCCGTGGTCTGCCGGTAGCGGGCCAGCTCATCGCGCCAGGCATCGCCATACTGCATGCCATGCTCAAGCAGGGGGATGACACCTGGCCAGCGTTCTGTGGTCACGGTGTGATTGACTGTGACGTCAGGGGCAAAGTCAAAGTGATCGGACTGATAGTCCCCTCTGGCATAGAGTGCCACACTGCCGCCCATCCAGTTGCGGCGCAGCCCTGCAGAAGTGCTGGCAGCCCTGCCCTCTTCGTCCTCACCATAGAAGAGCGCCAGCCAGGCATCCCTGGTAAAGTCTGCCAGGGGGGTGTCCAGGGTAAAGCCATGGCGTGTGCCAAGGGCAGCCAGCGCATCAGCATAGCGGGCCAGCACCCTGCTGCCGGCCCAGGGCAGCAGGGCACCGGCATTGATGCTCAGGCCCTTGTTGGGAGCAATGAGTCTGGGCTCAAAGTAGTCCACAGTGCCAAGGCCCACACAGCGCGGGCAGGCACCCTGGGGGGTATTGAAGGAGAAGAGCTGCGGGCTCGGGGCAGGCATGGAGATGTGGCACACAGGGCAGGCAGAAGAGGTGGAATAGAGCTTGTCATGCCCGCCATCGTCGCAGAGCGTCTGCAGGATGAGCCTGCCCTCGGCCTCTTTCAGGGCCAGTTCCACGGACTCGGCCAGACGGGAGCGTATGCCCTCCTTGATGACCAGCCTGTCTATGACCAGATCCAGGGTGTGCTTGCGCTTCTTGTCCAGGGCAGGCACATCGTCAATGGTGAAGAACTCGCCGTCCACGCGCACCCTGGCAAAGCCCCTGGCCTTGAGCTTCTTCAGCCTGTCCGCCTGTGTGCCCTTCTGCAGCTCCACCAGCGGGGCCATGACAATGATCTTTGTGCCCGCTGCAAGGCTTAAGATATCTTCCAGGATCTCGTCTGTGGAGCGGGCCTCGATGGGACGCCCGCATTTAGGGCAGCAGACCTGGCCCAGTCTGGCAAAGAAGACGCGCAGAAAGTCGTAGATCTCGGTGACAGTGCCCACAGTGGAGCGGGGATTGTGGGAGGTTGTGCTCTGCTCCAGGCTGATGGCAGGGGTGAGGCCCTCAATCTTGCCCACATCCGGCTTGTCCATCTTGGGCAGAAACTGCCTGGCATAGGCAGACAGGCTCTCCACATAGCGCCGCTGGCCCTCGGCATAGATGATGTCAAAGGCCAGGGTGGACTTGCCGGAGCCCGACGGGCCGCAGATGACCACAAGCTCGTCGCGGGGAATGTCCAGGGAGACGTCGCGCAGATTGTGCTGCTTTGCGTGCTCAATATGGATGCTGTGCAGGCGCTCTGCTGCTGTGGCAGCAGCAGAGCCTGCAGAACCTGTACTGTGAGAGTGTTCTGTCATGGGTGTCTCTGAAGACTGACGGGCTGAAAACGGGCTGAAAACAAGCGGGATACGGGCTGGATACGAGCTTGATACGGACCGGAAACGAAGCAGGGCGGACGCAGGGACAGCGTTGCGGGACCTTGGGCGCTGCAGCCGGCAGGCTCAGCGCTCGATCCAGTCTGCCAGTTTTGCCTGGTAGACGTCCTCGGCATAGCGACAGGTCTCGTACATGCCTGCTGCCTCGCGCTGTCTGCTGGCCTCTGCCAGGATGATGGCTGCGGCCACAGAGACATTGAAGCTCTGAATCATGCCGTACATGGGAATGTAGAGCTCGCCTGTGGCAATGGAGGCCAGTTCCGGGGCCACACCGCTGTGCTCATTGCCAAGCACAATGGCTGTGGGCCTGGTGAAGTCATAGGAGCGCAGGGGACGGGCAGTGGGGGTGCAGTCCGTGACCAGGATCTGCCAGCCTGCCAGGGCCTCTTTGAGCTCGTTCTCGTCCCTGTGGCGCACAGTGTTCACCCATTTGCGGGCAGAGGCAGAGGACTTGCGGCCAAGCAGGGGAAAGGCTGTATTGGTATAGTACAGATGCACGGACTCCACGCCAAAGGCGTCACAGGAGCGGTAAATGGCTGAGACATTGTGCGGATCGTGGATGTTGGCAAGAACAAGGGTAAGGTCAGGCTGCCTGTGCTGCAGCACTCTGGCCATCTTGTCGCGACGGCGTTCGGTGGGAATCTTCGGCATGGTCTGTCCCTGTTGACAAAAGGTTGCGGGAAAATCGGGGAAAGCTAAGCGCAGTCAATTCGCTCTGTCAACAGCAGGCGCATGCTGTCGCCCGGCTCTCTGCCCGACTGCCTGCAAGGCCTGTCCTCCGGCCCCTGCCATCATCCTGACTGTCACGCTGCCCTGAGAGACTGCCCGGACATGCTGCCCTGACATGCCCTGACACGCTGCCCGGTACAGGCCCGGGCCTGCCCCCAAAAAAGAGCAGCGCGGCTCCCGAAAGCATGTCCGGGGGCCGCGCTCAGCACAGAGAAAACGTCAGGGATGGTTTAGAAGAAGATAAAGGTCATAACAACAAAGAGCGGGACCAGGATGCCGCACGACCACATCATGTAGCCGAAGAAGCTGGGCATGGGCACGCCGCGGTCTTCGGCAATGGAGCGCACCATGAAGTTGGGTGCATTGCCGATGTAGGTATTGGCGCCCATGAACACAGCACCGGCCGAGATGGCGGCCAGGGTGCCTGACATGGTGGTCATGAGGGCCTGCGGATCGCCGCCTGCGGTATTGAAGAAGACGACGTAGGTCGGAGCGTTGTCAAGGAAGCTCGACAGGGCACCGGTGAGCCAGAAGAAGGCGGCATTGACGGGCTGTCCGTCGTGGAAGACCGTGTTGATGAGGCCTGCCAGGGCGCCGTCCGTGCCTGCGCGCAGAATGGCAATGGCAGGAATCATGGAGAGGAAGATGCCGAAGAAGAGCTTGCCCACTTCCAGGATGGGGCCCCAGGTGAAGCCATTGAGCTCGCGGCTTTCCCTGGAGGTCAGCTTCCAGGACAGCCAGGCAATGAAGAGCAGGAAGGCGTCACGGGCTGCGCTTGCAACAGTCACTTCAATGCCCATGACGGAGAAGAGCACACCAAGGTCTGCGCCACCGGAGAGGAGCACTGCCAGGATGATGCCGAGCAGCAGGACAAGGTTGATCTTGCCTTCAAGGCCCAGCTTTTCCTGGGTTGCACCGGGCTCCTGCGGCGGAACAGGGGAGCCTTCCTTCTTGTAGAGAATGGTATCAATGAGGAAGTAGATACCAAGCAGGCAGACAGCCATGAAGACGGTCTTCAGAAAGAGGTTCTGCAAGGTCCAGAAGAAGTCCACACCCTTGAGGTAGCCCAAAAAGAGCGGCGGGTCACCGAGAGGCGTCAGGGAGCCGCCGATATTGGCCACGAGGAAGATGAAGAACACCACCTGATGCACACGGTATTTGCGGTGGGCATTGGCACGCAGCAGGGGACGGATGAGCAGCATGGCTGCACCGGTGGTTCCCATCCAGCTTGCCAGCACTGTACCGGTGAGCAGCAGGCCTGTGTTCACTGCAGGGGTGCCCACCAGGGTGCCTGTCAGGCGCACACCGCCGGCCACGGTAAAGAGGGCAAAGAGCAGCACAATGAAGGGAATGTATTCAAGCAGAATGGAGTGCAGGCCTTCATAGAGAGCTGTGTTCATGCCGTAGACAATGGCACAGGGAATCAGGAAGGCCATACCCCAGAAGACAGCCACCTTGCCGAAGTGATGTTCCCAGAAATGGGCAAAGAACAGCGGGCCAAGTGCGATGGAGAGCAGCATGCAGGCAAAGGGCACTGCCCAGATGATGGACAGCTCTGCGCCGGGAATGTGCGGCGCATGCTCTGCTGCCTCAGCCAGGGAGGGCAGAAATGTCAGGACAGCCAGCAGCAGTCCCGACAACAGGGTGAGACGTTTCATATGATTTTGGAACCTCCTCGGGGGGATATTGCCATGATAGTCCGGGGATGGGGTGCAGCCTCCCTGCAGTCCGCATGCACTGGGCCACACCATGCGTCCAAAGCCGGGATCAGAACACCCGACTTTGCTTCACCTTAGTAGACTTGCCGAAAAAGTCAATGACAAAAGCCTTGTGAACACACTACATTATGGGTGACATGAATGCTCGTGCACGATTTCACAAAAAAATTTTTTTACGATTTCCTTTTTGTGACAACAAGATTGCAGCAAGCCCTGTTCTCATTCCCTGTCACTGTGTCTGCACTTCCCCTGCAGCAAGAGAGCAGATTTCCCAATTCTCGCTCATACTGCAGGCATTTTCCTGTGGAAAATGCTCCTGCCCGGAAAAAGAACAGGGATCCTGAAGACAGACTGTCCAGAGGATCCCTGTATGGCTCGGAATTTGCAACTGCTCTGCTGACAAGAGCTTGTGCCTGAAAGGTTAAGCAAGCACAGACATGAATTGCATGTAGGAAAAAATGATGAGCAGACACAAGGGGGCTGCGCCAAGCGCAGTCTGTGTCCAGGTCAGGCGCAGGGCTGTCCTGCAGCCGATAAGGGTGCAGACAAAGCTCCAGATCATGCCGACAATGGTCCCTATGCCGGGAATGATGCTGAGAATGAGGGGGGCCTGGGCATAGCACAAGACCTGCAGGATGACGGAGAAATCCGCGTGATCCCGCGCCACAAAGCGCCAGCACAGATAGAGGATGGCTGTGTAGATATACAGCTGCAGACAGAGCATGACGCAGCGCAACACAAGCCAGAAGAGGAAGTTCCCCCTGCCGGAGAGCAGCTCGCCCAGTTGTTTGAGCTCAGGGTCCGTGGTGTCGGTTAAAAGCATATTGAAGAAGGCCAGGCTCCAGACATGCTCAATGACAGTCTGCAGGGCACTGATGGCCAGGAAGAAGCACAGGGCAAGCAGGGCCGAGCGGGGGACAATGCCTGCAAAGAAGCGCTGCGGCGCAAACATGACCCGCAGGCAGGTCTGATAGAGGGCAGGCACAAATTCCTGCAGCGAGCGGGCGCACTCCCAGGGATTGAAGCTCCAGCCTTCCTCGGCCTCGGTATGCTCTTCCGCCTCGTGTGCAGACGCTTTCGCAGCCCCCTGCCCAGGCTCTTTCACAGCCCCCTGCCAGGGTTCTTGCACAGGCTCATTCACAGACGCGCTGCTGTCCTCAGTGCCCCTGCCCTGGCTGCGCTCAGTGCGCTGCCGGCTGAACGAGTCAGAGGTGTCAGGCTTTCCGGCTGCCGCACGTTCAGTCCGGGCGTACGCCTGAGCCTGCGTGTCAGACGTGCCGGCGTCAAACCTGCCGGCGTCAGACCTGCCGTCATCTTCAGACTTGCTCCGGGGTCGGGCAAAGAGGTCCTCCATCTGTTTGTGCACCACAGCCCCCTTTGGCACATCCTGGTATCTGCCGGCCTGTCCTGCGCTGCCGTCCGCACTGCTGCGCTGGTCTGCAGGGGCAGCAGCTTCCTTGTCGCTCAGCGAGGCAAGACGCACTGCCGAGGGACGATCGCTGGTGTGCTGGTCAGCGTCCGCATGTATGGCCTCGTCCCGTGAAAAACGGAAGGATTGGCCGCACTGCGGGCAGCGTGCAGTGAGCACACCTGCCGGAATACGGTCGTCTGCCATGTCGCGGGTATAGGAGCAGTTCGGGCACTGTATCTTCATGAGGATCCTGCCTTGTTCCTGGGGCACTGGCATGAGCGCACGCAGGAGGGCGCAAAAAGCGGGGTGAAAGGGGAGCTGGAGAGGAACACGCACACTGCGTGCACTGCAGGGAATGGGCAAAGAGGGTGTGGTCCTGTGCTGCCATGCAGGATGCAGCATGGGAGCATGGAGGCGGTGCTGGCACTGCGCCCCAGGTGCGCCTGAAAGGCGTATGAAATGCGCCACTGAACGCCTGATGAACGCCTGATGAGCGTTTGCCAGACTTGTGAACGCGCTTTGCAAGAACTGTACGAGAGCTGTACAAGCGCTGTACGAGCGGCTCCAAAGCGTCCTGCAGTGTAGAAAAAGGCCGTACATCTGACAAGGGCAGGACTGTGTTTCCTGCCCCTGAACGACTGTCTGGCAACGCCGTTTCTGCCTGTCAGGCAGATGCTGCCCGCAATTCTGCGCACAGATCTGTCCTGAGACCTGCAGTCAGGCATTCTTTTGCGCTACTGCTGGTTGCTGTTGACGGAACACAGCCTGCGAATGGCCTTTGTTCTGGCAAAGATGGCATCAAAGTCAGGCTCACGCACATAGGCAGAGTGTTTGCGCTCTTCTTCCAGAGAAGCCAGACCACGGCTTATCAGCGCTTCGACTTCGGCAAAGGTGCACTGGCCAAGCTTGATGCGCAGCAGCTCCTCGCGGCAGGCCAGGGGATAGTGCAGCGTGCCTGTGGCAAGCAGTTCCTCCTGCTGACGGATGGCGCGCACGGCATGGGACATGGCCTTCCAGTCAATGCCTTTGTTCTCGCGGGCCTCGAGAATGCGCTCCATATGCGGCTGCAGCGTCTTTTGCAGACGGGGCAGGACTTCCTCAATCCTGGTGCGGCCCATGTGCCACTGTTCCGCCAGCACAAGGCCCTTGTCCTCGGCAAGCTTGCAGTACTGCGGGGTGGCAATGGTCTGCACAATCTCTTCCGAGACCTCCTCAAGGCGCAGGCGGCCGGACTTTGCCTCAAGCAGGCCAAGCGCGCGCCAGAGCACGCCAAGACGCGTGCCTGCCATGCCATAGGTCTTGCCCTGGCCCTGGCAGTAGGCCATGCAGCCTGTGCCATTGGAGAGATTCAAAAAGCTCAGTGCTCTGGCAAACACAGACTCCATGCCCTTGTGGCAGTAGAGGGTGCACGAGGCATTGCTGTGGGCAAAGAGCAGATCCAGCGCACCGGTATTGCCCAGGGGCAGCAGCTGACACAGCCAGCGCTCCAGGGGGAAGAGATCCATGTCCTCGTCCGTGCTCTCGTTCTTCTTGTCAGTGCTGGAGGTTGAGCTGTGCACAGCCCGCTGCATGCAGGCCTCTTCCAGGCTTGCCGGTGCTTCCATGGGCAGATAGATGCCGCGCACGTCCGTGTCCGAAATGCCCTCGACCCTGGTTCCGTAGAGATCCGAGCCAAACCTGGTCAGAAAGAGCAGCCTGCCCTTTCCCTGCAGCAGATCCACTGCCTTTTGTGTCAATGTCTCCATAGCGTATGCTGCGCATACGGTGCCCGCGTTCATTGCGTGCACCCTGCCTGCGCCCCTCCTTGATAGGCTGGCAAATGCCCTGTTATGCCTGCAGTCCGGCACTGCCAGAGGCCTTGTCAGCATCCCCGGTGCGGCGTGCCGCAGCATGCCAGGGCGCGCCACACGCGTCTGCCCTGTGCTCCGGGTCGAATGCAACTGGTATCGGCTGGTTCAGGATGCCCTGCCCCACAGGGCAAGCAGAGGCCCTGCAGGCATGAGTGCATCCAGCGAAACCTCCACTTCCCTGGCATCAGGCATGCGTGAGACCTGATAGGGCTGGAAACAGATCAGCAGCCCTGTGGGGGTCAGAGCTATGCTGGAAAAGTTTTCCGGCAGTGGGAAGGTTCCCTTTTCAATGTCCTGGCTCATGAGCATTCCTGCGCCCTGCATGAGCACCTTGCGCGATTCTTTTGCGAGAATGCGCAAGGCTGTGTCCACATTTTCAAAAATGTCCACAAGATGCAGGCGCTGGCCGCTCAGAAGATTGTAATTGAGTGTCAGAAGGTCCTGACTTAAGTAGCTGGAGCCTGTGTGCATCCACACGTCAAAGACAATGCTCAGGCACACGGCAGAGGCTCTGTACACCTTGCAGGTGGCATTGAGCCAGGCCACATTGTACTCCTCCTGCGGGCCGCTGACAAAGGCTGAGCCAGGCTGGGAGAAGTCGTTTTCAAAGGTCAGGGCTATGCGCTCGGCCCAGGCCGCAATGTCGCGGTCTATGTCCGCTCTGCCGAGCACGGGATACTGGACAATGATGTCCGGCTTGTCCCTGCGCCCTGTGCGCTCAAGGCTGGCCAGACGCAGGGGGCTGGTCCCTGCGCCGCCCTGCAGGGCTGGTGCAGGCATGCCTTGTGCGGCTGCAGGCTCAGCATGCGTACCCGTGCTGCCTGCGGCAAGGGGAGAGGCCGGATCCGGCATGCCGGGCAGGCCTGACAGACCGGGAGTACCTGGCTCACCATGGCCCTGATCATTCTGCTGCAGCCAGAGATATTTTTCCGGATTGAGCAGAGGCGCCGCAGTCAGGGATGCGGCCTGGGAAAGCACAAGGCATTCCCAGAACAGGGTGCACAAGACAACAAGAAAGGAATTGCGCCACACAGGAGCGGACGACAGGTGTGAAGAGGGCATGGGTACAGGTACAGACAAAAGACAAAGGACCAGGGAAAAACGGCCTGTCCGGCACAGGTTGCACTTGCACTGCTCTGAGCAGACAGGGGTCAGACAAGAATCAGACAAAATTTGCTGGGCAAGCCTCTATCCTTGCCGTCCCACGCTGTCAATTGAAAAAGCCGCATGCTGCCGCACTGCAGCTCAGGAACAGGCCCGGGACATCCCATGACATCCCATGACAACCTCCGCCCGGCCAGACGGGCAGCTGCAACACAGCCACAACACTGCCTGCAGGCGGGACATCCCTGCCCCCGGGCCAGTGGAGCAGTCTGCACACGGCCTGCTGCCGTCCCCAAAACGCCGCACACCTGCTGGCAGCCCGTACTGGCAGCCCCTGCTGCCAGCCTGACCTGTCAGCTCTTGCTGCCCTCCCCTGCCAGATCTGCCAGGCAGGCAGCAATCTTTTTTGCCCTGGCCCTGCCTATGCCAGGTAAGGTGGCAAGCTCGGCCTCACTTGCCCTGGCCATGGCCGAAAGAGAGCCATAGTGGTCCCAGAGCATGCGGGCCGTGGCAGTGCCAATGCCAGGCAGGCGCATGAGCTCGCTGGACAGGGCTTCGCGGGAGCGGGCCTTTCTGTGGCTGGTTATGGCAAAGTGATGGGTACTGTCGCGCACGCTCTGCAAAAAGAGCAGCTCCGGGCTGCCTTCCCTGAAGGGCAGCGGGTTGCTGCGCCCTGGGAGGAAGATGCGGTCAGCCACATTACCGGCACGACGGTCTGCATGGCCCTCCTCATCCCTGGCCTTGGCTATGCCTGCCACAGCAAAGAGGGTGGCCTGCCCTGCCTCTGTGAGGGCACGCATGACAGCGGCAATCTGTCCCCTGCCGCCGTCCACCAGTAAGAGATCCGGCCAGGGCGGACCGCTCTCCAGACGCCTGGCTATCCAGGCATGCAGGGTCTGATAATCGTCATTGCTGTCCGGCATGGTATAGGTGCGCCAGGCAGGTCTGTCTGCCTGACCATCTGTATAGACCACCATGCCCACCCTGGTCTGTCTGCCCTGGGTGTGGGAGACGTCCACGCATTCGATGCGGGAAGGAGCTTTGGCAAGATGCAGCAGCCTGGCTATGCCGTTCAGGGGACTGTTCTCGGCAGCGCGCTTTCTGCGCAGACACTCTTCCCTGGCATTGCTCTGGGCTATGTCCACCAGCCTGTTGTCCGCAGCGTTCTGCGGTGCCACCAGCCGGACAGCTGCGCCCCTGCGCTCGGCTAGTGTCTGCTCAAGCACCTCCCGCACAGTGAAAGAGCCCCGTGCAGCTTGTGCCCTGCCTGGCGCAGCGCAAGTGGCAGCGGCTGCGCTCTCCCCGGGTGCAGGCTCAGGAGCCTGATCAGAAGCAGGTGCAGCTGCCCGGTCCTCTGTCCGGCCCTCTTCCCTGCCCTCCGGCCTGCGTTCGGCCTTCCCTTCTGACTTACAAGCTGCCTTCTCTGCTGCCTCGCGCTGCAGTGCTGCGTCGTCTTCAGCCTCAGGCTCTTCCTTCTCTTCGGGAATCCAGGGCAGGAGAATGCGCCCGGGCGGCATGGCATCGAGATAGAACTGGCCCACAAAGCTTGTGAGCAGTTCTGCGGCATCATCAAAGTCCAGGCCCTGCCAGAAGAAGGAGCGCGCATCCATGACAGCACCGGAGCGCACAAAGAGAATGCCCAGCGCCAGGCCTTCGTCAGCGGCATACAGGCCAATGACGTCCATGTCGCCGCCCCTGGGCAGGACCACTGCCTGCTGCTCCACCGTGCGCTCCACTGCCTGGATCTGATCGCGATACATGGCAGCCTGCTCGAACTCCAGCTCCTCGGAAGCCCTGAACATGCGCTCCTTCAGCTCTGCCAGAAAGTCATCGGCCTTGCCTGAGAGCACCTGACAGATATGGGTCACATGGCTGTGATAGTCCTCCCTGCTCACCGTGCCCATGCAGGGGGCCAGACACTGGCCCATGTGATGGTAGAGACAGGGGCGCACCCTGTTGCGCATGGCCCTGTCCGTGCACCTGCGCAGCGGAAAGGCCTGGTGGAGCAGCTTCCAGGTCTGCCTGGCTGCCAGGGCAGAGGTGAAGGGGCCGAAGTAGCGGGCCTGATCGCGCCTGGCATGGCGCACTATCTCCAGACGGGGATAGTCTGCCTTCACATCCAGACGAAAGAGGGCATACTGCTTGTCGTCGCGCAGCAGAATGTTGTAGTGCGGCCTGTACTTCTTGATCAGGCTGGCCTCAAGAAGAAAGGCTTCCTTGTCCGTGGTTGTGGTTAGGTACTCAAGTGTGCAGGCATGGGCAAGCATGGCCACAGTCTTGGGCGGAATGTCGTTGCGAAAATAGGAGAGCACGCGCCTGCGCAGGATGCGTGCCTTGCCGACATAGATGACCTCGCCTGCCTTGTCCCGGTAGAGATAGACTCCAGGGCAGTCGGGTATGCTCTGCGGAGCTGGCCTTTCCATGGAAGAAGCTGTGAGACTGCGGGAAGGGACGGCCTAATGGCCGGTGATGCCGTATTTCTTGAGCTTGTACTGCAAAAGGCTCTTGGAGATGTTCAAAAGCTCGGCAGCCTTCACCTGGACAAGGTCCGCACGCACAAGGGCCCTGCGGATGATGGCAGCCTCAATCTTGTTGAGGGTATCCACAAGGTCCAGCTGCACAGGCAGCAGGTCCACGGCACTCTTGAACTGCGACTCCTCACCGCGAATCTCTGCAGGCAGGCCTTCCTCATCAATGACCTGCCCGGGCACAAGCACAAGGCAGTTTTCCACAATGTTTTCCAGCTGCCTGATGTTGCCAGGCCAGTCATAGCCTGTGAGATAGTGCAGCGCCCTGGTGGAAAAGCTCCTGGCCTCGGTCATGTTGTTGTCCTGACGGATCTTGTCCACAAAGTGGGCTATCAGTAAGGGGATGTCCTCCCTGCGCTCGCGCAGCGGGGACATGTGCAGCTGCACCACATTGACGCGATAGTAGAGGTCCTCGCGAAAGGCCCCTTCCTCAACTTTTTTCTGCAGATCGCAGGTGGTTGCCATGCAGAAGCGCACGTCCACCCTGATGGGCTGTGTGCCGCCCACACGCTGCAGACTTCTGTCCTGCAGCACACGCAAGAGCTTCACCTGCAGATCCGGCGACAGGGCTGCCAGCTCATCCAGAAAGAGCGTGCCGCCCTCTGCCTGCTCAATGCGTCCGCGCTGAATGGCAGGGCTGCCTTCCACAGACGACGGGGTCTCGCTGCCAAAGAGCTCCTTTTCCAGCGCCTCCGGGGAGAGTGAGGTGCAGTCCACAGCCACAAAGGGCTTGTCCTTGCGGGGGCTGGCCAGATGGATGGCACGGGCTGCCATCTCCTTGCCTGTGCCGGTCTCGCCGGTAATGAGCACCGTGGTCCTGCCAGGGGCTGTGCGCTCAATCTTCTGGCGCACACTGACAATGTTTTTGCTCCTGCCAATCAGGGTGTGCACACCAAAGCGCTCCTGCATGGCTTCCTGCAGCAGTCTGTACTGACGATGGGCATTGGCAAGCTCCACGGCATTGTGAATGGAAAGCAAAAGCTCATCATTGGAGAAGGGCTTGGTGATATAGTCAAAAGCGCCGTACTTCATGGTCTCCACAGCATTCTCAATGCTGCCGAAGGCTGTCATGATCAGCACAGGAACATGCGGCAGCTGCTTTTTGACCTGCATGAGCACCTCACTGCCAGTAATCTGAGGCATCTTCATGTCCGTCACCACCACGTCCACTTCACTTTCCTGCAGAAAGGTCAGTGCTGTCACCGGGTCGTTGATGGCCGTGACTGTATAGCCGGCATCTTCAAGCAGGGCCTGCAGCACCAGGAGGTAGTTCTTTTCATCGTCTATGACGAGAATATGGGCATTTTCGGACATCTTGGACCTCATATGGAGTGAAATGAAAGACCTTGAGACTGGACTGCCGGGGACAATCGTAGCAGCCGGGGGCGCGTTGCGCGATGTTGAGCTGGCCGTTGCGCGATTCGCGGCACATGCGACGCAATGCTGCTCTGCCCGGCCGCTGCTCCCCGCAGGCAACTATATGTCTGTATCTGCATAGACAGATACTGACATATCCTTGCATCCTGTTTTTGTGATACAGTAGTCAGAACAGGGACTTGAACAGCGTGTTGCGCGATGACAGAGGCAGTTTGCGCGCTACAGCTCAGACACAGTGTCAGGCTGACAGCTGCTTTGTGCTTCCCGCAGCGTCCAGGGTATCCATGGACACCAGGGGCAGCAGCACTTCCACTCTGGCTCCGCCGCCTTCGGCATTGGAGAGGTGCACGCTGCCGCCATGGGACTCAATGATGGAGCGCACAATGGGCAGACCAAGGCCTGTGCCTGCATCCTTGGTGGTGAAGAAGGGCTCGAAGAACTTGTCGATCATGTCCGGATCAAAGCCCGGACCAGAGTCAGTGACTTCCACCACTGCCCATGTTTCGCGCACAAAGGTGTGAATGGCAAGGGTCCCGTCATGCTTCATGGCCTGACGGCCATTGACCAGGATATTGTAGAATGCGCGGTAGAGCAGATCCTTGTCACCAAGCACCCACACCGGCCCTTCGATCTGTGTGGTCACCACGATATTGTCCCTGGCAAAGTCCCCTTCCACAAAGGCCAGGATCTGGTGCAGCACCAGCTCCAGGTCCACAGGGTCCTGCTTGGGCTGGCGCGGGCGCGCATAATCGAGAAAGTCGTTCACTGTCTGGGAAAGACGCAGGGACTCATCGTAGATAGCCTGCATGAGCATGCTGGTTGCCTTGTCGGACCTGATGCTGGCCCTGCGCTGCAAAAGCTCTGCCGTAGAGCGGATAATGCCCAGGGGATTGCGAATTTCATGGGCAATACTGGCCACCACGCGTCCCATGCTCACCAGACGCTCCGTGCTCTGCAATTCCTTTTCCAGCTGCATGTTCTTCTGCATGCGCAGACTGAGCACGCGCTCTGCCCTGTGGATGATGATAATCAGCAGGATGAAGATGATGATGGAGGACAAAAGGCACATGATCACAATGGCTGCCTGAAAGAGCAGGACCTGTGCATAGTCCGCAGTAATGTCCTGAGTGAGCTCAAGCACGCCGAGCACAGGTGTCCTGCCTGTGCTGTAGGCATCGCCGCGCAGAGGATAGAGCACGCGCAGGCGCACGGTATCTGGCTGCAGGGGCCACTGCAGGGGCACCTGCCAGATCTCGATGTCCGTGAGGGTTTCGGGCTTCAAGAGCTCGCCCTGGAAGGCACCGCCAATGTCCAGGGGCGCCAGGCCCTTGCGGCCTATTTCCGCAGCATCCGTGGAATAGGCCACCACGCGGTTGAAATCATAGACGCGCAGCCTGGACACGGGCAGGCCCTCGATGACCGAGCGCACCACCCCGTCCAGGCGATCATGCTGTTCTTCCTGGCGCAGTGCGATGTGCCCGTAGGCCAGGATGGTGGGCACGGCAAAGCGCTGGAAGATCTGGTTGTTCAGATTCTGGGCCAGCAGGAGGGCAAAGCCCTCCTGGCGCTCCATGAGCGTCTGTCTGGCCTGATTGGAAATGAAGAAGGAGAGACCCAGACTGACCAGCAGCACGACCAGCAGCGACAGCCAGGACAGGGTGCGGGCATAGCTTAAGGAGATCTCCTTGTCGTCGCCATGTCCGCCGCCGAACTGCCAGCGGGAGCGCGGCCTTGCCTGGGAGGCCTTGCCGTTTGTCCCTGTCTGTTCGTCTGATGCCTTGCCTGTGGGCATAGTGCCTCCTCAACGTCCTGCTGCGGGTCCTGCTGCGGGCCCTGCTGTGCGCGGCCCCTGGTTCCCGGGTCTTAAAAGGCCTGTCTGTTCTCTGCTGTCTGCAGATAGGCTGCAAGGCAGGCCTCTTCCTCGGCATAGCCGGGCTTGCCGAGGCGGGCATTGGCAAGACGCTTGCCAAGCTCCACCGCAGGCTGGTCCAGAGGATTGATGCCCATGAGCCAGCCTGTGAGCACAGTGGCGATTTCCAGCAGCATCATGAGCTTGCCGCCGGAGCGCTCCGAGGCATCATCAAGGCAGATCTGCACCAGGGGCACATCGTGCATGGAAAGGGCCATGCGGGTGCCCAGGGCCTCGGCCTCAAGCAGGCAGGAGAAGGGCTTGCCGGCCAGGAACTGCCAGCCTTCAGGCAGGGTTGCGGGGAAGGTGGGGCCGTCTGCATGACTGGCACTGGTCACAAAGAGGCAGGCCTTGTTGCGGATGCCGTCCAGAAACATCTGGTTCACGGAATGCTGGTCCGTGACACCTGTGGCAGGCACAGGCATGGTGCCCAGGCCTTCCTTGCCCAGGCTCTCTGCCCACAGCTGGGCAAACCAGGGGCCGTAGGTGGCAAAGAGGGGCTCGTAGCAGAAGAAAATAAGGTCTGTGTAGCCGTACTCTTCCAGGGCCTTTGCCCAGGCTGCCAGGGCCATGGACGGGTGGTCTGCCAGGGAGGCGGGGTTGTCCACCAGGGGCTTTGCCAGGGATGCGGCACCGTCAAGCAGTGCTTCCCAGTCTATGCCAAGGAAGGCAGCAGGCAGAAGGCCCACAGCAGACAGTGCGGAATAGCGGCCGCCGAGATTGTCCGGCACTTCCAGGGAGTCCAGACCATACGTCCTTGCCTCTTCACGCAAAAAGCCCTTGTTCTCGTCCGTGATCACAATCATGTGATCCTTCCAGGATTCGCCCAGGGCCTTCTGCAGCCATTCTCTGGCCAGGAAGTACTGGGAGATGGTCTCAATGGTGCCGCCGGACTTGGAAATGGTCACCACCACGGTTTTTGCCGGATCAAGCAGTCTGAACCAGTCACCAAGCGTGGCTGGGCAGACATTGTCGGCAATCCAGATCTGCCTGCCCTCATGGCCGCCGTGGCCGGGCATGTCCACCTCTCTGGCAAAGGCTTTCTGCATGGCGCGGGTCCCGAGGGCAGAGCCGCCGATGCCAAGCACAAGCATGTGCTTGTATGCCCGTGTCTTTTCGACAATGGCAGGCATATCGCGCTTCAGGGTTTCCACATAGCCCATGCGCAGGAAGGGGAGCTCGCCGGCATCCAGGTCCCTGGCAAGGCGCTTTGCAAGTTCCTGTGCTCTGGCGCCAAGGGCTTTGACATGGCTTTCACGCACACGGGCCGTGCAGGCCCTGGACCATTCAAGATAGGCCATTTGTATACTCCATACTCACTCAGAAAGAAGGGGATTGGCGAAGGACAGCCCTGCAGATGCAGTGCAGCTGCAGTCGTGTCAGGCATTTTTGCCGCAGCACTTCTTGTACTTCTTGCCGCTGCCGCAGGGACAGGGATCATTGCGCCCCACCTTGGGCTGATCGCGGCGCACAGGCTCGCGCACCAGTTCCTCGCCGCCTGTGTAGCACAGTTTGCCGTCAATGACCCTGAAGTGGGCATGCTCTGCAATCTGCAGGGTCTGACCGTCCACCCTGTAGGTGGCAGTATAGTCCACGTAGTCGTAGTCTTCCTCCCTGCCGCTGCCAAGAACGTTGAGGCCGAGCCACTCCACGGATGCGGCTGCTTCTGCCAGCCTTTCCTCGCTGACTTCCTCCTCGCCGTCCTCCTGCCAGTCGGATTTGGTCAGATAGTCCCAGCAGTGGGTGACATAGGCACTGTAGCGGGAGCGCATCATGGCCTGCGGATCGTCAGGCCACAGGGTGCCATTGTGATAGGGCAGACAGCACTCGCCATAGGTTTTGCCGCTGCCGCAGGGACAGGGCTGTGCAGGATCAGCCAGAGGATTGACCTGAGTATCGGCCTCATGCCCGGCCTGATGGGTGTCAGCTGCTGCGGGTTTGGCAGCTGCTGTGTCTTCGGGTTGAACGGAAAGGTCAGAAGTGGTCATACACGTGCTCCGAAAAATAGTGCTGTACAAGAGACTGCTCAGAAAGCTGGTGCTCTGAAAAAAGTGCTTAAGGTACGTGCTGTGTGGCGTGCGCTGCAAGAGTGCTGTGCAGCAGGTTGTCAGGCTTTGTCCTGCCCCTTTTCGCAGCCGGACACCCCGGCGTTGTGCTCTGCCTTTGCAGCTGCACTGCCTGTCTGGCTGCCTGGCTGGCTGTCTGGCCTGGCGTCAGCGCCGGCCTCGGCAGCCCCCTTGTCGCGCACGGCCTGCATGCCTTTTTCAAGCAGCGGCGTGAACACGCCTCTGCGCATGGGGGTACCTGTAAAGTCCGCCCTCTCCCAGAAGGCGATAAAGGAGCCCGGGGTGGGCATGCCGTGGCCTGCAGGAACAAAGAGGCAGCTGGCTATGCCGTTTTTCTCGCCGTCATAGATGACCTTGCCAAGGCGCTTCATGTCCCTGTCATAGGCCACATAGCTCTGCTCCGTCACCTCGCGTTTGCCCTGCACGGCATAGACGCGCACAAGGTCGCCCTCGGGCACAACTTTCACGATTTCCGCAAGGCCCATGTCGCGCAGAAGGGCATTGAGCCGTCTGCCCAGCAAAAAGCTGGTGAGGCCTGTACCTATGCCCAGGATGCCGAAGGTTGCCGCAAGCCAGAAGGGATTGAAGCCTGTCCAGCGCCGCACCAGGGAGAGGGCATTCCTGTACTGCTCCCGCTCGCTGCGCGCCACACTGATGGTATAGGTCTGGAAGGAAGAGGAAGGCTGTCCCTCAATGCCCACTGCCAGGGCATAGGTGCCGCTGGGAGCAGTCTCACTCACGTGCACAAGGCCGCGCCACATGCCTGTTCCGAACCAGTAGCTGGTGAAGAAGCCCTGGAACTCAAAGGAGATGGGCGCATCCACAGGGATGGGGAAGGCGCGCATGTCGCTTTCCACAGCCGGAGCACTACCCATGGGGCCTGAGACGGGCTCGCTTGTGCCGGCAAGCATCTCCAGTCTGTAGGAGCCGCCGCCACGCATGCGGGCAAAGAGGCCGTCCACCAGGATGGCCATGGCCAGAATCAGGAGCACTGCGGCAACAAGACCGGCCATGCGCTGCCGTGCGCGGGCATTGGAGTAGAGAAGCCACTCGGGACACTGGTCAAGGCGCTGTGCCTGACGCTGATTCGGGGGACAGGATTCTCCGCCGGCAGTGTCCGGGGAATGGTTGGGGACGTTTGTTTCCATTACAACTCCTTCCTGTGATCGTGTCCTGCAAGAATAGTGTCTCCCTGCCTCTTGGGCAAGCATCTTGCCCTGTGCCTGGCTGAAGGACACTGCGCACGCCCGGCCAAAGGCAAGAGGCAAACAGGCAGCAAAAATGGAGACACCCGTTACAAGTCCGGGCAAGGGGGTCCGGAAAAGCAACGGGTGTCATGCGCGGGGGGACGTGCCTTCAGTGTGTCGCCGAAGGGCCTGTGGCAGGTCCTGGCCTGAAAAGTGACATCCTTTCCAAAAGGCGGGCAAGGGGTTCCGCGTTTCGGAAAGGATGCCTTTGTGGAGAAGTGTGCCCCTGGCGCTGCGACTATCTCGCCTGCTGCCCTTGGGGTCTGGCACCCTTCCCTGAACACGGGCAAGGGGTTCCGGTATCGGGAAGGGTGCCCTTTGTGGAGATATGTCCCTGGCGCTGCGACGATGTCGCCTGCTGCCGTCTCTGGGGGTGACACCCTTCCCTGAACACGGGCAAGGGGTTCCGGTATCGGGAAGGGTGTCTCTATGGAGAGTTGTGCGGGGTGCTGTCCGGCAAATCCTGACCGCGCAGGATGTAAAGGCGGGGGCTGGGCAGCACCTCGAAAGACGCATTCCCGGCCCGCAGGCAGGAGGTGCTGACAGGCAAGGAATGGTCGTGTGGAATATGTTCGTGTAAAAGACGAGCGCAGCTGCCTGTGAGCTGGCCGTACACTGGTCCTGGACAGGCCTGTTACAGTACTATCTGCGAAGGTCTCTGCACATACAGAGATGATTCGGCTACCTTCCAGTGCACAAGCATTGCTTTCTTGTGACCCGGCAGGCGTACAAGTCCTTCATCTGCGTCTGCATAGATTTTACGAACAGTGGAACAGGCAAACTTTGCCAGCATCCAGGTGACGATACTGATGCCAAAGAAGTACTGACAGAAGACAGAAAGAGAGGAAGCGGGGTTCAAGTAGGACTGATACATGGCCAGGCACACGGCAGCCAGCATAACCACATTGGCAGCCACCCTGATGGCGCACAACCAGATGGTTCTCTTGTACTGATTGTCTGTGTCGTTCCGTCTCATCTGCTCTTCTCCTCTTCCGTACACTCTGTCTCTTCACCGCAAGCATGCACTGCTTTCATACTTCCCCCCTCTCCATGGGGCCCCGCAGGCGGGGCCCCGGAGGGGATGCTTCAAGGCGTACTGGATTTTACTACTTCTTGAAGATGTTGGTCTTGCTCACGTTCATGAAACGCAGAGCCTGATGCTTGGCATTTTCCTTGTAGTAGATGCGGCATTCGTCACCGGCTTCCCAGGTGCTCGGGGGCAGGTCGAGGTACTCGGCGGGAACCTTGAAGGTCACGATTTCGCTCAGACGTCTGGAGTACTCTGTGATGGTGCCGTTATCCTTGTCGATAATGGGGAACTTCTGACCCTTGACCTTGGGGTTGGAGGGCTTGATGTTCTTCTGAATGTCGGTGAACTCGACCTTCACGGTCTCAAGCTTGCCATCTCTGTAGATGATGACTTCGCTCTTCTCGGTGTTGATCTGCACGCGGCCGCCGGCAGTGGGCTCAGGACCGATTTCTTCGGGGTCAGCGGGCATGGTGTACTGAATGACACCACCGGTGTAGGAGGGATTGTTCACATCGTGATTGACATCCAGGACCAGGGTAAAGGTCTGTTTGCTGGCGTCGTAGGCCACGCAGCGGCCCTGTTCAACCTGTCCGAAGTCGCCACATGCTGCCAGTCCGAGGCAGAGGACGAACAATGCCAGAATCTTGTAGTATGTTCTCATGGTGTCCTCCTCAGTTAGTTCTGGGCAGCGCGCTTCTTTTCAGCAAGTTCCTGCTTGGCGCCATGGACCATCTTGGCAGCGATGTACACAGAGATGGCGGTCACGAAGCCGAGCACGACCACGGTAGCCACGCCATTGATGAAACCGGCGTAGTTGGGGAAGTAGGGCTGGATGAGCTTGAGGACGACGGAGCAGAGGCAGCCGATAACAGCCAGACCGAAGGCGGTGCGGATGCCGTAGCCCTTGATGTACTTGGTGGCGACTGCGCCAATCTGGGCGCCGACGGCAGCACCGACGAGCATGATGAGGGCGGCCACGAGTTCAGTACGACCCTTCAGGGTGTAGGTGGCAGCGCCATACAGGCCGGAGATGGCCACTTCAAAGAGGTCAGTACCGACTGCGATGTGGGTCGGGCAGCCAACCAGGTAGACCAGGGCGGGCATACGAATGAGGCCGCCGCCGATGCCGAGGATACCGGCGAGAACGCCAGTGAGGAAGGACACGCCGATGGGGAGCCATGCGGAGCAGTAGATGCCGGCCTGATGGAAGTGGACCATCGGGGGAATCTTGATGGCGTGCAGCTTGGTGGCCCAGTCAAGACCGGTGGCCTTTTCGTCAAGGGCTTCACCCTTGGCAGCAGCTTCACGTTCCTTCTTCTTGCGCAGGGCGATGTCATGGAACACCATCCAGGCAAGGAGGATGAGCAGGACGACGTACAGCCAGCGGACAACCTGGTCAACGCTGCCGAGACGTTCCAGCTGCATGACGATCTGAGCGCCGATTTCCACGCCGACGACGGTACCGACAAGCATGGTCAGACCGAGCTTGTAGTCAACGTTACCGAAACGGCCGTGACGCATGGTGGAGATGAGGGATTTACCGGCCATGTGCGCAACGTCAGTACCGATGGCGAAGGCCATGGGGAAACCAAGGATGTTCAGACCGGGGGTAACCATCCAGGCACCACCCATACCGAAGAAACCGCCGATGATGCCGACACCAAGACCCAGGATGATGAGACCGGGCCAGAAGACGGTGCAGCCGGAAATGGGCATCAATACATACAACCAGTCCATAATGTACCTCCCTATTCGGCAGCTTTTCTGTGCTTGAGGTCGATGCCGATGTGATTCATGACCAGGTCAGCCAGCATACCAAACACACAACCGGTGATCGGAATGATGATGATCGTCAGGATCATGAAGTACAGATGGCTGTCGTTGTACATCTGGGCCCACCACAGCAGGATGCCGTCGAGGCGTCTGGTATCAGCGACGATGACCACGTTGGCTGCTTCCTTCTTGGCAGCCAGGGCCAGACCGGGGGCTATCAGCAACAGTGTTGCGAAACAGCCAACAAACCACGCTGAAATTCTCAGTGAAAGTTTTCTCAGCTTCGTCATGACTCTCTCCTTGTCAAATCGTTCTGAGACTTGGGCGCAATGCCTGAAGTTCGGTGAGTGCGCACAAATTTCGCAAAAAAGCCACGCCCCGGAAGAAGCATATTCCGTGCCATTGCGCGATTTTGCGCGATAATGCGTGATTTTTCTCACACAGATTTCATCCAGGGCCCCGGTACCTTGTGAAAAAAGTTGCAAAATCCCTGTTCCAGTGCTATTTTACTGCTACAGACCTTTGTGGAGCGTTGCGTCATGGCTGATTTGCACTTTTCCCCCCGGCAGTTTCGCGTTTCAAGGCCGCATTTCTGGAATAATGCCGGCCTGGTACGCAGACTTATGCTTTTCTGCCTGCCAGTTCCCCTCGCTATCATGATTGCGCTTTTCGCGATCACGCACAAAAATGTCGAGGAGAATCTGGCAAATGCTATCGCGCAAAACTCCTATATCCTCTCCCAGAGCATGGGTATTGCGCTTTCCCAGACCCTTCAGGAAACGCGCAATCAGATTGTGACTCTTGCCACAGGCTCCACCTCCTTCCAGGAATTCGAACATCGCATCTGGCGCAGGCTGGAGATCCTCAATTCCATGGGCGATGCGCGATTCTGCGAGGCAGCCTTCCTGGGCCTCGGAGCCCAGGCAGGCAAACGCTTCCTGTGGATACAGGACAAGGGCAAAATGCGCTCCATCTCCCCGGAACTCACGGACGTGCAGCCCTCCTCCCCCTTCCATCTGCCCCTGCGCCAGCCCGAAGAGCACGAAGTCTCGCTCTCCATTCCCACCGAGGTCTCCTATTCCTTTACTGACCCTGACAATACAACCTCCCAGACCCAGCTGACTGTGCAGCTCATGCGCTTTACAACGCCTGTCACCCTGGGCAACGGGGACTTTGCGGGATATTTGATCCTCTCCATAGACCTTGACTGGCTGTGCGAGGTCACCTCCCGTTGCGCGATTTCCATGCGCAATGACCTGGCTCCGCCCCCTGCCTTCTTTGTGGACAGTGCCGGCTGGATGATCTTCGAGACCAACACGAAGCAGGGCAGTGCAGAGCAGCCCGCAGCCATAGACAGCGTGCGCTCGGGCTTCCAGGGTGATTTCGGCAGGGCCGGCTACCCCCAGGGCTTCCGCCCGGGCGGCGACTATTACTCCTACTGGACCATGATGAATCATATCCAGAAAAAGGAAGCCGGCCAGTTCCAGACAAGCAAGACGCCCTGGAACAAGGAAGGCCTGCCCGTGGAGACAGTCAGCTATGCGCCTGTGCTCTATACATCAGGCGCTGCGGGGCGCACGGACGTGGTGGGCGGCATTGTGGTGCTGGATACCTCCCTGGCAGCCACCAACCAGCGCTCCCTCATGCTCAGACACTATCTCATTGCCTGTGCTGCAGCCGTCTTCTTCCTCGCTCTGGCCATGTTCTGCACAGGCATAGCCCTGCGCAAAACCCTGCACTACCTGCGCAGAGACATTGCCGAGGCAGGCGCCTCGGCCCTGGCCAAACCGCTGCCAGAGCGCAGTGCGCCGAAGGAAGTGTGCGAGGTGCGCACCGAGGTCAACAAGCTCCTGGAACAGTTGCGCATGCTTGAGGATGAGCGCGACATGGAGAACACCCTGACCTCGGCACGCATCGAGGTTGAGGAAGCCCACAACCTGCCAGGCGACATTCCCGTTCCCCCGGATGGCATCATCGGGGTGAGCAGCGAGATACGCACGCTGCGCCAGAATATCCTGCAGGCAGCCATGGTGCAGGCCGATGTCCTGGTCATGGGTGAGACAGGCACAGGCAAGGAACTGGTGAGCCGGGCCATCCACATGCACTCTGCCCACAAAGACGGCCCCTTCATGACCATCAACTGCGGTGCCCTGGATGAAAGTCTGCTCATGGACAGCCTCTTTGGCCATGTGAAGGGGGCCTTCTCGGAAGCCAGAGACAGCCGCAAGGGCGCCTTCCTCACTGCCGAGGGCGGCACGCTCATGCTGGACGAGGTCGGCAACGCCTCGCCCAAGGTGCAGCAGGCCCTGCTGCGCGCCCTCTCTGACCGGCGCATCACCCCGCTTGGCTCGGATACCAGCATCCCCTTCAATACCAGGGTCATTGCAGCAACCAATGCCGAGCTGCGCGAGGAGATCCAGAAGGGGACCTTCCGGGAGGACCTCTACTTCCGCCTGGCTGTAATTACCATTCATACTGTGCCCCTGCGCGAGCATAAGATGGACATTCCCTATCTTGCCCTCTTCTTCCTGCGCCAGGCACACGAACAGTCACACGCCACCCGCCCCATTCCGGGCCTGAGCAAGGGTGCCCTGAGCCGCCTCATGCACTATCACTGGCCCGGCAATGTGCGCGAGCTGAGCAATACCATCTTCAGAACAGCAGCCTTCTGTGACGGCGACATCATCCTGCCCCATCATCTCCAGCTCGGCGCAGATCAGGGCGCTGCAGACACCAAGACCTTGCTGCGCGAACAGGCCAGAGACCAGGGAAGGATGAACACGCCCATCCCCGTGGCTGATGCGCCCAGGGCCGGTGCAGCAAAGTCCGGTGCAGCAAAGCCCGGTGCAGCAAAACCTGGTGCAGCAAAACCGGACGCGCCGCGAAACGGTGCGGCAAAGCCCGCTGCGACACAGCCGGACGCGACAAACAACAATGCGGCACAGGCCGATGCAGCAGTGTCCGCAGCCGGGGAACCTGCCAGGGCTGCCAGCCAGGCCGGTACAGGAAGCCAGGCCATGCCCCCTGCCATTCCCGCACCCCGGGCTGACGCTGTGGCCGGCATGCTCCCTGTGCCTGCAGACACAGCTCCTGCCGACACTGCCGCCGGCGGATTCGACCGCGCTGCCCAGGCTGCGGCACAGTCAGAGCCTGCTGCATCTGCCCTGCCTGACACAGTCAGTCAGGCAGAGCAACGTGCTGCAGAGCCTGCAACATCCGCCAGAAGCAAGGCGCCTGGTGCCAGAGAGACCTCCAGCTATGCCAGACTGGAGCGCATCTTCGCCGCTGTGCAGGCAGCAGGCGAGTTCAGCCGCAAGGACTATCAGGAGCTTGCCGGTGTCTCGGCGCGCACTGCCCAGTATGACCTGCAGGTCTTTGTGGAAGACGGTCTGCTTGAGCGCAAGGGCAAGGGACCGAGCCAGCGCTACCTGCTCAGGCAGGGCGCACAGCTGCCCGGTTCAGTGTAAGACCTGGCCAGGGCCTGACTCAGTGCTGAACAGTCATGCCCGCGTTGTGCACATTTCTGAATGCAGAACAGCCCCGAAGCACGCTGCTCCGGGGCTGTTCTGTATGTGCACGAAACCGGGAAAAGGCAGGAGACGTCCTTAGTCCTCCATCTCCCTGCCGCGTTTATTGGCCTTGAGCACTGCTCTGCCGAGCTTTGCGGAAAGGCCCTCCTCGTTCATGGCATTGACACCGGCAATGGTCAGGCCTGCAGGGGAGCAGACATTGTCACGCATGGCCATGAGGTGCTCTGTGGGGTTCTCGGCAGCCATCTTGGCGCAGCCGGCAAAGAGCTCTGCCACCATGCTGCGGCTTGCGGCATGGGAGAAGCCCAGGGTCACGCCAGCCATGACCAGACCTTCCATAAGGTCAAAGACATAGGCAGGCCCTGCGCCGATAAGGGCCGAGAAAGCTGTGAACTGACTCTCGGCAAGCTCAACGCACAGGCCGAGCTCGGAGAAGATGGCCTGCACGCATGCCTTCTCCTCTGCGTCTGCCTTCTTGTCAAAGCAGAGGGCAAAGACGCCGCGGCTCACCATGGCGGGGGTGTTGGGCATGCAGCGGACAACGGTGCACTGGCCGTCACAAGCCTTCTTCAGGGTCTTGAGGCTTGTGCCTGCAGCAATGGAGACAAGGATTTTGCCTGCCAGAAGTTTCTGGTCCAGGCTCTGCAGCACATCCACAATCTGATAGGGCTTTACCCCCAGGATGAGCACAGCGCTCTTTTCCACAAGATCACTGGCGCTTTTGGCAGCTTCCACACCCATTGCAAGCAGCGGGTCCAGACGCGACATGGTCCTGGTCCAGCCATAGAGACGGTACCTGCCTGTTGCAGCCAGGCCCTTGAGAATGGCGCCGCCCATATTGCCGCAGCCGAGCACGCCCACTGAAAGCTCTGCCATTGTTTCCTCCTTGCGGGAAAAATCCGGGGATGTCCCGGAAATGTCCCGGAAAAAATTCGGGTAGACAAAAGCCTGCCACACCAGGTGCGGCAGGCTTGTCACTCAGAAAAAGTTCTTACCTGTTTTTGATGGCCTGCATGCTGGGCAGTCCCTTCACAAGCTGCAGGGCCATGCGCAGCTGATTGTCTCTGGCAAGCTGTTCCTTCACCTGTTTGTCTTCAGCCTGGCTGGCACTGTTCTTTTCTCCGCCAGTGCTGGTGCTGTTTTCCAGGTGGCGGTTCAGATCAGCCTCGCGCAGCAGGAAACGGTTTTCCTTGTCGTTGTCCGAGGGCTTCTCAAAGGGAATCTCCACATCAGGGCTGACACCCTCTGCCTGAATGGACTTGTTGTCAGGCGTGTAATAGAGGGCCACAGTCAGCTTGAGACCCGAGCCGTCAGCAAGGGGAATGATGTTCTGCACCGAGCCCTTGCCGAAGGAGCGCTCGCCCACAATGAGGGCCCTGTGCTGATCCTTCAGGGCACCGGCCACGATTTCCGAGGCAGAGGCAGAGCCGGCATTGATCAGCACCACCATGGGGGCTTCCACATCCGTGCCCTGGATGGAGGCTGTATAGACGCGCTCGGTCACATTGCTTCTGCCCTTGATGGAAACAATGGTGCCCTTCTGCAAAAAGAGGTCTGAGACGCTCACTGCCTGGCTGAGCAGACCGCCGGGGTTGTTGCGCAAATCAAGGACAATGCCCTTGATGCCGCCCTTGCCGGCGTCCTTCTTTGCCTCGGCCACTGCTTCGATGAGCTCGTCCGTGGTCTTTTCCGAGAAGCGGGTGAGGCGGACCCAGTAGTAGCCGTCCTCAAGCTTCTTGCTCTTGACGCTGATGATGGGAATGGCGCCGCGCACAATGCTCAGATGCACAGGCTCCTTGCCATTGGTGTGCAGGATGGAGAGCTCCACCTTGGTGTCCTTGGGACCGCGAATGCGCGACACCACGTCCTGCAGGGTCATTTCCTGGGTGGACTTGCCGTCAATGGTCAGGATGATGTCCCCGGTCTTCATGCCGGCATTGAAGGCAGGCGTGTCCTCAATGGGGGCCACTACGGTCACCTGGCCGTTCTCCATGGCGATTTCCACGCCAATGCCGAAGAACTCGCCGGATGTGGTCTCCTGCATCTCCTTGTATTCATCGGCACTCATGAAGGAGGAATGGGGATCCAGTCCCTGCAGCATTCCCTTGATGGCGCCGTTGACAAGCTCTGCCTGGCCGATGTCGTTCACATAGGAGCGCTCAACAATGTCGAGGACCTGGCCAAAGCGGCGCAGGGCGTCGAACTTGCTCAATGGCTGCTGTTTTTCCTCGCTCCCGGTCTGCTTTGTGTCTGCGGGCTGAGCCCCTGCAGGAACGGGCATACTGCAGCCGCAGCAGCTGACAAGCAGCAGGGTCAGACAAAACCCTGCAAGGCGGTGTTGCATGGACGTATCCTCCGAAAACCCCGAAAAATGATGCCGCATCGTGCCTCTTTTCCCGGCAAATGGCAACGACAAAAGGCAGGGCAGAAGCGGACAGCAGGCAGAAGTACTGGCAAAACACCTGGCAATGACAATGGGCAATACCAGGGGAACAATGACACGAGGCAATGACAAGAGGCAATGACACGGGGAAATGACAAGGGACAATGGCAACAGAGCCTTCAGCCCCGCCAGACAACAAGAGGGAGCGCTCCCGGGACAAACCGGAAACACTCCCTGATATATGAGTCCGGGCCATCAGGCCCGGCCGGACATCGGGCTGTTAGCCAACGGTGTAGAAGGTGGAACCCTTGGCACCGCACACAGGACAGGGACCATCGAGGGGACCTTCATGGGTGTAGCCGCACACAGGGCAGATGTAGTAGTCGCCGGCAAAGGCGCTGGCGCCTTCGATGGCCTTCTTGTAGAGGTTGGCATGCACTTCTTCGACCTTGTTGACGAAGTCGAAGTACCTGGCCACCTTCTCGTTGCCTTCTTCCTTGGCGTCCTTGATCATGTCAGGATACATCTTGGTGAATTCGTAGGTTTCACCAGCCAGAGCGTCCTGCAGGTTGGCAGCGGTGTCGCCGATTTTGCCGGCATTGCGCAGATGGCCATGGGCATGAATGGTCTCGGCCTCGGCAGCGGCGCGGAACAGCTTGGCAATCTGGGCCTTGCCTTCCTTGTCTGCGACCTTGGCATAGGCAAGGTACTTGCGGTTGGCCTGGCTCTCACCTGCAAAAGCGTCCATCAGATTCTTTTCGGTCTTGCTCATAACTGGAAACCTCTCCTCACAAAGGGTATTGTGTTCACAAATGTTGTTCGTGCAAAGTTGCACGCCTGCCGTGTGACAGACAGATTAAAGCTAATGCGAATTTTTCTCATGTGAAGGGCTTTTCAGAAATTTTTTCTGTGACATTCCTAACCATCTTGCAGAACCTGACTTTTTCTCTCTATGTCTCAGACACCCGCTCCCCTCATCCCTGCCCTTGCCCCAGGCGAGCTGCATCAGACTTCCCTGATCATCAAGAGAAGCAACTTCATCACCCATATAGGCCAGTGCGCACATGTGGCAGCCGCACGAGAAGGCATAGAGCGCGTGCGCAGGCTCTATGCGGACGCAACCCATAACTGCTGGGCCTTTGTAGCCTGTCCCGCAGGCTCCACTGCCCAGGTTGGCTGCAGCGATGACGGCGAGCCCCACGGCACGGCAGGAAGACCCATGCTGACCACCCTGCTCCACTCCGGTGTTGGCGAAATCTTCTGCGTGGTCACCCGCTACTTCGGCGGCATCAAGCTTGGCACAGGGGGCCTGGTACGGGCCTATCAGCAGAGCGTGTCCCTGTGTCTGGAAAGCCTGCCTGTCTGCCCGAAGACGGAACTGGCCCAGGTCATGCTGGAAATACCCTATGCTGACAGCGACAGGGTGCACAGACTGCTGCCTGTGTATATGGCCACAATAGTGCAGGAAGAGTATGACGCCAGCATGGTGCTCACTGTGGAGCTGCCCAGGGACAAGGTACACGAGCTTACCCTGGCACTGGCAGATGTCACCTGCGGCAGGGCAACCCTGCTCACAGACGATCTGTAAGACACAGACATGCCGGGACAGAGGGACGAGCACCTTGCCCCGCTGCGGCTTCACTTGTAGAGTAGCGCACACAGGACCGGCTGATGCCGCCCCCGATGCCGCCCATGGGCCTGCCAGGGAGCCGGCGGGAACCTGGTTGCCTGTATACCCACACACAAACAAGATAGTATCAATACAGTTTGCCGGATGTCTGCATCCGGCCTCATTGCTCAGAGGGAGAAATCCATGCGCAAAAACCTTGTCACTCTGATTCTTGTTCTCTGCCTTGCCTTTGTGCTTGCCGCCTGCCTGTCCTCAGGCCCGCAGAAGACCCTCAATGACACGGCCAAAGCCCTGACTGAGAAGAACAGCCAGAACTTCATGGCCCAGTTCGACATGGATGCCTTTGCCAGCCATGAGCTGGTCAACCTGAAGGAGGACAACAGCCTGCTCAGTTTTGCCGGTGATCTCGGTGCCCTGTTCGGCTTCGGCAACAGCATGGATCAGTGGCTTGAGTCCGCCATGGACCTGAAGAATCAGTACACACGCACCTTCAACCGCATGGTGAGCTCCGGTGAGCTGATTGCCCAGTGCACCAGGTCCCAGAGCCCGGACTGCCCCTGGGAGCCCGGGGCTCTGAAGAAGGCCGAGGTGACAGAGATCAGCGAGACCGCAGCTGTGGCCAGAGTGACCACGCCGGCCAACATGACCAGCTGGATTGCCCTGCGCAAGGAAGGCGACAAGTGGCTCATTGTCGGCAAGGCTGTGCTTGAGGAACAGGCCAGGAAGTTTGCCACCAACACAAGGCCCATCCTCTCTCCCGAACCGCAGCAACAGGCTCCTGCCGCACCTGCCGAACCCAAAGCCCCCCAAAAGCCTGCCCAGTCTGACGCAACGCAGCAGAGCACCATCTAGCCGGACTTGAGGCTGACTGCCACCAGCCTGCCGCACGGCACAAGCAGCAGTGCCCCAGGCTCAGGGCAGCAGCAAAGCTGACAGGCACTTGCAGGGCAGTTGAAACAACCTTGAAACAATCAGGGCCGCATCCTCCCTCATGGAGGATGCGGCCCTTTGTTCTCTCTATGGTGTCTCTATGGTGTCTCTATGCTGTCTCTCTGGAATCTCTTTTGCTGTCTGTGCAGTCTAGCGCTCGAAGTAGGTATAGCCTCTGATGCCGTCCTCGAAGATCTGCAGGAAGGCAAAGCGCTGACTCGGGGTGATGCGGCCCTCACGTACGGCACGCTCTGCCATGCTGCGCAGGGACTCCATGATGCGCCTGGGGTCGAACTCTACGTAGGAGAGCACGTCTGCGACCGTATCGCCTTCCTGTTCGCGCACAATCTCGTAGCTGCCGTCCTCGGAAATCCTGATGGAGACGACGTTGTTGTCGCCCATGAGGTTGTGCAGATCGCCCAGGGTTTCCTGATAAGCACCGACCAGGAAGACGCCAAGGTAGTACTCCTCGCCTTCCTTGAGGGGATGGAGCTCCAGGGTGCGCTTGTCGCCCTGCTGGTCAATGAAGTGGCTGATCTGCCCGTCCGAGTCGCAGGTGATGTCGGCAATGATGCCGCGGCGGGTGGGGCATTCCTGCAGACGGTGCACAGGCATGACCGGGAAGAGCTGGTCAATGGCCCAGGAGTCCGGCAGGGACTGGAAGATACTGAAGTTGCCGTAGTAAATGTCTGCCAGATAGGAGTCGAGGTCCTGCAGATCTCTGGGAATGACCTTGAGCTTCTTTGTTTCTTCTGCAATGCGCATGAGAATGGCCCAGAAGAAACGCTCGGACAGGCAGCGCTGACGCAGGTTCACAGCGCCGGTTGCAAAGAGCTGGCGCATTTCCCCGCGATAGTAAATGGCGTCGTTATAGCATTCCTGCAGATTGCGGGGCGAGATGTTGAGCAGAACCTCGCGCAGATTCTTCACAGGCTCCGGAGTCTCCTCATCCAGTTCCTCGGGCAGCTGCATGGGTTCCACCCTGCTCACATCCAGAATGTTGAAGAGCAGAATGGAGTAGTAGGCCACAGTGGCACGGCCGGACTCGGTCACGATATGGGGATGGGGCACATCAACTTCGTCCAGCGTGGCCATGATGGCTTCCACGATGTCCGCGCTGTATTCGTCCAGGGTGTAGTTGCGCGAGGACACGTAGTTGGTGTGCGAGCCGTCGTAGTCCACAGCCAGACCGCCGCCAAGGTCGATGTAGCCCATGGGAGCGCCTTCTTCCACAAGACCTGCGTAGAAGCGGGCACCTTCCTGCACACCAAGGCGGATGTCGCGGATGTTGGAGACCTGGGAGCCTAAGTGATAGTGCAACAGCCTCAGGCAATCGAGCATGTCGTGTGCCTTGAGGGTATCAATGACGTCCACGATTTCCGCAGGGGAAAGACCGAAGACCGAGCGCTCGCCGCCGGATTCGGCCCAGTGCCCGCTGGCTCTGGTGGAGAGTTTGCAGCGCACGCCGAGCTTGGGACGCATGTCGTGGATGCGGGCACGCTGGAGAATGGTGTCCAGTTCGCCGGGCATTTCAATGACAAAGAAGACATTGAAGCCCAGACGCTGGGCCTGCAGGCCAAGGTCAATGAACTCGCCGTCCTTGTACCCGTTGCAGATGAGGCAGGCTTCCCTGTCCGAAAGCAGGGACACTGCGGCGATGAGTTCGCCCTTGGAGCCCACTTCCAGCCCATGGTGATAGCGGGCACCGAAATCGGCAATCTCCTCAATGACCTGCTGCTGCTGATTGACCTTGACCGGGAACACACCCCGGTAACTGCCCTTGTAGCCAAGGTTTTTGATGGCCCTGCTGAAGGACTCATGCAGACTTTGTATCTGCGAGTCCAGGATGTTCTCCACCCTGAGCAGGCAGGGCATGTCATACCCTCTTTCCTTGATACCTTCGATGATCTCGGGAATGGACACCCTGGGGCCCTGGGGGCCGTTGGGACAAATGACAACATCGCCGTTGGGGGACACATCAAAGTAGCCGGCACCCCAGGAGTGGATACCATAGACCTCGGCACTGTCCTCGACACGCCACGGCTGCAGCAAGTTACGGAAGTTGTTCAATTCCTTTAGTTCTCCCCATTGGTTTTGGCAGGCTGTGCCGCCGGTACTGATGTGCGGGACTGATGTGCTGGACTGATGCTCGCAAGGACTGCCCGGTAGTGCTTCGTGCGGAACCGACGCGCGCAGGCTGCAGGCAGCTATCTGCCTCAAAGGCAGAAAAAAACGTGTCCAGCCCTGGTTCGTGAAGGACCAGCGAGCGACACGTCTCCTGAAGAGCTGCCGGTATTTGATCTTGAAGCAGGGTTCAGAACAAACACGCGCGAGCGACTGTACAGCACAAAAAAATGCAGCTCCAAGCCACTGCATCCATGCCCAATCAAGTCGCAAAAGTCAAGGTCAAAAGCGTGGCAGACATGTGCCGTGACTGTGCCGGAGAGTTTGAAGCAGTATTGCCCCCAACACAGGCATTTTTTTCTGGACGAAAGCCGAGTGCCAGGAGAAGAATTGGAGAAAAGCAAGGGCCTGGTCGCACAGCTCCTGAGACTGGAACGGACGCAGGAGCCGGAACAGGTTCGACCGATAATCAAAGAATTGATGTGTCCATTCAGTCGCTGCCTGTGCCCCAAAAGGACGGGGACGGGTCGCGCAACCCAAAGTTGTCAATCTCCTGGACCGCCTGGATACTCTGATGGATGCAATGCTCCGATGTATGAGTGACCTGCAAGTGCCCTTCACGAACAATCTTGCAGAGCAGGCGGCCAAAGCCATCAAGGTCCGTGAGAAGATCAGTGGCCGGCTTGCCACTCGTGAGGGAGCCGAGCGGTTTCTCTGCCTGAAGACCTGCCTGCAGACGGCCAAAAAGCAGAACATGACAACCTTCGAGGCTGTCAAACTCTGCCTGCAGGACCAATGCACCAAGATCCTGACAGAGGGCTGAGTCTGCCACTACAAACAGCAAGTACCCGTAAGCACCCTCAAGCGAGGGTGCTCTGCAAACACGTCCTTTCCATGCCCCCAGCTCGCTGGCTGGGCTCTCCCTTCCTGACCCCATGCACTGGGCACTACAGGTCGTGGAACATTCCTGCTAACCAGCTTCCTCCAGCTGCCCTCTTCTGCCTGAATCACAGGAATGCCGCTGGTGTGGTCATAAAGCTGCACTGACACATGGAGGGGACGACTGAATGGACACGAACGCTTTGCGAAGCACCTGTTCAGGCAGACAGAACAAGCGCCGCACAGGGTCTGCACTTCCCCGCGTCCGGGCCCTGTGCAGCCTGCATTCCCGCGTGTTCCGGCATTTTGCTTTTTCACAGTACTTGTGCAATACTCTCCGAAACCTCGTAAACAAGGTTTTGCGGGGAATGCTTCACTGTTCCAAGCCAGGAGAACACTATGGAACTTCTTCCCATCCGGCGGGCAATCCTCAGTGTCACCGACAAGAGCGGGCTGGTGGAATTTGCCTCCTTTCTGAGCAGTAACGGGGTGGAGCTCGTGTCTACGGGCGGCACCATGAAGGCTCTGGAAAATGCAGGCCTTCCCGTGCACTCTGTCAGTTCCGTCACAGGCTTTCCGGAGATCCTGAACGGCCGCGTCAAGACGCTGCATCCTCACATCCATGCCGGCATCCTTGCCAACAAGGACGTGCCGGAACACATGCAGGTCCTTGAGGAAATGCAGATCAAGCCCTTTGATCTGGTCTGCGTCAACCTCTACAACTTTGCCGGCGCCATCGCCCAGCATCTCTCCCTTGAGCAGGCCGTGGAGGAAATCGACATCGGCGGTCCCTGCCTCATCAGGGCAGCTGCCAAGAACTTCCACTCCGTCCTGGTTGTTCCCGGTACGGAATGGTATGGCCCTGCCATGGACGATCTGAAGGAAAACAATATGTGTTCCTCCCTGCTCTTCCGCCAGCGCATGGCCTCCAGAGCCTTTGACGCCACCTCGCGTTACGACGCGCTCATTACTTCCTATATCCGTCCCTGACTCCGGAGCTTCCCATTTCAAACGTAGACGGCAACCTGCAGGGACTGAGCCCTGGTCAGCTCAAGTCCCTGGAACGCCTTGGTACACGCAAGTTTCCCCAGGGGGACGTCTATACCCTTGATCAGGCAAAAGAACTGGCCCTGCTGTCCCGTTCCCTGGAACGACAGCTGGGGCTTTTGCTTGATCGCAAGGGGCGCGTGACCATGGTCATTGTCGGCAAGTCCGACGGCATCTATATCCCTGAACTTTCCCGCTCGCGCACAAGCAGCACCAGGCTGCGCGGCCTGCGTCTTGTGCACACCCACTTGCATGCTGAGGGCCTGAGCGAGGAAGACCTCATGGACATGCTCTTTCTGCGCCTGGACGCTATGGTGGTGCTCACAGTCTCCAGGGACGGCATGCCCATGCAGTGGCAGTCAGCGCACCTTCTGCCGCCCACGGCAGGCTCAGCCTACCGGGTGGAGGCCATGCGGGTGTGGAGCGACACGGCCATTGACCTGACAGCCCAGGCCAGGGCGCTGGAAGAAGAGCTGGCCCGTGTGACCTCAGACGGCAGGGAGTCCAGGACAGAAAACCGCTGCATTCTGGTCTCTGTCTCGGCAGAGCCGCGCTCTGTCCAGGAGCGCAACCTCGACGAGCTGGCAGAGCTGGCCAGGACAGCAGGTATTACTGTGTGCGGGCGCATGATACAGCGCACCCGCACCGTACAGCCGCGCAGCATCCTCGGGCGCGGCAAGATGGCAGAGCTTGAGGTGCAGGCCCTGGCAGGCCAGGCAGACATGCTGGTTTTTGACGGCGAGCTGCTGCCTGCCCAGCTGCACAATCTGGCAGACATCACCGAGCGCAAGGTGCTGGACAGGACACAGCTCATCCTGGACATCTTTGCCCAGCATGCCGTGACCAGAGCCGGCAAGCTGCAGGTGGAGCTGGCCCAGCTCAAGTACATGCTGCCCAGGCTCACAGGCAAGAACAGAGCCATGGACAGGCTCATGGGCGGCATTGGCGGCAGGGGCCCGGGTGAAACCAAGCTGGAAATCGACAGGCGCCGCAGCCGCGAGCGCATGGGCAGACTGCGCAGGGAACTGGAGACGCTGCGCAGACAGCGATCCTATGTGCGCAGCAACCGAAGCCGCAACGGCATCCCCCTGGCTGCCCTGGTCGGCTACACCAATGCCGGCAAGTCCTCCCTGCTCAATACCCTGACCAGATCCGAGGTCCTTGCCCAGAACAAGCTCTTTGCCACCCTGGATACCACAACCAGACGTCTGCGCTTTCCGGCAGAGCGGGAAATCGTGCTGGCAGATACGGTAGGCTTCATCCGCAACCTGCCTGCAGAGCTCATGGAAGCCTTTCAGGCGACCCTGGAAGAGCTGGACAGTGCGGACCTGCTCATCCATGTGGCAGATGCCGCACACACGGATCTCTTTGTGCAGATAGAGTCTGTGGAGAGCATTCTCACAGAGCTCGGCCTTGCTGCCGTGCCGCGCATTCTGGTGCTCAACAAGTGGGATCTTGTGAATCCCTATGCGCAGGCAGAGCTTGGCGACGCCTTCCCGGACGCCCTCCATGTCTCGGCTGTACTGGGAACAGGGTTAGACACGCTCATGCGCGCCATTGAGAAAGCCCTGCTCAAGCCTGTGCACTACTCTGCCTGAAGCCAGCGGCCAGAGCCAGAAACCGGCGTCAGGGCCAGCGCCAGACGTGCTCCCCTGCCTGGCAGCGTTCAGCCCGCTTCAGTGCGCTTGCTTTGTTTACCCTGCTTTGCCCGGCAAGGCAGCTTCTTTCTTCCTGCTCAGACAGCCATCTTCAGATTCTGTCAGCTTTATGACAGCGCACGCGCCAGCCCGGGGCAAGCTCCCGCCATGCTGGCGCTTTTTGTCTGCAGACCTCGTCAGCACGGGGGCAGCGGGGATGGAAGTGGCAACCTGTGGGCAGATGCAGGGGTGAGGGAAGCTCGCCTTCCAGCACCACCAGCTTTTTGTCGCTGCCTGCAGCAGAGGGCATGGCCTGATAGAGCGCCTGAGTATAGGGGTGTCTGGCATGGGCAAGGTCCTGGGCGGCAAGCTCTTCCACAAGCTCGCCCAGGTACATGACCAGCACCCTGGAGCACATGAAGCCGACAACTGCCAGATTATGGGAGATAAAGAGCTGGGCCTGGCCGAACTCTTCCTGCAGTTCGCGCATGACATTGAGCACCTGGGCCTGCACTGAGGCATCCAGGGCAGAGACAGGCTCATCACAGACCACAAGGTCAGGGCGGGTCACCAGAGCCCTGGCCAGGGCCACGCGCTGACGCTGCCCGCCCGAGAACTCATGGGGGTAGCGTTTTTCCATGCCTGCCAGGCCCACCCTGGCAAAGATATCGTGCACAGCCTCGCGCACTGCTGCCCTGTTCATGGGCCTGCGCTTTTGAAAGCCGCGGCTCTCAAGGCCTTCTGCCACGGACGTGCCCACACGCATGCGCGGGTCCAGGGAGGAAAAGGGGTCCTGAAAGACCATCTGTATCCTGCCAATGGCAGGTGAGGCCGGAGACACAGGGGGCAGAGGAGCCCCGTCAAAGAAGATCTCGCCCTCATCAGGCCGATCAAGCGCACAGACCAGGCGCCCTAAGGTGGACTTGCCGCAGCCGGACTCGCCCACGAGGCCCACGCACTCTCCGGCAGCAAGCGTGAAGGAAACCCCGTTCACTGCCCGCACAAAGAGCGTTTCTTCCCCGGCATCCTCAGCACCCCTGGCATCTCTGGCCCCTCTGGAACGCACCGGAAAGGATCTGCTCACTGTCCGTACCTGAAGAAGTTCTCTGCTCACCGTGATTCCTCTCAGCTGCCGTTCCTGATTCCGGGGGCCCGGAGTCCCCGGGGTCTCGGGGCCTGGCCCGGGCCTGGGGCCTGATGGGTTGGTTTCTCTGTCCTGACGCCCGGGGCAGGCCTGACAGTCCGGACACTCCTGACGCGTCTGGCACATGTCCGCCTGCTGCAGGCATGACAGACGGCCATGTCCGGCGTTCGTGCTGCCCGGCACGCTTACCGGCACATGTCCTGTCAGCTTCTCTTACCGGCTGTGCTGCCAGCCCGCTTCTCGGTCAGCTCAGCCAGGGCCAGGATGGTATTGGCGTAGCGGGTGGACTTGTTGTAGCGCATGAGGACCTTGTGCCTGTGCTCCCTGGTGTTTGCCTTGTTCCAGCCATGTCTGGACAAAAATCTGGCCAGGCTGGCCACGGCATCTTCCGGGGTATAGAGGTCAATGACACCGTCCCCGTTGCCGTCTGCACCATAGGGGACAATGTTGCTGGGCATGAACTGACACAGTCCCACTGCCCCGTAGATGGAGCCAGGCAGGGTTTCGGGATCGATGTGATTGTCCACCATGTAGCGCACAAGGGCCCTGGTCTCCCTGTAGGCCCACTCTGCCCGCCTGGGCATGGTGGCGGCAAACCAGGCATTATGGCTCTCGTGGCCAGGCATTTTGCCAAGCCAGTCCGTGATGTCAGCCTTCTCTGTGCTCTCTGCCATGCTGGCCAGGGTCTGCAGGGCATTGTCCCCTGTGCCGCCAAGGTACTGGCCAAGGCGGGTCTCCACAAAGAGCAGGGCGCAGGCAATGGAGGGAGGTACACCCCAGGTCTCTTCAGCTGCAGCAAAGGCTGCTGCATGCAGCTGCATAAAGGCCAGGCACTTGTCGGCATTGGCAGCCGTGACCACGCCCTTGTAGACTGTGCCGCCGGGCTTTTTCGCTGGCTTCGGGGCTGGCAGGAAGTTCTTTTTGTAGAGCTCCAGCATCTTGCGGCCCATGGGCGAGGAGCTTCTGGGACCAAGGCTTGCCAGCAGTCTGTCCACCTCAGGGCCTGCCAGGCCGTCAGCAGCAAGGCGCGAGCGCAGATGCTGCCAGGCAGGGGCAATGACGCCTGTGTTCTGCGGCGGCACGGAAGCTGCAGCGTCCGTGACTGTGGGCCGCATGGGATAGGCAGTGCCTTTGGCGGACGCCAGGGCAGCCTGGGGCGCAGTGGACGGGGCAGCGCCCGCTCTGGCTGCGTCCAGCCCGTCCCGGGAATCCTGGGAAACCTGGGCCGCGCAGGCAGAAAGGCTTGTGAGGACAAGGAAGACAAACAGGAAGGCACCGCAGCGTGTGGCGCCTTCCCGTAGTGTAAGCAATATGCAATCCATATGTTGTTGCATGTGTCTGCGTGCTACCGGCCTGATTCCGGTCTTTCTTTGGCCTGCTCGCAGCCTGTGAGTCTGCCCTGGCTCCTACTTGAGGTGCTTGAGCAGGGCTTCGGGCGAGGAGAGAACCATTTTGCTGTTTTCGTTGAAGGAGATCTTCATGGCCTCAAGCCAGCGCTGGAAGGCATAGAAGTCCTTGTTCTTATTATAGGCATCGGCATAGATCTGGGCAGCGCGGGCATCAGCGTCACCGCGGATGATCTGGCTGTCTCTGGCAGCGTCTGCCAGAATGATGGCCTTCTGCCTGTCAGCATCAGAGCGGATACGCGTCGATTCTTCCTCACCTTCCGAGCGGTACTGCTTGGCCTGGCGTTCGCGTTCCGCGCGCATGCGGTCAAAGATGGCGCGCAGGTTTTCAGCGGGAAGGTCAGTACGCTTGATGCGCACGTCCAGCACTTCCACACCAAAGTGCTGCATGATGTCCTTCACCTTCTCGGTGACCTCAGTCATGATGGCCGCTCTCTGGGTGGAGACGACTTCGGAAAGGGTATAGGCACCGACCATGGCGCGCAGCTGGGAGTAGACAACGTCATCAAGACGTGCCTGGGCACCCACCAGGGTTCTCATGGTGCGGTAGAACTGCAGGGGATCCGTAATGCGCCAGCGGGCATAGTTGTCGAGCACAATGGCCTTCTTGTCCACAGTGAAGGCTTCACGGGAGCTGGCCTCGTAGTCGAGCACGCGGGCATCAAAGTAGATGACCTTCTGGATAAAGGGCAGCTTGAAGTGCAGACCGGGCTTATAGACATCGTCCAGGGGCTCACCAAGCTGGAGAACAATGGCTGTTTCCATCTGGTTGACCGTGAAGACGGACTGGCTGAGCAGGCCCACGGCCACGATGAGGACGAGCAGCAGAGAGGAAAGCTTCTTGTTCATTTACTTTACTCCAGTAGCCGTCGGGGCAGCGGGAGCCTTGCCGGTCAGGGTGGGCAGGGGCAGATAGGGGAGCGCACGCTCGCCTGCCTGGCCGTCAAGCACGACCTTTTCCTCTGCCTTTTTCAGAATCTCTTCCATGGTTTCGTAATAGAGGCGCTGGCCAGTGACCTCGGGGGCCTTCTCGTACTCCACGCGCAGGGCTGTGAAGCGGCTGGCAGCACCTTCGGCATTCTGCACACGGGTGGCAGCATAGGCTTCGGCAGCATTGCGGATAGCGGATGCCTCGCCTCGGGCCTCAGGCAGAATGGCGTTGCGGTAGGCTTCAGCTTCGTTGATGATACGGCTCTTGTCTTCGCGGGCAGAGGCAACGTCCTTGAAGGCCTCGATGACTTCCTGCGGCGGATGCACGTCCTGCAGCTGCACTGCCAGGACCTGGATGCCTGCGCCGTAGCGGTCAAGGATGGTCTGCAGAAGCTGAGTGGCGTCACTCTGGATCTGCAGCTTGCCGTCCGTGATGGCGGAGTCAATAAGGTTGTTGCCTATGACCTCGCGCATGGCAGCCTCAGCGGCATTGTGCACCAGAGAGGTGGGGTCAGCCACATTGAAGAGGTACTGCACTGCGTCCTTGATCTTGTACTGCACCGAGAACTGCACATTGACCACGTTCTCGTCCCCGGTCAGCCTGGAGGCTTCCTGGGGCATGGTGCGCACCCTGCCCTGCTGGAAGGTGGTTGCCTGACCACCCACATTGCGGTAGCCGATCTCGCTGCGCAGCACCTGGGTGACCTTGGGGGTGTAGACGGTTTCAATGGGCATGGGCAGCGCGTAGTGGGGGCCAGGACCTGTGCTGCGCACATACTTGCCGAAGCGCAGGACAACGCCCTCTTCATCCGGCTCCACAATATAGATGCCCGAGAGCAGCCAGACGATGAGCAGGATGCCGAAGAGCAGCCACATGCCCCTGCCGGAGGCAAAGCCCGGCTTTGGCATCTTGAAGGAGACCACGCGCGGGCCGCGACCGCGACCACCGCCGTTGCCGCCGCCACCATTGTCAGTGTTCCTGTTGTCATTGCCGCCGCCAAAGAAGTCGCGGCGCTCCCTGTCGTCCTTTTCGGGTCTGGGTTCTTCAGGCTCGGGGTCGCGGGGCGGGGGGTTGAAGCCCTTCTGTTTGGCCCGCTTTTCCTGCAGCTTGTCCCAGTCCCAGTTCTTCAGTACCTGAGCATTTGAACTCATGCGCCCTCCTTGGGCAGCAACGTGGGATCATGCCATGAACTGTCTCACAGCTCCCGGTATGCAGTTATCTGTCGTTCCGATGTTGCGGATTCTTGGTTTTCCTCTGCCCCTGGCGGGTTCTGACAGGCCCTGACAGGCTCTGACAGGCCCGTCACGCAGGGTCCCGGGCCTGGTACCCGGATTTTGCGCTTGCCAGAAGCGGGGATAGTATGGCAGAGGATGGGTCAAAATGCAATTTGGCTAAACGTTCAATTTCATGGAAACTTTTCGGGCAGGACAGGGCAAAGACCCTGCTGTCCGCACGGCCTTTGCGGAGGACATGGCATGCAGATCAAACTCGCTTCCTGGAACGTGAACGGACTGAGGGCAGTCTCCGGCAAGCCCGACTGGTCCTGGTTCCACAAGGACACTGCCGACATCATAGGCCTGCAGGAAACCAAGGCCTCAGTGGATCAGCTGGACAAAAGCCTGGCTGAACCGGAGGGCTGGCACGCCTGCTTTGCCTCCAGCGTGGTGAAGAAGGGCTATTCCGGGGTGGCTGTCTTCAGCAAGCCTGAACCGTTGCGGGTGCAGCTTGAGCTGCCCGATGCCGAGTGGCAGGGCGAGGGCCGCATTGCCCATCTTGAATACGAGAAGTTCCACTTCATTAACGGCTACTTCCCCAATGGCGGCGCGGAAATTCTGGACGAGAACGGTAAGCATCAGGGCAAGTTCAAGCGTCTGGAGTACAAGATGGGCTTTTTCGAGGCCTTCCTGAACTATGCCCAGGAGCTGCGCAAGAGCAAGCCCGTGGTGGTCTGCGGTGACTTCAACATCGCCCACAAGGCCATTGATCTGGCAAGACCCAGACAGAATGTGCTCAACACCGGCTACCTGCCCGAGGAGCGGGCCTTCCTGGACCGCTTTGTTGCCCTGGGCTGGATAGACACTTTCCGCCATGTGCACGGCGAGGAAGAAGGGGCCTATTCCTGGTGGTCCTACAAGTCCAGAGCCAGGGAGAAGAACATCGGCTGGCGTATAGACTACTTCTTTGTGACCGAGGATCTGGCAGGCAATATCGCTGATGCCTGGATTGAGAACGAGCAGTTCGGCTCTGACCACTGCCCTGTGCGCCTGACCCTGGAGTTTTAGGCAGGGCGGCCGCTCAAGGCCGCATCAAACGCCCTGCCGGCACAGCGTCCCCTGGCAGAGAGATAAAAAAGGACATCCGTCAGAGGATGTCCTTTTTGCTTTCTGTACCAGAGCACTGTATCAGGGCACTGTATCAGGGCACTGTTCCAGGGCACAGGAGCGCGGCCCTGCTGCAGCGTGCAGCCGCAGGGCGCCTAGGCAAGCTTTGCTGCCACTTCCTGTCTGTAGCCCTCGGGCACGTCAAAACCGAGCTCTGCTGCCTTGTCCATGGCTTCCTTTGCCTCGGCATAGCTGCCCTGCTCAAAGAGGGCAATGGAGAGGTTCTGCCAGGCAGGAGCGAAGGCAGGCTCGTCTGCAATCAGGGCGCGGCTGTACTTCTCGCTTTCAGCGTAATTGCCCTTCATGATGTAGGCAATGGCTGCGTCATTGCGGGCCTGGATGAACTTGGGATCCCATTTGAGGGCCTTTTCCAGGTGCTTGAGCGCCTTGTCGGGGTCGCGCTTCTGCAGGTAGACAAAGGCAATATTGCTTTCTGCCACTGCAAACTTGGGACGATAGGCGCTGGCGTCCATATTGTAGCTGAGGCAGCCGTCAAGGTCGCCGCGCTGCAGGCAGATGCCGCCGAGCTGCACCATGGCTTCAGCCATGTGCGGCGACTCGCGCAGGGCATCGCGGAAGGCATTTTCAGCGCCCATGAAGTCGCGCTTGCTCAGCAGGGCCATGCCGAGATTGTAGTGATGGGCAGCGCACTGACCCTGGGACTGGGCAATGGAAGCCTGCAGGTCAGCAATGTATTCATCAAGATCTGTGTATTGTTCTTTCATGAAAAACGCCTGTTACGGGGAGCAGGTCCCCTGTTAGTGGTGCTGAAGAAAAAGGGGCCTACTTTTGCAGATTGCTGATCTGCGGCCTGACATGGCCTTCACGACGCAAAAGCTCTGCATACCACAGACAGAAGTCAAAGGTACCGCGCATGGTTTCATCGCGGTTGACAATGCCGAGCGCAGCCTGCAGTGCGCCACGTCCGTACTCATTACTGTAGGACTCGTTGTGGCTCATGACCTGCAGAAATTCACGTACCAGCTGCTGCGTGGTCCTCTTGGTGGCGTCCTGGCGGATATCCAGGGGATCGTTGGGCTTCTGGAAGGGGTCCCAGTTCTCATAGCCTATGCGGTCCACGAAACGCCTGCCGCGCGGACTCATCTTTTCATACATCTCGCGCTTGCTGGCTTCCTGATCTTCAGTCAGCTCCTGCGGCGTGTTATCGCGGTACATGAAGGCATGTATATCGGCAAGAAAGCTCGGCATGGTTTTCCTCGCGTCAGTGTGTCACAACGCCGGCAGCAGTGCATGACCTCTGTCCCGGCGTCAGAGCTTTAGTCCCGTTCCGGTCTGGCAGGACCGATGCCAAGGAAGCTGTCATCAAAGGAGGTGAGCAGCGCCATGGAAACGGGCATGAAAACTTCGTGAAGCTTGTCGAAGCGGCTGTGCACAGCCTGTTCAATGGCAATGCTCAGGTTATTGAGGGCCGTGTGCACGCTGTCGAGCTTCAGAGTGGGGTACTGGCCGCCCTGGTCAAAGCCGGCAAGGCCGCAGACGTGGCCGCTGCCTGCGATGCTGGTGGGAACACCATAGGCCCTGCAGGTGATGGGGCGGGCTTCATACAGGATACATTTGTTGTCAGAGCCGAGCAAGGGACAGGGCATGCGCAGTTCTGCAGCCTCGTGCAGCACTGTTTCGGCATCCCTGCTTTCCTTGTAGTCGCGGTAGAGATTCTTCTTCACGCGGGCAAGCTGACGGTCAATGGCATTGGCCCTGTCCAGGATGGCTGAGCGCTGCGGCCCGTAGCCGAACTTCTGCTGGAAGGCGCGGTTGATATACATGGCCTCAACCAGGGACAGGTCAAAGAGGGCATGACAGCAGTCGCTGCAGCCCTTGTGACAGGACATGCAGTCCGCATGCCTGCTGGCCACCTGGGCAAAGGCCTGGTCTACCAGGCCCCGCAGCTTTTCATACTGGGCAAATATGGGGGAGAGATCAGGCACCATGATCTGCAGTCTCCTTGGTCACTCTCGGGGGTCGGCAGCCCGCAGTTTCCCGCTTTTTGCAGGATCTGCGGGCAAAAGAATGCCGCCAGAGGACATATAAGTCTTCTGGCGGCACTGTCAAAAGGCTTGCGGCCGTATTCTTAAAGTTCCTTCACTTCGATGGCGTCGGTGGAGCAGACTTCCACACAGGACTCACAGCCGAGGCACTCTTCGTAGTTCACGGGAGCAGACTTGCCGTCCTGGAGCTCGTAGACTTCCACGGGGCACACGTCCACGCACTCGCCGCAACCCACGCACTTCTCGGTATCAACAGTAACTTCGTAAGACATAGCGTCCTCCAAATCTTGGTCAGTGACCTGAATAGAATTTTGCGGATCTGCACTCGAACCTGCAATCGCCATGGCAATCAACACGGCTCTCGAATCTGCAAACCGTCGGGATACAGTATTGACAAAGGCCCCTTCTCTGTCAAGTGAATTTCTTCAGGTTTCTTTTTACAAGATACTGAAAATACTTTTCTTTTCCAGAGAATCTTTCTGTTCCGGCTTCTTTTTGCAATCCCCGGATCCGCCCTTGCAGCGCCGCTTGCAGCATTGCCTGCAGCCTTGCTGCCAGTCTGCCTGCCAGTCTGCCTGCAGGGCTGCCGGCCAGCAAGGGCTTTGCACCTGCAGTACCGGGCAGCCGGACTGCCCTGCTAAGCCAGGGAGCATGCAGGACATGGGCTCATGCAGGACATGGGTGCATGCAAAACCAGCGAGCATGCAGGACCGTCTGCCGTGCAGGACCGTCTGTCAAGGCCGTCTGCCAGGCCCAGCTGACCTTCGCTGCCCTGCCAGGGCCCCCTGACAAGGTCCCCTGACAGAACAGTCTGCCAGGGCAGTGCCGTCAACCCTGTGCCAGGGCCCCCTGCACGCCCCTGCTGCCCCGCTAAAAGACCTGCAGGCGGGCGTAATAGCCCCTGCCCTGGCGTTCGATGAGCAGGAGCACGCTGCCCGAGAGGCGCTCTTCACGGAAGGCCGCAGCAAGGCTCTGCACATCACTGACCTCGACACCGCTGACACCGCGCAGCATATCGCCCCTGCGCAGGAAGCTGGCAGGTCCGCGGGTTTCCACAGTGTCCACCACAAGGCCCCTGCGGCTTTCCTTCACGGTAAAGCCCCAGCGCTTCTCAAGCACGTCCAGGGCCATTTTGTCCGTGAAGACCTGGGGGGTGATGGTAATTCTGCGCACCTTGTCCGGCGCATGCAGGCCTGCCACCTCCAGGGTGAGCTTTGTGCCTTCGAGCTGATTGCGCAGCAGGTAGAGGTAATCGCGCCGGCTCTTGATCTCAGAGCCATTGATGGCGAGCAGGATGTCGCCAGGCTCAAGGCCTGCCCTGGCAGCAGGGCTGTTCTTGTAAATGCCGCTCACCACAATGCCGTGCATGGCAGGCAGACCGAACTCCATGGCCAGGCGCTGGTCCATGTCCTCTGCCTGCAGGCCCAGCCACAGGGGCGAGGCCGCTCTGCCCTCAAGCAGGCGCTGCATGACCTGACGGGCCTTATTGATGGGAATGGCAAAGCCAAGGCCCCAGCCCTTGCCGTAGATGGCCGTATAGATGCCGAAGAGGCTGCAGTCCAGGTTGATGAGGGGACCACCGGAATTGCCGGGGTTGATGGCAGCGTCAGTCTGAATGAGGTCTGTGAACACCCCGCTCTCGGAGCGTATGGTGCGGCCCAGGGCAGAGACCACGCCTGTGGTGACTGTATGGGAAAAGCCATAGGGGTTGCCGATGGCTATGACCGTCTCGCCAGGCAGGACATCCGAGCTGTCGCCCATGCTCAGCGACGGCAATGTCTTTGCGCCCTCAAGCTCCAGCACTGCCAGGTCAAAGTCAGGGTCAGCTCCGCGCAGCCGGGCTTTGAACTCGCGCCCGTCCTTGAGGCGCACCTGGATGTCCGTGCCGGACTGCACCACATGGGAATTGGTGAGCACAAGGCCCTTTCTGCCATCCACAATGACACCAGAGCCAAGGCTCACACGCTTGCGCTGGCGCTGGGGGATGCGCATGCCAAAGTCCCCGAAAAACTGCTCCAGGGGCGAGAGGGACCTGCCCTGCACACTGGTGCTGGTGATGTTGACAACTGCCGCTGAGGCCTGGTTGACCACCCGCACCACAGGGGTGTTGCGCACCTCGGAGATGGCCAGACTTGCTTCTGGCACAAGGAGCGTGAGACAGCAGCACAGCACAAGGATGCCTGCCAGACAGCGGGCCGGAAAAAAGGCAGGAAGGACCGCATGGCTGCCTGAAGAGCGGCCAGCGTGGCGGAGCAGACTGCCCGGATGGCAGCCCAAAGGAAGGGCCTTGTGCAGGTAGTGGTGAAGCAAACGACCCATGCACACCTCCGTACTGTACGGGGAAAGGGCAAAAAGGGCCCGTTGCGGGCCCTGGAGATGGAAAAAACAAGGGGATGGACGCAAGGCTGAGGTCAGCTTCCTTTGCGGCGCAGGCGCCCGAGCATATTGCCCCTGGTCTCGGAGAGAATCAGGCCCGCCATGGTGAGGGCCATGCCTGTGGCCGAGAGCATGGTGATGTGCTCATCCAGCAAAAAGAAGGCGCCTATGACCGTGACCACAGGGGTCAGATAGACGTAGGCTGTGGCCTTGACGGCACCGAGCACGCGCAGGCCGTAGTTCCAGGTCACAAAGCAGATGGACGAGGCCAGAACGCCCAGGAAGAGGAAGTTCAGCCACACAATGCCTGAGCCGAAATCCGGCAGATGCACCTCGCCCTGCAGGGGCAGAATCAGCCCTGCCGTGATAAGGCCCCAGAGCAGAATGCGGCGGGTGGCCTCAAGCAGGGGGTAGTTTCTGGAAAAGATGCGGCGGGTGAAGATGGAATAGCAGGCCCAGCAGGCAGCCGCACCTACTGCCAGCAGGTCCCCTGCCGGATTGAGGGAAAGGTAGGCTGCGCCATTGAAGGAGATACAGGCTATGCCAATGATGGCCACCACAAAGCCTGTGAAGAAGTTGCCATGCAGCTCTTCTTTCAGGGCAAAATGGGCTGCCAGCCCGGTCAGAAAGGGGGCTGTGCAGATAATAAGGCTGACATTGGAGGCATAGGTAAGTCCCAGGGCAACGTTTTCACAGCAAAAATAGGCTGTGATACCGCTCACCCCTGCAGCACAGAAGAGCAGCTCCTCCTTCCAGCCCCGTCCGTGACGAAAGATCTTCGGCTTCATGCAGAACATGACAGCCAGCGCCAGTACAAAGCGGAAGAAGAGCACTTCCAGGGGTGTCAGGCCTTCGTTGAGCAATACCTTGGTGGAGACAAAGGTCATGCCCCACACCATGGTGGTGCCTAAGGCGCACAGATGGGCACAGAGAACACTTCCCGGCATAGCCTAGCGGTCTTTGCGGGCCATGCCCACTTCCATCAGGCGGGCCAGCAGCTGCGCAAAGCTCATGCCAGCGGCTGCGGCAGCCTTGGGCACAAGGCTGGCCTTTGTCATGCCGGGTATGGTGTTGACTTCCAGGATGTGCAGGCTGTCGTCCTCGCCGAGGATAAAGTCCACACGCCCCACACCGTCCAGCCCAAGGGCCTCCACAGCCCTTTTGCTGTAGTCCTGCATCGTTTTTGTGGCAGCCTCGGAGATGGGGGCAGGGCAGATTTCCCGGGCACCACCATCCGCATACTTGCTCTCATAGTCGAAGTACTCGCCCTTCTGAGGCAGGATGAGGATGGGCGGCAAGGCCTCGCCGCCAATGACTGCGCAGGTCACGTCGCGCCCTTTCAGGGAAGGCTCAAGCAGGGCACCCTGGCCCTCGGCGAGCACGTCCTGTAACAGGGCATCCAGCTCTTCCCTTGTGTCAGCTCGACCAAGATGCAGGGAGGAGCCGCCGAGATTGGCCTTCACAAAGATGGGATAGGCAAACTTCGGCTGCCAGGAGGCATCGGGCATGGCGGGCAGAAACTCCCAGTCTGCAGTGGGGATGCCGGCAGCGCGGAAGATCTGCTTGGCACAGGCCTTGTTCAGGGCCAGGAAGCTGCCGGCAGGGCCTGCGCCCTGGTAGGGGCAGCCTGCAACATCAAGCATGGCCTGCACAAGCCCGTCCTCGCCCGGGGAGCCGTGCAGGAGGATGAAGGCAAAGTCATGCTCCCCTGCCGTGGCAAGCAGGCTGTCAAAGCCTGCGGAAAGATCAAAAAAGGTCACAGTGTGACCAAGTTCCTGCAGTCCTTCAGTAATGCCCGGCACAGCGGCAAGAGAGACCTCGCGCTCACTGGACCAGCCTCCGGCTATCAAAAGTACTTTCATACATACAGCGCATCTCCCTGTGCAGGGAGATGTCGCCCCTCCTCTGGCTGATGGTGCAAAAAGAAGACAAGAGACGCAGCAAAGAAACAGTCAGGGACAGTCAGCACCTGTTCGGGACAGTCCGGGACAAGCCTGGGACAGCCAGGCCCCGGCTGTACGCCGGCGCTGACCAGGCCGGCTGCCTGCACGGGGATGGTGCGGGCAGGGCCGACACCGGGATTACACGGGGATGGTGTGGGCAAGGCCGACACCGAGGTGGCGGCTTAAGGCCTCTTCAATCCCCTTAGCCTGCAGATAGGAGCCGCAGATGCTCTTTCTGTGCGCTTCTGTCTTGCCGTAGCGGTCAATCAGGTCCTCGAACCTGACTTCCAGGGACACAAAGGCATCATGTCTGGCCCTCTTGTCTGCATAGAGAATGAAGAAGGGCAGCGAGCACATGAGCACGGCATTGTCTGCGGGCAGCTTCCAGGGCCAGTATACATGGTGAAAGACGCCGCGGGCAAGTTCGTAATTCCCGGTTTCCTGCACAACCCAGGTGGCGCCGAGCTCTGCATGGGAGCCGCCGTGACGCAGACACCAGGTCTTGGCGAGATCGTGCAGCAGGGCCGAGGCACGCACTGCCTCCACGTTCACGGGGAGCCCCAGCCGCTTTGCCCGCTTTGCCAGCCTGGTGGCCACATTGGCCACCACCATGGAGTGGGCGCGGATATTGGCCAGCATGTCGTATTTGTCCCAGAGGCAGCGGCAGCCCTCATCGTCAGGGACTGTCCCCCGCATGTGCTGCGGGTCTGCCAGCCGCAGTTCCGGGATACCCTTCAAGGGATAGTCCGGCACTTCAATGCGGCCTGCATCCTCAAGCTTCGGCAGTCTGTTTGTGTACATGATGTCACCTCAGAGTGCGGCTGCCTGGCAGCGGAGCTAGTCCTGCTCCTCTTCTGTACCGCGATCATGCCGCCCCTTGCGTATCTTGCGGAAAACAGTGGACCTGTCAACCCTGAAGCGTTTGGCCACGGCCTGCACAGAGCCATAGTGCTCAATGGCACGGGTGAGGAAGTCAGCCTCGATTTCCTCAACAATCTCACGCAGGGAGCGGGCATCCGAGAACATGTCCTCGCTGAAGGAACTTTCCTTCTGCTTTCTGCCGGAAATCTGCGCAGGCAGGTCCTGGGGCGAGATGGCAGGGCCGCGGGCCGTGATGGCAATGCTGTGCACAAGGTTCTGCAGCTCGCGCACATTGCCGGGCCAGGAATAGCTGCGCATGATCTCCAGGGTGATGTCCAGGAAGTAGAGATCCTTGCGGTACTTGCCTGCATACATGGCCAGGAAGAGCTTGGCGAGCAGGCCTATGTCCTCGGGACGGTCGCGCAGGGGCGGAATGCTGATGGTGGCCACATTGAGGCGGTAATAGAGGTCCCTGCGGAAGGTGCCGGCAAGCACGCAGTCCTTGAGATTGCGGTTGGTGGCTGCAATGATGCGCACATCCACCTTGCGGGGGGCTGTGGAGCCCACGCGCATGATTTCTCCGTCCTGCAGCACGCGCAAGAGTCTGGTCTGCATGGAGAGAGGCAGTTCACCGATTTCATCCAGGAAGATGGTGCTGCCGTTGGCAATTTCAAAATAGCCTGCCTTGCCCTTGGAGGAGGCTCCGGTAAAGGCACCGGCCACGTAACCGAAGAGTTCGGACTCGGTCAGGCCCTCGGAGATGCCGCCGCAGTCCACCTTGAGCATGAGATTGTCGGAGCGGGGGCTCTTCTGATGCACCAGATTGGCAATGACATCCTTGCCCACGCCGGTTTCGCCGAGAATGAGCACTGTGGCGTCGGTGGGAGCAATGCGCTCCACCAGGTTGAGCACTTCGCCCATGGCCCTGCTGGCAAAGCTGGGTGTGAAGGTATGATCCTTCTGCTGTTTGGTCATGAAGGCTATCTGCTCTTCGGTTTTCTGCAGAAGGCTCTTCTGATGGTCCACCTGCTCATTGAGATTGGTCAGGATGGTAATGTCTCTGGCAAAGGTCACCACAAAGCACAGCTCCCCCTTCTCGCCAAAGACGGGGTAGCCGCTCAGCACCAGGGTCTTGCCGTCCTTCAGGTGCTGCACCCTGGTGACAGGCTTGTGTGTGCGCACCACTTCGGGATTGACGATGCTGTCAAAAACACCTGTGCGCACCATGTCACGAACATCACAGCCCTCAAGCTGCTCACGTTTGAGACCTGTGAGCTGCTCGTACATGCGATTGACGCACAACGTCCTGCCTGCGGCATCGGATATGTAGACACCGTCCGAGAGCGCATCAAGGATGGCCTGGAAGTGTCCTGTCAGTGTAGCTTCTGTCTGTCTGTTCATCCCATCACCATCATCAGTCTTCAGCCCGGGAAAGCATGTCGCAGGTCGTGTCAGAGCACTGTCTGGATCCTGGAAATCTAGCCTGACTTTCCTGTCAAGGTCCAGAGTTTTCTTGCTCTGCAAATGAGACGCAATTTCATATGTTCTGCTGTGCAGTCCTGTGTACAGTCGACTGTACACAGCGCAGACAAAGAAGCATCTGCACTGCATGTGCGTGCTGAAAGAAAGTCAGCAGCAGACGATACAGGCAGATGCTTCAGCAAACAGGACATTGCAGAGACAATGCAAAGTATCTGCAAAAAAACTGCAGAAAACCGCAAAGAACTGCACTACGCTGCAAAAAACTGCAGAGAAGCTGCAGGGAAGGATGCAAAGACAGCCGGATCCTGGCCTAGTGCGGGATGTGATGTCTTTCCTTCAGCACGCGGTGCGCGTACTTGAGCAGCTTCTTGTAGTGGACATTGTCCAGAGAGACTTCACCCATGGGGTAGTCTCTGTTGAGAAATTCGTATTTCTGCGTGCCCAGTCTGTGATAGGGCAGCATTTCGTAATGTACATGCTCGCCAAAGGGCTCGATGAACTCGGCAATGGCAGTCACATCCTCAGGCGTGTCATTGAAGCCGGGGATAATGGGCGTGCGCACCAGAATGGGCTTGTCAGGATATTCCTCGCACAGGGCCTTCAGGTTGCTGATGATGTGCGTATTGGGAAGACCTGTCATTTCCTTGTGCTTTTCCGTGTTCATGCTCTTGATATCGAAAAGCACGTAGTTCAAATGTTTGCCGGCTTCGAGCAGCACATTCTGATCGCACATGCCACAGGTTTCCACTGCCGTGCGGATGAAGCGGGCTCTGGCTTCGCGCAGCAGGGCCAGGGCAAACTTGCTCTGCACAAAGGGCTCGCCGCCGGACAATGTCATGCCGCCGCCGGAGCGGGCGTAGAAGGGAGCATCCTGCTCAACCACTTTCATGACTTCGTCCACGGTCTGCAGTTTGCCGTAGATATTCAGGCCCTGGGCAGGACAGGCTTTGGCACAGGCCAGGTCTTCACAGTCTGCACACAGCTCACGCTTGATGGCTATCTGCGTGCCGATGCTGTACAGGGCACCGTGAGGACACGCGTCCATGCAGTAGTGACACTTGTCCGTGCCGATGCAGCGATTGTTGTTCACTGCCACTTCGGGCTTCTTTTCCTGGGACTCGGGATTGCTGCACCATTTGCAGCGCAGATGACAGCCTTTGAGAAAGGCAATGGTTCTGATGCCGGGACCGTCATGGACAGAGTATTTCTGCACGTTGAAGACGTAGCCGGTCGTCCTTTTGTCCTCGATTCTGCTCACAGCACATCCTCCTTGGCAAGAGCTGTTGAACACATGATGATCACAGGCCGTCCCGAACCGATAGTATGCTGTACAGGCGTTTGAAAGTGCTGCCTGCTGTTGCCGGGCTTTTCGGGGGCTGTTGATCGGGGGCTTGCGGACTGGAGCCGGCAGTATGCTGCATCAGAATCTGTGCTGCAGATCTGTTTCTGGCTCTGAGTCCTGTGGCAGACATAGTACAGGGACCTGTTCCTCCTGTGAAGAACAGGTCCCTGAAATCTTGTCTTGTGTCTGTCTGATGCCGGGGCATCAGACAGACATGGACTGTATTCTTTCAAAAGGAGTTGCAGAAAGAGTTGAGTTAGATGGACTCATGCACAGTACGGGCAATGAGGTCGTTCTGCAGGTCGGGGGACAGGTCCACGAAGTAGGCGCTGTAACCGGCGATGCGGACGATGAGGTTGCGGTACTTTTCAGGATCCTTCTGGGCCTTCTTCAGGGTGTCGGCGTTGATGACGTTGAACTGAACGTGCCACAGCTTCAGGTCGATGAAGGTGCGGATGAAGGACACGAGCTTTTCGGTGCCCTGTTCGCCCTCAAGGCACTTGGGGGTGAACTTGATGTTCAGCATACGGGCTGCACGGTCGCGCATGCCGTAGTTCTTGGTGTTGTAGTTGGACAGAAGAACTGCGGTGGGGCCGTTCACGTCAGCGCCGTGGGAGGCGGAGGAACCGTCGGACAGCGGGAACCAGTCAACGCGGCCGTTGGGGGTGGCGCCCACAACCTTGCCGAAGGGCACGTGAGAGGTGAAGGGCACGTAGCGCACGTCGTTGTGCATGCCGAGGTCCTTCATGCTGTACTTGTGGCCGTATTCCACGCTCAGGTGGTCAATGGCGCGGCCGATGGAGTCGGCGTATTCGTCATTGTTGCCATAGCAGGGAGCGGTCTTCAGCAGGGCCTTCACGTCGTCATAGCCTTCGAAGTTGGCGTCCAGAGCCTTGATGAGCTGATCCATGGTGAGCTTCTTGTCTTCAAAGACAAGCTTCTTCACGGCGCACAGGGAGTCAACCACAGTGCCGAGGCCCATGTACTCGAAGTAGCCGAAGTCGATGCCTTCAGGAATGTGTTCCTGATGCAGGTCGATGCAGTGCTTCATGGCAAGGTCGTGCATGGCGGACAGCATGGGGGCTGCAAAGTGGCGGGCACGCAGCTTGTTGATGATGTACTGCTGAATGAAGGCTGTGCGCAGGAAGAGTTCGTGCTGCTGCACGTAGGCGTTCCAGAACTGATCCCAGCTGGTGAATTCGCGGGGGTCGCCGGTCTCGATGCCGAGAACCTGGTCGCCGTACTTCTTCATGCGGCCGTTGCGCAGCACCATTTCCACGGCAGCGGCGAAGTTCACATAGGCACCGCCGGAGGTGTAGGTGTCACGGTTGGGCATACGGGCTTCGGTGCAGCCGGACACGGCGTAGTCGAAGGCCTCTTCGAAGGTAGCGCCCTTGGAAACGTACAGGGGCACAACTTCTTCGTCATTGATGAGCTTGGGGAAGCCGGAGCCGTACTTGATGGTCTCGGCCACATCCCACAGGTAGCTCTCGGGGCAGCCGCTGTGCACGCGGGCAGCGAGGTCCGGGTAGTGCAGCGGGAACTCACGCTTGGAGCGGAGGATGAGGTGGGTGAGCTCGTTGGTGGCGTCTCTGCCGTCGGGGGTCTGGCCGCCGACTGTCACAGCTTCCCAGTGAGCGTAGCCTTCGTTGAAGGCACCGCCGGTGGGGGAGATGTACATGTCGATGAACTCGGCCATGCCGACCCACATGCATTCCATGATTTCCAGGGCCTTTTCTTCGGTCAGCTTGCCGGCCTCGATGTCAGCCTGGTAGTAAGGATAGAAGTACTGGTCCATGCGGCCATTGGAAATGGTGGTACCGGTCTTCTGTTCCAGGCGGGAGAACATCTGGGTGAACCACTGGCTCTGGCAGGCTTCCCAGAAGTCGCGGGCGGGCTCGCCGGGCACGTGGTCAGCATTGGCGGCCATATGCAGCAGCTCGGCCTTGCGGTTTTCGTCTGTGCACTTGGCAGCAGCTTCGCGGGCAGCCTCAGCGTAACGATGGGCCCAGAGCACGATGGCGTCGGAGACGATCACGATGGCATCGAGGAAGGGCTTCTTCTCGCACATATCCTTGCAGGACAGGGGATCCAGAGCAGCCAGTTTTTCCTGAGCTTCGGCCTTGATGGAGTTGAAGCCGCGGTTCACGATCTTGGCAAAGTCCGGCACCCACTGGATGGAGGAGCGGAAGGAAGCGGTTTCGTTGACGATGTAGCGGGAGAGGAGGCCCTGAGGATCGTCATAGGTCAGCTTGTGCACTTCCGGGGGAAGAGCAGCATTGAGATCTTCGTGGAAGGTCTTGCCTTTCCAGTAGGGGGCAATTTCTTCCACCACGCGCTTGGCGTCTTCGGGGTTGATGGAGGCAGGGGAGGTCTCACGGCTGGGGAGATCCTTCACTGCGATGTCGAGGAAGTCGCCGTCGAGTTCGGGATAGAGGATGCCGTAACGGCCAGCCAGACCACCGGCGCGGCCGAGGAGGAGCTGATCCTCTTCAACAGTCACAGTGATGTTCTCGGCAATGTGAGCAAGAGCCTTGGCCCAGCGCAGCACCAGGGGCTGACCCTCGGTTTCCTTCATGGACTGGGTGAAGTACAGGGCGCGTTCGATGTCGATCTGGGGCTTCTGACCTTCAAAACGCTCGAGCATGCGGAACACGCGCTCGTGGGTTTTGCGATAGCGGTCTACTTTGCCGTCGATCTGGTCCTGAAGGCGTTCTTCCTGGGGAGAACGAAGGCAGCATTCTGTGACAGGAGCGGTCATAGGAATTCCTCCACAATGAGATACTATGAGCTATCTGGTAAGACAGATATGTAAGAAATACGTGCGTGAGGCGTGCTGATTCTGCGTCAGCGTCTCGTTCGCCGCAGAGCGGTCTGTGATGCGTGGCAGCCATGTGCAGGGTCTGTCCTGCTGACTGCCTTTGCCTATAGTATAGCATTTTGCGTGCCAAAGCCCATGTGAATTTGCGCACCAGGCAAATTTTCTTTGAAGTCCCTGATTTTCCTGCAAAGATAGTTGAACACGCCCGACTGGCGCTGCCTTCCCCTCTGTGGCCTGGTCGCATATTTGCAACATTCTCCGGGGAAATTTTTTTGTCAGCGGAAAAATGATGTTGCATATTTGCATCAGTAACATTGTCTTAATGACTCTTCTTATCAGTTAGGCAGTGACAAGACTCTGATTTCACAGTTCTTTACTGTGATTTTATCTCAAAGAGATATGTTGCAAATTTGCGACGAATCAGCAAGTTCCCTTTTTCACATTGATCTTGCGCTGCGCGGATTTTTCCCTGATTTTTTGTGTGTTCCATGTGAAGACGGGCACTGGCGTGAAATGACGTGTCTTGTCTGAGGCTGAACGGGTCTGGACGGGTCTGGCCAGGGCCGGACGCAGCTGCATGCGGCTGCCCGGGACTGAACAGCATTGCCCCTGGCTGACCTGGGCTGGCAGCACAACTTCCGGCAGCATGGGCCTTGCTTACGCGACGGGCTTATCTTGTCTGAGCCTGAGTCTGAGCCTGCGCCTGCCCCCTGCCTCGCGCCACAAGGCAGCAAGGTGTGCCTGCACTGCATCAGCACCTCCCTGTGTGTGCAGGGCCCCGTGCAGTATGGTCTTCACCCCTGCATTGCGTAAAAACTTCTCTGCACGCGCGATATTGGCCTGTTCGTGATCGCACTTGCTGACAAAGCCTGCGACCACACGGTTGAACATGGCAGCAAAGCCCGGAGGCAGCAGGCAGGAGCTTCTGGTGGCATCCTGGATAAAGAGGAGGATGTCGCAGGTCATGGACGCGGTGATGAGCGAGCGGTAGAAGCGGCGGTTTTCCAGAAACTCGCCCGGCGTGTCCACGAAGTTGCGGAAATAGACCGGTGCCAGGGCCTTGCGGGGCCGGTAGTCCTGGCCTGTGAGGGCCTGAATCACGGTGCTCTTGCCGCTGTGCCCCTCGCCTATGAGCATGATGACAGGCTGCCTTGCGGCTGCTGTGTCTGTCGCGCCATCGCACCCCCGCAGGCCTGTGCTGCCCTGGTCCTCTGCCAGCGCTGCCCTGTCTGCCATACCTGGCATATCTGTCATGGTTCCCTCCGCCCTGCCCTTCAGGCAGGTCCTGCGCCCTGATCCTTCACCCTGATCCTTCACCCGGGCCCTTCACCCTGGCCCTTCAGGTCCGAAAGACACAGGGCCCCGCAGTCAGTGCACTGGGCACCGGCCGGGAGGCCCTGGTGTAAGGAGCATGCTCCTTGCTATGCGGGAGCACTGGGAAAGTCTGCTCAGGTTCTGGTGATGTCTGCCGTGGTGTAATGCAGGACCTGTCCGAAGTAGGCAATGACTGCTCTGACAGCGCTTTCCACGCTGGCCACGTCACCAGAGAGCAGCAGGGAGCCGCCGAAGCGGTCAAGGAAGCCTATTTCCACGCTGCCGGCCTTGGTGGCAATGTCTGCGGCAATGATGACGCTTTCCGCAGGGGTAAAGGTCAGGATGCCCAGGGCATTGCTGACTGTATCATCCAGGCCCAGACGGGTGTAGATGTCCCTGTCCGGGCTTGCAATGACGTGGGCCAGGCTGACCTGTTTGCCGGGAACGTATTCCCGCACCTCACGCTGCACAGGACGATGTATGTCTGCCATGCTTGCTCCCTGAAAACTGCTGTGCTGTCCAATATACTGTGGCAGGGCCTGCGGCTACATGCCGAGCAGATGCTTCTTGAAGTCTTCGCTCGGGGAAGGAATGACCACGTGGCTGAGCACAGGGCCATTGCCGGCTTCGGCCACCACTGCGACGCCTGCGTCCACAGCGGCCTGCACGGAGCTCACTTCGCCGGTCATGGTGACAAAGGCCTTGCCACCGAGACCTGCGGCAAAGCGCAGCTCGATGAGGTCCACATTGCCGGCCTTGGAGGCGGCATCAGCTGCCAGGATACAGGCAGCAGTGGTACAGGTCTCAATGCAGCCAAGGGCGTTGATGCGGGGCACAACCACTGTGCCGTTCATGGCAGGCACCACGTCCTCGTGCACGCTGGGAATGATGAAGTGGTCCACCACCATGTCCCTGCCAATGGCACGACCGTGCTGCACGGACGAGGTCACAGCACCGGTATCGCCGGTAATCACCACCAGATAGCGGCCGGGGCAGGTAGGACGGGCCAGGACCAGCGCGACGTCAGCGGCCTTGACCATTTCGTCAGCCACATGCATGCCGGTGCTGATGCTGTTCAGTTCAACACATCCAATAGTGCGTACTCTCATATACTACCCCTGAGAACTGATAGTTACCACATTGTTTTCCACAGATGTGACAACGCCGTCGATACTGGCATGAATACGTGCCGCCATGGCCCCTTCGGGAATCTCGCCAATAAGGTCGCCGCAGCGCACTGTGGCCCCGACCTGCACCGTGCAGACCGAGGGAGCTCCGAGGTGCTGCTTCAAGGGAATGCGCACCGTCTTGGGGGTGAACTCGCCTTCATAGTGCGGGTGTGTGTCATAGGGCACAATGTCGAGCCTCTGGATGAGGCGCTGGGTGGGAACGCGGCGCTCCTCGCGGAAGGCGCTCGGCACAAGCTCCCAGCCCTTGTTGTCCCAGCGCACGCCATTGCCCATGAGCACGCGCTTGATCTGGATGTTGACCTCTCTGGGAGAGAGCAGCATGGGACAGGCAAACTTTTCACAGATGCCGCATTCGGAGCAGAGCAGGGCTTCGCGTGCCACAGGGCTGTCCATCTCCTGACTGGCAAAGACCTGCATGAGCTTGTTGGGATGCAGTCTGTGGCCGAGGAGGTTGCGCGGGCACAAATCCGTGCAGCGCGAGCACTGACAGCAGATGCTGAAGGTCAGGCGGCGCACCTGGACAGGGTCCATGACCTTGCGCAGCACCACGTTGTGGTCCGGGGGAAGTACCAGAAGACCGCTGGTCGTCTTGGTGACACTGGCCTTTGTGGCATTAGCCAGCACGCGACCCATCATGGGACCGCCGTCCACTACCCTGTACTCCCTGATGGTGGGACCACCGGCATGGTTGAGCACATCCATCACCGGCGTGCCCACAGGCACCTTCACCACCATGGGATGGGCAATCTCGCCTGCCACAGTGAGGTAGCGGTGCGTCACAGGTTTCCCGTCCAGGGCATGTGCAATATTGACCATGGTCTCGGTATTGCTGACCACACAGCCCACGTTGAGGGGCAGGCCGCGTTCGGGAACCACTCTGCCGAGCACTTCCTTCACCAGCACCTGCTCGTCACCGGCAGGGTAGAAATCACCAAGCTCAAAGGCCTCAAGGTTTGTCGTCTTTGCACAGGCTGCACGCACGGCCTCCATGGCCTTTTTGTGCTTGCCCTTGAGACAGACAATGCCCCTTGAGGCGCCTGTACACTCGACCACTGCGGCAAGACCGCGCAGCATGGTCTCTGTCTCTGCTTCCATGAGATGCGGGTCGCTCATGAGCAGGGGTTCACAGGAGGCACCGTTCACAAGAACTGTGTCCACCTGTGCATTGGTCTTGACATGCGTGGGAAGACCTGCGCCACCGGCACCGACAACCCCGGCCTCCCGTATTGTATCCACTATCGCATGTGCCATTCCTTCCTCCGGAATGCGGACCAGACCATGGCCTGGTCCGCGCAGTCAGCCTACCAGGCAGTTTCGAACAATTCCACCAGGTCCTGCAGCGAAGGCCGTCTCGGATTGCCCTGCGTGCACCTGTCCTCCAGGGCATGCTTTGCCATGGAGGGAATTGCTGCATCGTACCTTGCTTTCTCTATCTTCAGATCGCGTACCCGTGAGGGGATCTTCATGCTGTCATTGAGACCCTGAATGGCGGAGATGAGGGCAGAGACACCCTCTTCCACATTGGCGTGGGGCAGACCCAGCACCCTGGCCAGCTCGCGGTAGCGCACGCCTGCGTCAAAGACATTGAAGCGGATGACATAGGGCAGCAGCACGGCATTGGCGAGGCCGTGGGGCACATGGAACTGACCACCAAGGGCATGGGCCATACTGTGGGTAAGGCCAAGGCCTGCATTGTTGAAGGCCATGCCGGCCATGCAGGAGCCCAAGAGCATCATTTCCCTTGCCTGCATGTCCTCCATGTGGACGTAGCTTGTATACAGGTAGTCAAAGACATAATGAATGGCCTGCACGGCCAGGATGTCCGTGAAGGCATTGTTGTTGCGGCAGGTATAGGCCTCAAGGGCATGGGTGAGCACGTCCATGCCCGTGGCCGCAGTCACCGAAGGAGGCACTGTTCTGGTGAAGCGTGCATCAAGGATGGCAAGGTCAGGCAGGATACTGTCGTCAATAAGCGGGATCTTGACGCCCTGCTCCTTGTCCGTGACCACGGAATAGGCAGTCACTTCCGAGCCTGTGCCGCTGGTGGTGGGAATGGCCACCAGCACGGGCCTCGGCAGATGGGGAGCAGCCTTCTGGGCAAAGAAGGCTATGGCCTTGCCTGTGTCAATGGAGGAGCCGCCGCCCAGGGTAATGAGCAGGTCGCTCCCGGCTTTGAGAAATTCCTGTGTTCCCCGCTTGACGGTCTCAAGCGAGGGATCCGGTTCCACGTCGGAGAAGACTGTGCAGGGCAGGCCGATGCGCTCAAGGTGACTTGTCACCTGATCGGCAAGACCGCTCTTGACCATGAAGGGGTCGGTCACCAGGAAGGCATTGGTGCAATGCTGTTCTTCCAGGGTTTCCAGGGCATACTGACCGTAGCAGATGCGCGTTTTACCGTAAAACTGTGTCACGGAAAGCTCCGGAGATAGCGTGACAGGGCCCGCGTGCGGGCGTGTCTGTCACGGAAAATTTCGTGTGGTACGGCAGAAGGACGAGGGATGGTCTGTTCGTGCAGGGCCTTGAGGCCCCTGCGATGGGGGCAGGCTGCCCCCATCGCCATGAAAAAGTGGGTCAGCCCTAGGCGTCAGCGCGCTTGGGCAGAATGAGTTCGACCTCGGAGTGAGGACGGGGGATGACGTGCACGCTGACGAGCTCGCCCACGCGCTGGGCAGAAGCTGCACCTGCATCCGTGGCAGCCTTCACGGCAGCCACATCGCCGCGCACGAGCACGGTCACCAGGCCGCCACCGACCTGAACGCGGCCGATGAGGGTCACGTTGGCAGCTTTCACCATGGCATCGGCAGCCTCAACAGCGCCGACAAGGCCTTTTGTTTCGATCATTCCAAGGGCATCGAGTTGCATAGCAAGACTCCTTACAGTCTGGTATGTGTACAGTCTGGTATGTTTTGCGCAGGTGTCAGTACCTGCGGGTTGTCAGTTGCCTGTCATTGCAAAAACAGATGCTGTCAGCTGCTGTCAGCAGCACCTGTTTTGCAGACATGGTGTGCATTTCAGGACGTTTTGTACGTCAGCACGTCTGGCTCAGCACTTCTGGACAATGCGCAGCAGGGCTTCCATGGTCAGAGCACGCAGCTCGGCAGGATCGCTGATGCCGCATTCCTTCTTGAGCAGCGCTGCAACTGCAATGGCCAGTTCATCCGGATCGCAGATGCTGCCCTTTTTGCAGCAGGAAGTGCTGCCGGAACCACTGCTGCTCTGGCAGCAGCAGGCAGAGGAAGCGTCGGGTTTGGGACCGTAGACAATGGCCACCCTGCGGCGGCCGAGCTCGTCCTTGGCACCGGGAGACAGAATCTGGTTGGGGCCGATATAGCACTTGCCGTCGCTGCTGATGCAGGCGTCAAGCGTCTGTACAGTAATCAGTTGTTTCATCACGTTCCGACGCACCAGCCTCTGCATACATGGTGTGCAAAGGGCCTTTGCGCCGCCTCCGTTCGGTCCGAGTGGAGAAGAGGTTCGCCCTGCCCCTTGGGCAGGACGAGGCATCCGCTCCTGTTCATAGCCTGAAAAAAAGTCGGAAAAGCCGGGTCAGAGAAGGACCAGCCCGTGTTTCCTGCTCAGCGTGAGATCTCCACCTGATCAAGAATACCCACGATGGCTGCGTCCACCGGAGCCTCCCTGTTGGCAAGAGCCATGCGCGCCGAGCTGCCGGTCACCACAAGCACCTGCTCGCCAATGCCTGCGCCAACACAGTCTACGGCAACAAAGCTTTCCTTTGCCTCGTCAGTTGCCGCATCTATTGCCTGCACAACCATGAGCTTGCAGCCGTTGAGGACCTCTTCCTTCTTGGTGGCCCAGACATTGCCAATGACAACACCGATAATCATAGCGTTCCGTTTTCCCTGACCAGTTTGATGCCCAGTCTGTCAGCGCTTTCCGCTGCCAGGGGCGTTATCCTGGCAGAAGTGGCAACAATGAGGGTGCGCACCCCCGCTTCTGCTGCCTGCTCCAGATGGGCTGCTGTGATGAGATCTTCCTGGCAGTGCCTGGTCTCGGGCTGTTTCACCTTGAAGCGGACCAGTCCGTAGGAAGTGAGCTTGTCCTCACAGGCTTTGTAGAGTGCATAGAGTGCCGAGGGAGCCGTATCTGCATGGGACAGGTATTCATAGTCGAGCACATCGACCCTGTGTCCCTGCAGAAGTTCCTGCAGGACAGCCCGGGCAGTCTCGCTGTGGGCCTGCCCTGCTGCCAGGTCGGCCATGTCCGTACAGGAAAGAAGCGGCAGAAGACGGGCAATAACCTCGCCTTCCTGCTTTTCCCCGTTGAAGACCAGGGCCACGTCAGGGCCGTGCCAGGCCTGCAGCAGAGGGTGAATGCGGGCGGCAAGCTCGAGGCTTCTCCAGGCATAGACCCTGACCAGGGGCTTTGCGCAAGCCTGATCCCTGCTGAGAAGCCTTTTCAGAACCTCAGCCACAATGCTTTCGACAAGCTTGTCCTGTTCCATAGCGCGTCCTTCAGTGTGTCCTTCTGTGCGTCCTGTGCGTCCGTACCGGCGCATGCCTTATTTTTCGCAGCTCAGGGCAATGCCGAGCGGTGTCACCAGGAAGGGATTGGAGGGCTTGAAGACCTCGCAGCCCGTTTCCTTGGCAATGATGCGCTCCATGTCCTTCAGACAGCAGGTACCGCCCACAAGGTAGATGGCCTCCACCTTACGGCCGGCAATGTGACGTCTGATGATGGAACCCATCTTCTCCAGCACGGGTGTCACCACGTGGAAGACATCCTTCCAGCGGGCAGGATCCTTCTTCATGGCTTCCGCCTCTTCGAAGGAGATGCCGTAATTGCCGGACAGAACCAGGGACAGATGCGTGCCGCCTGTGGGCTCGTCGGCCACATAGACCACCTTGCCGTTCTCAAAGATGGAAAGGCCTGTGGTCCCGCCGCCAATGTCCACCACCACGCCGTTGCGCACGCCTAAGACGGCATTGGCCGCAGTAGGCTCATCCAGGATGGTGGTGACCACCAGGTCTGCGCCCTCGGCCACATGGGTGTGGGTGGCACAGTCACGGGCACTTGTTCCCGGAGGCACGGCAATGGCAGCAGTCTCGAGCCTGCGGCCGAGCTTTTGGGAGAGCTGCTCCACAAGCCTGGCCACAATGGTGCGGGCACCGGTGTAGTCAACAACCAGCCCGTCCCGCACCACCTGGGCAAATTCCAGGGCGCAGGCAACAGGCTTTTTCCTGCTGTCCACAACGACCAGCACGATGTACGCCGTGCCAAGGTCAACGCCGACGAAGAGGGGCTCGTCGGCGGAGACCTTGCGAGGCGCAGTTATGCAGCTCTCAAGCTCGCCAATCTGGCGATTAATGGCTGCAAAGTCCATGCTCTGCTCCAGACTTGCCAAGGATGATGCCGGTCACGCCATTGCGCCAGCCGGCGCCGTTGCCTTCGTCCGCGTCGATATGCATGGCCAGACGGAAGTCCTTGTTCACGCGTACAAGAACGTCTTCCATGATCAGCGGGCGGTCCGTGTTGAGACGCACACAGACTCTGTCCTTGTCCTTGATGCCGTAATGGGCGGCATCTTCGGGGGACATGTGAATGTGGCGGGCAGCGACGATGCAGCCTGAGTCCAGGCCCACGACACCCTTGTCCGAAGTCAGGATGAGACCCGGAGACCCTTCTGTGTCCCCGGACTGACGAACAGGAGCATTGACTCCCAGCATGCGGGCATCCGTCTTGGAAATCTCCACCTGGGTCTTCTTGCGTGCAGGACCGAGAATGGCCACGTTGTCCATGACACCCTTGGGGCCGATGACGCGCACCCTTTCCTTGCAGAGGAACTGGCCGGGCTGGCTCAGTTCACGCACAGGGGTGAGCGGCTTGCCGAACAGGGTCATGACATCCTCTTCAGAAAGGTGCGCATGTCTGGCCGAGAGCTCTACGGGAATGGGATCCGTGACGTATCTGCGAACCCCGTCCTCGTTCCTGGCCTTCACCTCTCTGATGATGGTGCCAAGCACCTGGACAAGCACGTCCTTTATTGCCTGTTCATTCATAGATTTTTCCTCATGAGAAGTCGTGCCATACTTGTCTGGCACCCGCGCGGCGGCGTCCTGATGACGCCATGACGATGTCATGACGACCTTCTGACGCGTCACTGTCACTGACCAGGAGCCGTGTGCCAGGCCGCGCGGGCAGTCAAAGCAGGACTAGGCTTCCTTCTGGGGAAGAATGAGTTCGACTTCGGAATGGGGGCGGGGAATGACGTGCACGCTGATAAGTTCACCCACTTTCTGGGCAGCAGCGGAGCCGGCGTCCGTGGCGGCCTTCACGGCACCCACGTCACCACGCACAAGCACGGTCACCAGACCGCCACCGACCTGCACGCGGCCGATGAGGGTAACGTTGGCGGCTTTCACCATGGCATCGGCGGCCTCAACGGCGCCCACCAGACCCTTGGTTTCGATCATGCCCAGAGCATTGTTGGAAGCAGACATAGCTATCTCCTTGAAATGGAATATATTTTAATGATTTCTTGAAGTGAATCCCGGGGAGTTGCGACGTGCCTTTGCCCTACATGTTCTTCTTGAGCTCGGCGACAATCATGGCAGCAATGGCCTCAATGTCAACGCCGGAAGAAGCAGGGGCGGAAGCAGCGGCTGCGGGAGCAGCGCATGCAGCAGGCTTGTTCACGAACTGCGGCTGAATGTTGCTGCCGAGGTCATAGGCCACGCGGCGGATGTTCAGCAGGTTCATGGGGGTCACGTTGTCAGAGGTGGCAGATCCGCCCACGGCACCGCAGCCAAGGGTGAATGCCGGAGCAAGACCAGTGGACAGGCCCACACCGCCATGGGTGGAGGGGGTGTTCACCAGGATGCGCGACACGGGCTTCTTCAGGCCGAATTCGCGGATGACTTCCTCATTGTTGGAGTGAATGGCAAGAGAGTGGCCCTTGCCGCAGTTCTCCAGCAGGGCAGTGCACAGCTCGCAGGCTTCATGCCAGTCATTGACCACGTAGAAACCGAGGAGTGCGGTGAGCTTTTCCTTGGAGAAGGGGTACTTGGGACCGACACCGGGCTCGTCGGACACGAGCAGGCGGGTGCCCTCGGGGATGGTGATGCCGGCGATGCGGGCCACGGTCTGGGCGTCACGGCCCACAATGGCGGGGTTCATGGAACCATTGCCGCGCTCCATAATGGCCTTCACCTTGGCGAGGTTCTCGCCTTCGAGGAAGAAGCCGCCCTGGTCGATGACAGCCTGGCGGACCTGGGGAGCAATGACTGCCTCGGTCACAATGGACTGCTCGGAGCTGCAGATGGTGCCGTTATCAAAGGTCTTGGAGGCAAAGATCTTTGCCACTGCGTCCTGGATGTTGGCGCTGCGCTCGATGTAGGCAGGAACGTTGCCTGCACCCACGCCCAGAGCGGGGGTACCGGAGCTGTAGGCTGCCTTCACCATGCCCGGGCCGCCAGTGGCCAGGATGAGGTCGCAGATCTTCATGAGCTCGTTGGTGCCCTCAAGGGTGGGGATGGTGATGCAGCTCACCAGATCCTCGCTCACACCGCACTTTTTCAGAGCGCCCTTGATGATCTCCACAGTGCGGGCAATGCACTTCTTGGCCGCAGGATGGGGCGTGAAGACAATGGCATTGCCGGCCTTCAGGGCGATGAGGGACTTGTAAATGACAGTGGAAGTGGGGTTGGTGGAGGGGATGACACCGGCAATGACGCCGACAGGAACAGCAATGTCAATGACCTTGGCTGTCTTGTCTTCGTGCAGGATGCCGATGGTCTTCATATCCTTGATGAAGTCGTACACACCCTGGCTGGCAAGGGTGTTCTTGATCTTCTTGTCGGAAGCCTTGCCATAGCCGGTTTCCTCGTTGGCCATCCTGCCCAGCTCTTCAGCGTAGGGCAGTGTGGTCTCGGAAATGGCTTTCACAACGGCATCAACGCCAGCCTGACCGAGCTGGGCGTACTGAGCCTGTGCCTTGCGTGCGGCACGGACCAGGGAGCGTGCTTCCTGGATGGAGAGTAAGTCTTTATCAACCATGGAACAGTCCTCGTCTTGGTGTCCTTGTCTTGATGTCCTTGCTGTATGTCGTGCGATCGTGCATCGCGTTTGCACAAAGGTCTGCACAAAAGCTTACTGTCTGGCCTTCAGCAGAGCCTGGATGAGCGCCTTCTTGCTTGCCTGGGAAAGCCTGCCGCCAAGGTCGAGGTTTTCCTTCCTGGCAAGGTTGCGCAAGGCACCTGTGCTCAACTGGTTCAGGGCTGCCTCGCTGAAGAGATCGGCCTTGTCTTCGGCCTGACCGCTGTCAGCCGGGCTTTGCGCGTCGCCCTCACCGTTCTCGTCAGCCTCGTCGCTCTCGTCAGCCTCGTCAGCTTCGTCAGCTGTGTCGTCCTTTGTGTCGGCAGCGTCAGCCCGGGGCTTTGCACTGCCGCCGGGAGTGCCGGGAGTGCCGGGTGTTTCCGCATCAGGATCGAGCTTGAGGATGTTCTCGAGCTGCAGGTCCGGACGGGGAATAACGTGTGCACTCACAAGCTTTGCTCCCGGGATACGGCCAACGCTGGCCCTGGCAGCTTCCACAGAAGCCTGCACTGCGCCGACGCTCCCTGCCACGGTAATGGTCACCAGACCGCCGTCAGCCAGGGATTCCTCAAGAAGGCGCACATCGGCCGCCTTGAGCATGACATCCGCGCAGTCAATTGCTCCTATAAGCCCCAAGGTTTCTACAAGTCCCAGAGCCATCATATACTATCTGCCTCCCTGCACCGGGCACAGGCATCTGCACCCTGTGCATGCGCACTGCATTACTTGCCGATTCCGACCTTCTGCAGGATTTCTGCAGAGACACCTTCAAGGATCTTGCGCAGGGATTCCTTTTCTGCTTCGGAAAGGTTCCTGGTCACTTCTGCAAGCCTGGTGGTAATGTCATCCTGCAGGCTGGACTTGCAGTCACCGGCATCAAGACCGAGGATGCGGCAGGCATTCTTGTACATGACCTTCTCGAGGACGGCCTGATCAAGACCCATGTTCATGTAGGTATTGATGGCATCGGCCTGTTCCACGAAGGGATGGGCGCTGGCAAAGATGATCTTGTCAGCAAGCACGCCTGTGGTCAGAGCTTCCACATAGTGGGTGGCCAGAGGAGCCAGCTCGTATTCGGAGCAGTCCATGTAGACGTTGGGGTTGCGCTGGCAGACAAAGATGGCTTCCTGCACGTAGGGGTAGCCGCCGTGGCTCATAATGATGGTGAGCTCGGGGAAGTCGCGGGCGACCTTGTCCACGTCGCGGGGGTCAGTGTACTCGATGAGAGCACCCTGCACTGCCGGCGGAGGAGCTGTGGTGATGAAGACCGGAACGTTGAGTTCGCAGCACTTGGCGTAGATGGGATAGTAGCGGGCTTCACTCGGAGGAATGTGGGCAAGATAGGGGTCAGTGGCAATGCCGCGCATGCCGTATTCCTTGACCACCTTCTCCACGTCACGCACGGCAGCCATGCCGCGGTGCGGGTCAATGCCCCAGAAGCCGTAGAAGAAATCCGGGTAGGCCTGGCAGAATTCGAGCACGCTGCCGTTGTTGTCCGGGAAACCGTAGGTGGTACGGCAGTCACGGCCGGTGATCACACAGCCGAAGACGCCGCGTTTCTTGAGATCATCCATGATCTCCGGCAGCGTCTGGGCAACTCGTTTGTCGAATCCGCTGGCTTCGCAGGACGCCTTGAACATGGTGCTGTTCGCGATGCCGTCGAGAATCGCCTTGGTATTGGGCCGGAAGCGAAAGTCAAATATTTTCATTAACAACATCGGCGCAGGATGGTCCCCCGGTCATTGGGAGTGAGGATGCGCCGCCTCCTTGGAACGTTTGCATGGTGTTCATACGAAAAAAACCACTGCCAGGGCCTTGCAGGCTCAAGTTCTGCCTTATGTTCGCACAGGTCTTCATGCCCGGCATGTCCCTTGCGCGTACCAGAAAAAGGCATGATCAGACAAGCTCTCTGCCCCTTTGAAGCAGAAGCGCGTTGCGGGAATGTGACGGACAGGGTCTGTCAGACTCAGGCTGCCCCTGTGTCGGCGGTACAACCTGAAGACCGGGCGGCTGAGGAACTGATGCCATGAGACGGCAGGGCAAAACGAATGAACTGTGAGAAAGAAGAGGCAGGAAGGGACCGGCAGGAGCGTCTGACTGCATGTTTGCATGATGCAGCCAAGCCAGCTCTGACTTGCCAGGGCCCGTTTCTTTTATGCATGAATCTTTCCACTTTGCATGAAAACTGCATTTTCCACGCCATTCTGCCATCTTAGTCTGTGTCTGCAAATACAACGGATTTACTATTGTTGCATATTTGCGACTACCCTCGCCAGACAGGTTGCAAATTTACGACTCAACCCCTGTAAACCAGAGTTGAATTATCCGCAAACAGCCGTTTGCGAGCAAATGGCTGGACCGCATAAATTTTTATTTCGCTAGTCTGATCAAGGCATTGGCGTTCATTTCTTCACAAAATGCCTGCAAGGCACAGCACTCTGGCCACATCTGTGCATAGGAGAAGGGCGCAGGCGCACACAGCCAGCCCCCCGCTGTTTTCCACGCCCTGCAGAGCATGTGCCATTTGTCACATGTGCGACTGCAGCGCAGAAAGCAGACCCGCCTCATTTCGGCTTTGCCGCCTGCCCGAGGCTCTCCCGCACGCATTTCCCGTCCGGCTACCTCCCTTCCGCGTTCGCCCGCTCAGGGTGCGGAGTCACAGCACTTCCAGAATCGCATGTTGCAAGTTTGCACCACACCCCTCCGGGCATCTCCTGCCCTGCGGTCATGTGCAGCCTGCTCCCCCTTGCCTGCTCCGGCCGTGGAACAGGCTGCGACGCCTTGTGCGTCCTCAAACTCCCGCGCTGATCGCGCGCACTGCTGCGCTGCTTGTGCCTTTTTTCCCGCATTATGGACAATGATGTCGCAACAGCGTACAACAGGTCCTGACTTCTCCTGATTCCTTCTTCCCCGGATTCCTTCTTCTCTTTTTCACGGGGACAATGATTTTGCACTCTTCATGTCTGCGTTTTTGCAAGGTTACTCAGACATGGTGTTTATATCTGTATCAGCGATGTTTTACTTTCGTGGAGTTTCGCATGAAAAAACTTCTTTCCTTTGCAATTCTGTGCATGTTTGCAGTCTCTGCCCTGTGCACCGGTACTGCTGACGCCGCCCGTCCCCTCAAGCTGCGCCTCGGCCATCCCATGGCTCCCGGCAACAACGTGACCCTCGGCTATGAAAAGTTTGCCGAACTTGTGAAAGAAAAAAGTAAGGGCAAGATCATCATCCAGATCTTCGGCAATGCTCAGATCGGCAACGACCGTGTGACCACCGAAGCTGCCCAGGCCGGTACCCTGGACCTGACCTCCAGCTCCACCCCCAACATGGCCTCCTTCCATCCTCATTACATGGCTCTGGACCTTCCCTATGTGACCAGCCCCAAGTATCAGCAGAAGTTCTACGATGCCATCGACAATGGCGAGCTCGGCAAGTACTACCGCGAGCTGTCCCGCTCCATCGGTCTTGAGACCCTGATGTTCAGCGAATACGGCTACCGTAACTTTGTGTCCGCCACCCATGACGTGTCCAAGGTCTCTGACTTCAAGGGCTTCAAGGTGCGTACCACCGACTCTCCCGTGGAAGTGGATGTGGCCAAGGCCCTCGGCATGAACCCCGCCCCCATCGCCTGGGGTGAAACCTACACAGCCATGCAGCAGGGCACCGTTGACGGCGAAGGCAATACCTACTCCCTGCTCAACGACGCAAAGCACACAGAAGTCATCAAGTACGCCACCGATACCCGTCACAACTACTCCATGCATCTTCTCATGATGAACAAGAAGAAGTGGGACAGCCTGACCGACGAACAGCGCAAGATCCTGCGCGAAGCTGCCGACGAGGCTTTGAAGTATCAGCGCGAAATCTCCGGTCCTCTGGAACAGAAGGCCTACGACGCCTTTGTGAAGGCCGGCATCAAGATGCATCACTACACCGATGCCCAGTTTGCCGAACTCTACAAGCTGACCCAGCCTGTGCGTGACAAGTACAACGCCCAGATCCCCGCAGAACTGACCAAGATGATCGCCGATACCCAGAAGTAGCCTCCGTATATCCGGTCAGACAGCTTCAGTAATCGGAGGGGGCTGCATACGAAAGGCAGCCCCCTTTTCTTTTTTCCATCCGAGAGGACTTCATGGCCACAGCTGTACTCGAAGAAAAACAAGGCATATGGCACTGGCTTGACGAAAATTTCGAAAAGATTTTTCTTGTTGCCGGCCTCATAGCCATTATCTGCTTTATCACCCTGCAGACCTTCTACCGCTACATCGTTTCGAACCTGCTTGAAACTGCAGGCGCAATGGTGTGGACCGAAGAAATTTCCCGCTACATCTTCATCTGGATAACGTACTTTGCAGTTTGCGTTGCCATCAAGAAGCGTTCGTCCATTCGTATCGACATCATCTACGAGAAATTGCCGAAGCGCTGGCAGGAAATCAGCTGGATAGTGGTCGATGGCTGCTTCCTCTTGCTCACCCTGGTCATTGCCATCACCGGCTGGGGTCAGATTGAGCGCCTCATGCAGTATCCGCAGTACACCACGGCCCTGCGCATACCCTTCCTCGTCCCCTACCTCATCCTGCCCATAGGCTTCGGCCTCATGAGCCTGAGGCTCATCCAGAATTTGTGGAAGCAGATCAAGGTCTGCGGCACAACCGATACCATCATAGGCCTTGTGGCACTCCTTGCACTCGGCATCCCCATGTATCCTGTCATGATCAGCCTCTACGTGACAGGTGATGTCTTCATCTACGACTACATTGCACCCCTGCCGGCACTTTTCGGCTACTTCATAGCTCTCTGCGTCCTTGGCGTGCCCATCGCCATCGGCCTTGGCCTTTCCACCCTGGCCACCATCATCTGCGCAGACACCCTGCCTTTGGAATACCTCTCCCAGGTTGCCTTCACCTCCCTGGACAACTTCCCCATCATGGCCATCCCCTTCTTCATCGCGGCTGGCGAATACATGGGTGAAGGCGGTCTTTCCTCCCGCCTTCTCAAGCTTGCCGACTCCATGCTCGGCGGCATGTACGGCGGCATGGCCATGACCACGGTCGTGACCTGCATGTTCTTTGGCGCCATTTCCGGTTCCGGCCCGGCCACAGTGGCAGCCATTGGTTCCCTGACCATCCCCGCCATGCTTGAGCGCGGCTACAACAAGGCCTTCTCCTGCGCCATCGTGGCTGCAGCAGGCGCCCTTGGCGTCATGATTCCCCCGTCCAACCCCTTTGTGGTCTACGGCATCGCGGCCCAGGTTTCCATTGGTGACCTCTTCATCAGCGGTATCATTCCCGGCATCCTCTGCGGCCTTGTGCTCATGGCCTACTCCTACTTCCATTCCAAGAAGATGGGATGGAAGGGTGACGCAGAAGAGCGCTCCGGCAAAAAGCTTGCCCTGGCTGCCTGGGATGCCAAGTGGGCCCTCATGGTGCCGGTCATCGTGCTTGGCGGTATCTACGGCGGTTTTATGACACCCACCGAGGCGGCTGCTGTGGCAGCCTTCTACGGCATCATCGTCGGTGTCTTCATCTACCGCGAAATCGATCTGAAGAAGCTGTTCAAATGCAGCGTGAGCGCTGCCGAAACCTCGGCCACCATCATCCTTCTGATGGCCATGGCCACCATCTTCGGCAACATCATGACCATTGAGGATGTGCCAGGCACCATCGCCCGCGCCATCCTTGATTTCACGAACAGCAAGTTCTTCATCCTGCTCATCATCAACATCCTGCTCCTGATCGTCGGCGTGTTCATGGAAGCTCTGGCAGCAATCGTCATTCTCACCCCGATCCTGCTGCCCGTTGTCACCGGCGTGGGCGTTTCCCCGCTCCACTTCGGCGTCATCATGGTTGTCAACCTTGCCATCGGCTTCCTCACCCCGCCCGTGGGCGTCAATCTCTTCGTGGCCAGTGGTGTTTCCGGCGAGAACATCATACGCATCGCCAAGGCAGCCCTGCCCATGATTAGTCTCATGATTCTGGTCCTTCTTGTCATCACCTACTTCCCGCAGGTTCCGCTCTGCCTTGTAGGCAACTAGCCCTTCTTCACTGACAAGGTTTCCAGATTTTTGGGGGTGGGTGCAGGCCCGCCCCCTTTTTTCCACCCAAACTCTTCTCCACCGACATGCTTGACGATCCATCTCTCTGGCTCTTTGCCTTCGCCTGGTTTTTGGCTGGCTTTGTCAACGGCATAAGCGGCATGGGTGCCGCCATGGTGGCCCTGCCCATTGTGGCCGGTTCCATGAATCCCGCGATCCTTGTTCCCGCAACGACCGTCTGCGTCACCATCATTTCCGCCTCCACCGCCTGGGTCTTCTGGCGACATACCCGCTGGCATGCACTCAAGGCCCTTCTTGTTGGCGCCGTGCCAGGCGCAGCAGCCGGCCTTGGCATCCTTCTCATCCTGCCAACATCTGTCCTGCAGCTTGCCGCAGGCGTCATCATGATTCTCTTTGTGGCCTGGCAATTCAACCATTCTCAGGGCAAGGCCCATGGCGACACTGTGCCAGCAGGCCTGACAGCCGGCTTTTTTGCCGGTTTTGTCAATACATCCATCTCCTTCGGCAACCCGCCTGTCGCCATCTATTCCCTGTACGCAGGATGGAACCAGCTCGAAACGCTCGGATCCATGAACGTGTACACCTTTTTCGTCTGCCTCATCACCATGGCAGCCCACGCCTCGGCAGGCCTCTACACCATGGACGTCTTTGAGCATGCCCTTTTCGGAGGACCTGCCACGATCCTTGGCATGATGGCTGCCCTGCCAATTGCAAAACACATTTCCCAGGCAGTCTTTCGCCGCATCCTTTTGCTTGTCATTGCAGCTGCCGGCGTTGTCTGTCTTGTCAGGGGCCTGCTTGCCCTGTAGCCCATAAGCACACGGCATGAAAAAAGGCGCTCCCTCTCCGGCATTGTCCGAAGAATGAACGCCTTTTTGTATTTTTGTGTTTTGTCGGATCCTGTCTATTTCCAGGCAGCGCCCCACACAAGGGCTGCTCCGCTGATAAGATAGCACAGTCTGACAAGATAGCCGTACCTGTCCAGGGGAAGCCAGTCGCCATCCCCCCTGGCCGCGATGAGCCTTTGCGCCTTCCACCAGAAGGGCACGCTCAAAAGGCAAAACACCACAGGCCAGCCTGCCAGATCACTGAGCCAGAGGTTGCCCAGCAAAATCCAGACTGCAGGCCACCAGATCCTGAAGACAAAGAGCGCGTGATCCTTGCCCAGGATATTGGCCAGGGTATGCTTTCCTGCTGCCAGATCCGTCTCTATTTCCGGCAGGCTCTGATAGTAGAGGATGCCTGCCACCATGCCTGCCACAGGGAGTGCCAGGGCCAGGGCCCGAAGCTCGAAGGTTCCGGCCAGGATGACAGAAGATGCTCCCACGATGATAAAGCCCATGTTGATCCCCACCATGACCTCGCCAAGGCCCCTGTAGCCATAGCGTATGGGCGGAGCCACATAGAAGATGGCAGAGGCCACGGCAAAGAGAGTGAGCAGGATCAGGGGGGCATGCAACCCTTCCGGAAGGGAGAGGATGAGGCCAAGGCCTATGGCAATGGTCACAGCCACAAAGAAGAGTATGGCCAAGAAGAGCTCGCGGCAGGACACAAGCCCGCTTTGTATGGCCCCGGTGCCGCCAATGCTCTCCTCCCTTGCGTCCGTGCCGAGCACGTAGTCGAAGAGCTCGTTGGCAAGATTGGCAATGGTCAGGCCGCAGAAACAGCCGAGCAGAAGTCCTGCAAAGCGCAGCCACAGGGCACTGTCCAGAGGGTAGCCTGCCCGCATGACAAAGCCCAGGGCAACGCAGACCGGTATGGCAGCGGTGATGAAAAAGGGCGGACGCATGAGGCGGTACCACACGCCACAAAGCTCTTTTCCAGTCCGTTTGGGAGCGCCCTCTGGCCTGCCTGCCAGGGACTTTTGCAGTATTTCGCCAAGACTCATGCCCTTTTCCTCCCAAAATCCGGATTCTTCCAGTCAAAGGGAATGAACCCTGCCTTCTCGTCCGTCCACTCGAGCCTCTCCCCTTCTGCTGGATCGTGGGGAATATCCACTGCGTTGCAGATGAGGGCTGGCTCGCCATCAAGGGCTGTAAAGCCGTACCACACCCCCTTGGGGATGCGCAAAAGCCCGTACATGTCCTTGCGCCCGAGCACAAGCTTCACAAGAGCTCCGCAGCTTAAGGAATCTGGTCTTGTGTCGTACAAAACGATTCCCAAAGAGCCCTGGGGCACGCAAAAGTGCTGTGTCTGGCGTGTGTGGCGCTTCCATGCCTTGACGTGATTAGGCAGGACTTCAGAAAAGTACACTTCGCCCACCTGCATTGTCTCCTCTCCGGGAAGGCGTATGGGCAAATCGGGTCTCAGCATGTGCAGGACCGCCCCGCCCGGGGTCTGCTTCATGTCCAGCTCCATGTATTCCACGCCAATGATGTCCGTTGCGTGCACCTGTCCTTCGCTCATGGTACCTCTATGTCTATGTGCCGGGCATCTGGCCCGGACTGTTCCGCATTTTGTCGTTTCGGGATGCTACACCCAGGCCTGGTTGCGCATTTCGGCTGCGTTTGCGTAGGCGCTGATCTGTCCCAGGGTAAAGTCCAGCATGGATGTGTTCATGCCGTCCCCGCGGTAGTAGCGCTGATACCATTCGGCCGTGTAGCGTATGGTTTCGTCGAAATCGAGGGTCGCCTTCCAGCCAAGTGCAGCCAGAGCCTTGTCGCAGCACAGCTTCAAAAGCGTGCACTCCTTGCGGGTCATTTCCTGGTTCATGTCCATGCGGCTCTCGAAGCCCTGCCAGTGTCTGGCAAGGCCCTTGACCACATCGCTGACCGGATTGTTGACCTCGGCACCAGGACCGAAGTTGAAGGCCTCCCCGGAAAGTTCGAAGGGACGGGAGCTGTCCTTCTCGTACAGGAGGGCGCCGAGCCAGAGGTAGCCCGACAGGGGCTCAAGCACGAGCTGCCAGGGACGGGTAGCGTGGGGCGAGCGAATGAGCACCGGCTCGTTTTTCGCCCAGGCCCTGGCGCAGTCCGGCACTATGCGATCAAGAGCCCAGTCTCCGCCGCCGATGACATTGCCTGCCCTGACTGTCGCGCAGCTCGGGCCATTCCCAAAGAAACTCTTGAAGTAGGAGTGTGCAACGATTTCCGCACAGCCCTTGGACGCGGAATAGGGATCGTAGCCACCAAGATGATCGTTTTCCCTGTAGCCCCAGACCTGTTCGTCGTTGCGGTAGCACTTGTCCGAGGTGATGAGTACAAGGCTTTGCACACTGTCGCAGGCCCGCACGGCCTCCAGGACATTGAGGGTACCAAGAACATTGGCCTCGAAGGTCTCCACGGGCCTGTCGTAGGACAGTCGCACCAGGGCCTGGGCCGCAAGATGGAAGACAATGTCGGGCTTTGCCTCTGCCATGGCCCTGCACAAATGCTCCCTGTCGCGTATGTCGCCGCGCACATCGTGCATGTGTCCTGCAAGATGCATGGCCTCGAAATGGGAGGGGTTCGTCGGAATGTCGCGGGAATAGCCTGTCACTTCCGCTCCGAGGCTCACAAGCCAGGCGCACAGCCAGGAACCCTTGAAGCCGGTATGGCCAGTCACAAAGACGCGCTTTCCCCTGTACACATTGTGAAACATGCTATTTCTCCGCTTTCCAGAAGGCCTTGCCGCTGTCCCACAGCTCGTTCAAAAGCAGGCTGTCTCTCAAGGTGTCCATACACTGCCACTGGCCGGGATGGGGATACATGGAAAGCTGTCCCTCGCTTGCCAGACGCTGCAGGGGTTCCTTTTCGAGATCGCAGGACTCGTCCTCGCTCAAATAGTCGAGGAACTCCCTCTTGAAGACGAAGAAGCCGCAGTTGATGTATTCGTTCAGGATGGGCTTTTCTTCCCAAGAGGTAATCTTGCCTGTCTCGTCCGTGCGCACAGCGCCAAAGCGGCAGGGCATACGCACGCCAGTGAAGGTGCCTATGCAGCCGGACTCCTTGTGGAAGCGCACGAGAGCGTCAATGTCGATATCCGCCACACCGTCTCCGTAGGTGACCATGAAGCGATCCGTGTCGATGTAGCGGGCAACTCGCTTCAGGCGCCCACCCTTGAGGGTCTCTGCGCCCGTGTCGCAGAGTGTCACGCGCCAGTCCTCAATCTCGCCTGTGTCCGTGGTGATGTCCCCGGTTTTCAGGGAAACCGTGAAATTCGTGTTCCTTCTATGGTAGTCGGCAAAGTACTGTTTGATGACTTCGCCCTTGTATCCCAGTGGGAGAATGAAGTCGTTGTAGCCAAAGCGGCTGTAGATGTGCATGATGTGCCACAAAATGGGTCTTCCGCCAATTTCGACCATGGGCTTGGGCTTGACCGCGGTCTCTTCGCGCAGCCTTGTGCCCTTGCCACCGCACATGATTATGACTTTCATGAAAAATTCAGCGCAAAACCCCTTGCGTGCAGGCAAGGGAGAGCGCCGCCTCCTTGATTTGCCGATTTTTGATGGTTCTGTTTTCGAAAGCCAGCGAAAAGTCCCGCTTTCCGCTGCCTTCTCCGCCCCTGGGAACAATTGTCCCCAAGGGCAGGGAGACAATACCCAAGACAAAAGGACAAGTGAAGCCTCAAAGAAGTCCCATTCTCCCGAAGGCCAGGGGACATGGCGGAAGAAACTGTCCTTTCGCAAACATATGCCAGACAAGGAAAAGACAGGTTTTTTCAATCTGTTTTGCTTCCTTTCGGCAGACACGGAGGGGTATCCTGCCACTTTGTCTGCCCTGTCCCCGGGGTCCTCCTTTTCCCAAGCGTTTCAATCATTTTCTTGACCCCAAAAGCCCCTCGTACTAGACTGAAAGGACATATTTTTTCCACTTTAACACGGAGGATCGGCTAATGCTGAAAAAAATCCTGCTCCCCCTGATCGCACTTTTTGTGCTCGGCATTGGAGTGTCCGCTCATGCCGCAGAAAAGTATGTTGTGGCAACCGACTGCACCTTCCCGCCCATGGAATATCTTGACGAAAACAAGCAGCCGGTAGGACTCGATCCTTCCCTGGTCAAGGAAATCGCCAAGGCCTGTGGCTTCGAGGTTGAAGTGCAGAACATCGCCTGGGACGGTATATTTGCCGGTGTTGCCGCAGGCAGGTACGACATTGTGGCCGCCGCAGTCAGCATTACCCCCGAGCGCGCCAAGGCTTTCACCTTCTCCGACCCCTATCTGGACATCTATCCCACCATTCTTGCCCCTGCGGGCTCCCCTTTTGCCAAGCCCGAAGACCTGAAAGGCAAGAAGGTTGGCGGCCAGATCGGCAACTCGGCCATCATGGCTCTTGAAAAAGTCAAGGTTGGAGCCGTGATTCGCGAATACGATGACGTGGGTCTTGCCATTGAGGACATGGTTAACGGCCGTATTGACGCTGTTGCCGTCGACAGCGTGGTGGCTCTCTACTATTTCAACAAGAAGGCCGAATACAAGGGCAAGCTGCGTATTGCCATGCAGTTTGGCGAACCCGAGCGCTACGCCTTTGTGGTCAAGAAGGGCAACAAGGATCTGGTGGAAAAGCTCAACAAGGGCATCAAGCTGGTTAAGGAAAACGGCGCCTATGATCGCGTCCTGAGCGAACATCTTGGCAGCGCCAAGTAGTCTTTTTGCATATTCCTGTCCGGAGTTCTGGCAAGAACAGGACTCCGGACTTTCTATTTCCCTGCATCTGGAACAGGCATCTTGCGGATCCCCGCATGTACTGTCCCCAGAATCAGCTTAAAGTTGGAACGCGATGGCACCTGAAACAGAAAAGAGCGCGGACAACGAGAGCACTGGCAACATCGTTGTTCTCACAACACAAGGTCCGCAAATCCCCAAGCCCTGGGGCAAGCGCATCATCACAGCATGGTCCATTTCCCTTATGGGCGCTATCATCACGCTCATTGTGCTGTGCACAATGTGGCCAGACCCCTATCTGGATGTTCTGACCTTTCTGCCCGACGGCATTCTGGTCACCTTTGAGGTCACGGCACTTGCCATCTGCTGCGCAGTACCCCTTGGCCTACTCACCGGCCTTGGCCGCATAGCCAAGAATCCGATTATCAACCTTGGCGCGTCCACCTATGTGGAAATCATACGCGGCATTCCGCTGCTTGTGCAGATTTTCTACATCTACTATGCCCTTTCCAAATTTCTGCAGGTTTCGAGCCTGACCAGCGCTGTTGTCGCCATCTCCTTCTGCTATGGCGCCTACATGGGCGAAGTCTTCAGGGCCGGCATCATGGCTATCCCCAAGGGACAGACCGAGGCGGCAAGATCCCTTGGCTTCAATCGCTTCCAGACCATGTTCTACGTCATCCTGCCCCAGGCCTGGCGCACCATTTTGCCTCCTGTGGGCAACGAGTGCATCGCCATGCTGAAGGACACCTCGCTTGTGTCCGTCATGGCCATGCCGGATCTCATGCAGAGAGGCAGAAGCTTTGCGGCCAAGACCTATCTCTATTTCGAGACCTACACCATTGTAGCCCTGGTCTACCTTATCATTACCCTGCTCCTTTCCAAATGCGTGGCCATCATGGAAGCCAAGCTGAACTACTATGACAGAAGAAAGTAAAAATCCCGCACAGCCTGCAAAGGGTGAACCCATCATCGAAATCAGCCAGGTGTGGAAGTTCTTTGGCTCGCTGACGGCCCTGCAGGACGTAAATCTGACCGTGCATGCCGGGGAAAGGGTTGTCATCATCGGCCCCTCCGGTTCCGGAAAATCCACCCTTTTGCGTTCCATCAACAGACTTGAGACCATTGATCAGGGAAGCATTACAGTTCAGGGACAGGACATTTCCCACTGCCGTTCCCATGAACTCAATCTGATGCGCCGCAATGTCGGCATGGTCTTCCAGCAGTTCAACCTCTTTCCCCACAAGACTGTGATGCAAAACGTCACCATGGCTCCCCGCAAGCTGCTCGGCCTGAGCAAGACGGAGGCAGAGGAAAGGGCGCTGAAGCTTTTGCAAAAAGTGGGCATTTCCGACAAGGCGGCAGTCTACCCTGCCATGCTTTCCGGCGGCCAGCAGCAGCGCGTTGCCATCGCAAGGGCCTTGGCGATGCAGCCTACCATCATGCTTTTTGACGAGCCGACCTCGGCCCTGGACCCCGAGATGGTGGGCGAAGTCCTCGACGTTATGGTGGGCCTTGCCGAAGACGGGATGACAATGTGCTGCGTGACGCATGAAATGGGTTTTGCCAAGATGGTCGCAGACAGAGTCATCTTCATGGATCACGGCCAGATTATCGAACAGGGCAAGCCAGAGCGCATCTTCAACGCTCCTCGTCACCCGCGTCTGCGCCAGTTCCTGGAACAGATTCTCTAGCCCCATGCCCGCACCACACAGCAATCTTGCAACGCAACTGCCAGAGGGACCTCTGGCAGTTGCTGTTTCCGGGGGCGTCGACAGTCTCGCAGCCCTTTTGCTCAGCCTGGAGTCTGGCCGAAAGGTCTTGGCCATTCATGCCCGCATGTGGCGCAGGGAAGAGAGCTCCGAGGCCAGGGCGTGCGAACAAAGGCTTGCCCAAACCGTTGCCGACCTTGGATGCGACTTCCATCTTGCAGATCTTGAAAAAAGCTTCGAGGAAAGCGTTGTACGTCCCTTTGTCCATGCCTGGGAACAGGGGCTGACTCCCAACCCGTGCGCCCTGTGCAACAGGCGCATAAAGTTCGGTGCACTCTGGGAAAAGGCAGCAAGCCTCGGCGCCGCAGCCCTTGTAACCGGCCACTACGCACGACTCGACTACAACCATCCCTACAGGACAAAAGCCCCTCTGCTTGCCACTGCAAAGGATGCGCGCAAGGATCAGTCCTATTTTCTGGGACTGGTTCAGAAGAAAGTGCTTGCAAGGGTAGCCTTCCCCTTAAGCTCCTATACAAAGGACGAGGTGCGGGCCCTTGTGGCGGAAAAGGGGCTTGCCGTCCCTGAGCCCAACGAAAGCCAGGAGATCTGCTTTGTCCCGGACACCCCACAGGGCTACAGGGACTTTCTTGGCGGCTATGGCCTTAGCCTGCCTTCTGGCGACATCGTGGAAATAGACAGCAGAAAAAGGGTGGGCACACACAGTGGTCTTTGGCAATACACGGAGGGGCAGCGCCACGGCCTTGGCATAGCCTGGTCCGAGCCCCTGTATGTCCTGGGAAAGGATCCGGCTACAAACACGCTATATGTCGGAGGGAAAAAGCACACTCTCATTACCAGGGCAAGAGTGCACAAGCTCAATCTGCTGGTAGACGCAGACGAGCTTCCAAAGACCTGCCTTGTGCGCCTGCGCTACAGGCAAAGGCCTGTCCCTGCCGACATTTTTGTTGTTGGTGGAGATGCTGAGGAAATGACCATCCTGTGCCACGAGCCATTGAGCCTTTCTGCTCCGGGACAGGTTGCCGCATGCTATGACGATGAAGGACGCCTTCTTTGCGCAGGCCTTTTGCAGCATTTGTCCTGACAGATGCAAAACAGAAGAATACAAAAAAGCCGTGCTCCGCAAAAAGGACTTTTTTTGCGGAGCACGGCATCTATTATTCCTTGTGCTTTCACACAAGGGAAAGGGTATCTCTATTCGCCAAGGACCTTCATCGATTTGATGACTACCGGTTCCACAGGCATATCCTTGTAGAAGGGATGCCTGTTGCTGGTCTCGACCTTCTCAATCTTGTCGACAACATTCTGGCCCTGGATGACAGTGCCGAAGACTGCGTAGCCTACACCGTCACTGGCCTTGTCGGGATCAAGGAAGCGGTTGTTGGCGGTGTTGATAAAAAACTGTGCGGTTGCGCTGTCCGGGGCTGAAGTACGGGCCATGGCAATGGTGTACTTGCGGTTGCGCAACTGAATGGACGCTTCGTTCTTGATGGGCGCGTGGGTGGGCTTTTCCTTCATCTCCTGGGTAAAGCCGCCACCCTGGATCATGAAGCCCTTGATGACACGATGGAAGATAGTGCCGTCATAGAAGCCGGACTTCACATATTTCAAAAAGTTTTCGCAGGTGATCGGGGCCTTGCGCTCCTCAAGGCGCACCACAATGTTGCCCATGCTCGTCTCTATCTGGACTACAGGCGCCCCGGCAAAAGACGGGCTGCAAAGGACAAGGCCTGCGCCAAGAACAAGAATTGCCAATGCGAGAAATTTCTTCATAGCGTAAAACACCGTCCCGGGGACGGGCCTCCAGTGAAAAGCTTTGCCGCGCTTTGGACAGGGTTGTCAGCCCTTGCGCAACAGCGCCGAAATAGCACGCCACCCGCCTGCAGGCAAGGGCACAAGCGTTCACTCACCCCTTGCCCCTTGCGCAAAAAGCCTTATCTTTTGATACAGAGCGTGTTCATTTGCCAGGATTTTCTGGCAAACAGGTGCGCATTCAGATTTTGCCTTTCTTTCCCTTGTATGCTAACAAGCATATTCGGCACGAAGGAAACATCTCTTCGTACCTTCTCCTGGAAGTCTTGCCCCTACTCTCACACGCAATCGAGACCTCTCCGGGGGAAAGACATTGCTCTTCAGCATCCGAAAACAATCTTTGCGCAACCAAGGCGTCAATGGAGCTGACGCCATTTTGTGGAGGAAATCAATGCAGACCTCTCGCACCCTTGAGGCCAGAACTCTCAGTGTGGCTTCCGTGTACATGCGCCACGTGTACACATGGATGACCGCAGGTCTCGGCGTCACTTCCGTTGTGGCTCTGGCCGTTGCCGGAAGCCCTGCCCTGCAGCAGATGATCTTCAGCAATTTCATTGTCATGATTGCCCTGATCGTGGCTCAGTTCGGCATTGTGATTGCTCTTTCTGCAGCAGTGCACAAAATGTCTGCCACCATGGCAACGGGCATGTTCATGCTCTACTCCGTGCTGACAGGCCTGACACTCTCTTCCATCTTTATTGTCTACCCCATCGGCGCCATTGCCAATGCCTTCATCACGGCAGCAGGCATGTTCCTTGCGATGTCCATCTACGGAACAGTGACCAAGCGTGACCTTTCCGGCATGGGCAACTTCCTGTTCATGGGTCTCATCGGCATCATCATTGCTTCCATTGTCAATATCTTCCTTGGCAGCAGCATGATGGACTTTGTGATCAGCGTGGTGGGCGTTATCGTGTTTACCGGCCTTACCGCCTACGATACCAACAAGCTGCGCCAGTTCGGTGCCGGTGCTCCTCTTGACGACGCCGTTGCCATCCGCCGCGGTGCCATCCTCGGTGCCCTCACCCTGTATCTCGACTTTATCAACCTCTTCCTCATGCTCCTGCGCCTCTTTGGTGGCAACAGCAACGACTAGAGATTGACCGCATAGCGCATTCCACCAATGTGGAGCAAAATGTAACTCCGTCCGAAGCGAGCATATATCAGACGCAACACACTTCGGACACCCTATAGTCTGTAAAGGCTTTTGAAGATGAATCCAAAGACCCTGTGCATATTCAGTTATGCACAGGGTCTTTTTTCCCTGCGCACCCGATTTCTTCTGAGGATGCATTATGGAAATCAAGGACATTGCAAACAACAGTGACGAGATTCTGGAGGATTTTGCCTCTCTCGTTGATCAGTATCCCCCAGCTTCCACAGAGACTGACAATAGCGCACCTGCGGCCCCTTGCAAGAAAGATTCCCGCAATGTCTGCCTTTTCTGGCAGCCGGGGAAGGAACATCTGCAGGCGTGGGGCAGGGACGCAAACAATCTGCCCGGCGTTCCCGTGAGAAGCGGGTACATGGTTCCAAGAGCGTCCACTGGAGGACACAAGTTCTTGGGATACTATGGTACACGCAAGGCTGTACATGTGACTTGGGAGGATATTGTTCGGATTCTGGAAAAGGAGGACGGGCTTACTTTCAAGCAACTTCGGGACCAGCTGAAAATCCTTGACTGCTCACAGATTGGCGTTGTCGGACACAACGACCTCAAGAACCTGCTTGATGACAACAGGGCTTGTCTGGTTCAAGACAGCGAGGCAAGATATTTCCTGAAGGAAAAGGTGTTGAGCAAAGAAAAACTGCTCTCTTTTCTTGTCCGCGCAGGAGAGTGCAGCATTGATACGCTGGCAAATGTCTTCGGCACTCGCAGACGCATGGAAAATCTGAACACTCTCCTCGCAGAACTTGTGGAGGATGGACAGGTTGAAGAAATACATTCCTCCTCGAAGAGCAAGGGAAAGGCCTTGCTCTACAGAGCTGTTGCAGGGAAAAAGGCATCCGCTTCCGTTGATGAAACAGCTCTCCATGAGGGCTATGTGCTGTTTAACGGGAAGAGCAAAGTAGTTCGTTATACGACAAGCGACGGCAGAATTGCCACAGCCAAGCTTGCCAACAGCAGAGCTCTTCTTCTGGATGGCGACAAGGTAGTGTGCGAACTGCTCACATCCAAAAAAGAAGGCTTTGTCGCTGCTGTCCACAGAATCGTCGCACGCTCCATTACTCCCGTTGCTCTGCGTATCGTTGGCAGAGACAAGAAGGGCAAGCAAAAAAAACAGTGGTGGGGTGTTGATGCCGGATCTCGACGCTGCAATTTTCTGGTCCGGGAAAACTCCGCATTTGGCAGACTCTATCCCGAAGACATAGTTCTGTGCCGCATCACTGAAGAAAAAGAAGGCAATGAGGGCGATTACTTCACTGCCGAGGTGATTAGAGTTGTCGACTCTCCCATGAGCATCAAATTCCATGAGAGACTAGTCAGACTCAATCATCTCGCTCCTGGCGAATTTCCTTCCAAAGCCAGACTGCATGCTTCGAAACTTGCCCAAAGGTCTGAAGACCTGCAGGGCAGAAGAGATTTGCGCGATATTGCCCTCGTCACCATTGACGGTGCCGATGCCAGGGATTTCGATGATGCCATCTGCGTGACGCGCACGGACTGTGGCTATCTCTTGCAGGTTGCCATCGCCGATGTCAGCCACTATGTGCGTCAGGGCGATCCCCTGGACGAGGCAGCACTCAAGCGCGGCAACTCCTGGTATTTTCCCACCTCGGTTGTGCCCATGCTGCCCTTTGCGCTTTCCAACGATCTCTGCTCGCTTGTCCCACACAAAGACAGACTTGTCGTGAGCGCAGACATCCATATCGACAGCCAGGGACATGTGCTGAAAACTTCCTTTGCCCCTGCTGTCATGCGCTCCAAGGCAAGACTTACCTATGACGAGGCAAGGGACCTTGTCCACGAGATGGACGAGGCAACATCGGAAAAGTTTGCCCCGGAAAAATGTGAAGGCTGCGATATCAGAAGCATGCTTCAGCTTGCGCTTGAACTTGCAGAGCTTTTGAAGAAGCGTCGTCTCGCAAGAGGCGCCCTTGATTTCGACTTTCCGGACAGCAAGGCTGTCTTTGACACAGGCGGACATCTGAGCTCCTACTCCTATGTCTTTCGTCACGAAATGCATTGCCTCATCGAGGAATTCATGCTCTGCGCCAACGAGGCAGTGGCATCATTTCTCGGCAGGACGGATCTTCCCTTTCTCTACCGTGTCCATGAAGAACCATCGTACGAAAAATTGCAGGAGCTGTATGCAAGCCTGAAGCACACAAGATTCATGAAGACCTTGGCCAGCAAGACAGCCGATCCCAGCCTGCGTCAGATTATGGATACTGTACGGGGAACGGAAAACGAGGGCATTGTGGGCAAGCTTTGTGTACGGGCTCTTCCCATTGCCATGTACAGTCCATACAATATAGGACATTTTGGTCTCGCATCCCCTGCCTATTGCCACTTCACCTCTCCCATACGCCGCTACGCCGATCTCTTGGTTCACAGGGTCCTCAAGCGAGCGATTGGAGCGGATGAAGATGCCATCCATGCTGGCAAGACTCTCGATATCATTGCGACCCGAATCAATGACGACGAGCGCAGTGCCCAGCTCGCCGAGAGGGAAATGAACAAGCGTCTTGCCTGCCTGTGGATGCTTGACAGAAAAAAAACCGAATACATCGGACACATCAACTCTGTGCAGCACTATGGAGCCTTTGTCAGCCTGGACGAAGTTCCGGTCGAGGGGCTTATTCCCTACTTTTCCTCGGGACGAGCAAGGAACCTTGTCCTGGGGAGCAGGGTGAAAGTGTTCCCGACCAGTATCTCCCTCACTTCACTCTTCATAGATTTTGCTCTCGTGGAGGTACTCTCTCGGGGAAATACCGGGACACAGGGCAAAGGAAAGGCCAACGAGGCAAACATATGAGCATTCTGACAAAGAAACAGGGCATTGGCATGGCTGCCCTCCTTCTTGCCGCAAGCACCATACTTTCAAGGCTCATGGGGCTTGTGCGCGACAAAGTCATTTCCTGGCAGTTTGGCGCAGGGAGCGAATCCGACATCTACTTTGCGGCCTTTGTGGTCCCGGACATCCTCAACTACCTTCTGGCAGGGGGATTTTTGGGCATCACCCTCATGCCCCTGCTGGCAAGGCGCTTTGAGGAGAACGAGGCTGACGGCTGGAAATTCTTTTCCTCTGTGCTCACCTGGATGGCCCTGGCAGCCATTGCGCTCACAATCATTGCCATGATCTTTGCGGCCCCCCTCTCGCGACTTGTGGCACCGGGCCTTGCCGAGGAAAAGCTTTTGCGCCTGCAGTTTTTCATGCGCATCACCCTTCCAGCCCAGTTCTTCTTTCTGACAGGGTCCTGCGTCACAGCCATTCTCTTTTTGCGCAAGCAGTTTGCTGTTCCAGCTCTTGCTCCTCTCATCTACAATGGCTGCATCATTGCCTTCGGCGTGGCGTTGCCTGCCCTGGGACTGGTCCAGGGCATGACAGGCTACTGCGTGGGCGTTGTTGCAGGAGCTGCCCTTGGCACACTTTTCCTTCCCCTCTACATGGTTCACAAGGGTGGATTGTCCTTCAGGCCAAACCTTGCCCATCCGCTCATGAAGCGCTTCATACTGCTGGCACTACCGCTCATGCTGGGACAGACCATAACGGCCCTTGACGAACAGTTTTTGCGCATCTTCGGCTCCCTTGCAGGCGACGGCTCCGTCAGCCTTCTCAATTACGCAAAGCGCGTGGCCATGGTCCCTGTGGCATTGGTAGGCCAGGCAGCCGCCCTGGCCTCCTACCCCTTCCTTGTCTCGCTGCTCGCCAAGAATGACAGAGATGGCTTTGCGCAGGTTCTGGGACGCGCCATACGGACAGGAACAGGCCTCATCCTGCCCTTGGCCGTGTGGATGGCAGTGCTTGCCCCCTCGACCTTCACCTTCCTCTTTTACGGCGGCCGCATGGCTGGTGACGAAATCGTGCGTGCCGTCCCCCTTCTGCAGCTGCTTTTGTGCGCAAGCCCCTTCTGGGTTCTTCTGGAACTCCTCACAAGGGGATACTACGCCCAGACAGACACCATTACCCCTGCCGTCTCCGGCACACTGCTCACCCTGGTCTTCCTGCCAGTCTACTACTTCCTGGCTGTCCCGTATGGAGCTGCAGGCATAGCCCTGACCTCTGTGGCAAGTCTTGCCTGCTACTCTCTCGTGCTCATCCTGATCTGGCTTAAACGGGAAGGAACCATGGTTTTTGCCGGAGTGGCCGGCACGGCACTGCGCTCCCTTCTCTGCGTCCTGCCCGGGACCGTTCTCGGCTTCTTCATTGATGGGGCAATTCGCAGGGCTTTGGGTGCCGATTCCCCCATTCTTGCTGCCTTTCTGGGGCTTGCCTGCGCAGGCCTTGTCCTCTTGCTGACCTATGTGCCCCTGTGTCTCAGATTCTGTCCTGAACTTCTCGAGAGACTCAAGGCACGACTGTCACGCAAGAAAACAGCCTGAGTCTGAAAAGGGGACGGAAGATCTTGGAATCTTTCCGTCCCCCACAAGCGAGGCTTCCTACGCGCCCGCACTCCTGCTTCCCTGTCTGAACAGGAAGGATGCTGCCACAAGCAGACCGCACAAGAGCAGGGGAAGCATCAGGGCTGTCCGCAGACTGTAGGCATGTGCCAGAACACCGATGAGTGGCGGGAAGAGAAGAAGCGAGCTGTAGGCAAGAACCGACACCACAGCACTGGCTGCGCTGGCGGACACTCCGGGGTAGCTTCCAGCCCTGCTGAACAGTATGGGAACAACGGGCGCAAGCCCGCAGCCCATGCAGGCATATCCTGCAAGCGTCAGGAAAGAACCGGGAGCAAAGAGCACTGTTGTCATGCCCGTGACAGCTACAATGCTGCCGCAGAATATGATGTGGAAATCGTCAAAATGCGTGCGCAGCAGATCCGTCACCAGCCTGCAGGCCACAGCGGACAGGGAAAAGACACCATAGACGAGCGCCGCAGTCTGCTCGCTTGCGCCCTTTACGGAGAACAGGAAGAGAGCGCCCCATTCTCCCACGCTGCCTTCGGTCGCGTAGTCGCATCCGGCAACAAGGCCACAGAGAATGACAAAGAGTGGAGGCAGTACAAAGGCCTTTTTGGGACCTTCTTCCCTGGGCACTGTCAGGCTGTCATCCTGCATATGCCCCACCATGAAGGGGCGAACAAGAGCAGCTGCACTCATCAGAACAACAAAATTCCAGAAGGGAGACATGCCGAGGGCCGCAAGTCCTGCAGCACTGATCGAGCCAAGCAATGCTCCCATGCCGTATCCAGCGTGCATGAAGGCCAGACAGTGCACGGAATAGTGCTTTTCGACCTCAATGGCCTGGGTATTCATGGCAACGTCGGCAAGGCCTGTACTCAGACCAATGAATACGCAGCCTGCCGCAAGAGTCAGGGGAGAGGTTGCCATTGCAGCCACGGGAAGAGAGAACAAAAGTGCCAGGGATGATACACGCAGCACACGGCGCGAGGTAAATCTGCGGATGAGCGGGGCACTCAAAAGCAGTCCAATCAGGCCCGAAAATCCCAGCGAGAGAAGTATGAAGCCTATTTCCGCTTCATTGGCTGCTACCTGTTCCTTCAGTGCAGGGAGCCTCGAAGTAAAGAGGGAATAGACAAGACCCGGGACAACAAAAAAATAGGCGCAGGCTGCCTTTGCTCTTGCAAGTGCGGTCCAACGCATAAAAAACTTCCTCCTGAAATCCATACATTTTGGCAGTCTCTACTTTCGATTGTGCCCCTCACTATATCTTTATTGCAATTGAGTCAACACACAATTTTGTGAAAATGCATTGTCTGTTGCTCTTGCTCACGGGCAATAAAAAAGGCCTCTTCACCAAATGGCAAAGGGCCTTTTTTGTACTTTGTTTGCAAGGCGATCAGTGCTTCCCGAGTTTTTCCATCGCCCTGAAGCGACGCAGACTTAAGTGCGTGAGCGCTATGGCCAGGGCATCCGAGGTATCAAGGGCCCAGTCGGACTTCTTGATGCCCAGTCTGCAGCGGACCATGAAGGCAACCTGTTCCTTTTCGGCAAGCCCCACTCCCACCAACGTCTTTTTCACCAGTGTGGGAGGATAGTCGCTCACTCCTATGTCAAAGGCAGCGCAGGCCGCTACAGCCACGCCCCGTGCCTGACCCAGCTTGAGGGCAGTGGCAGCATTCATGGACTGAAAGACCTGCTCTATGGCTGCTTCCTGCGGCCTGTAGCGTTCGAGTACAGCGACAAGCTCACGGTAGATTCTCGCAAGGCGCTGGGAGAATTCCGTTTTTTGCGAGGACGTAGTCCGTATGAGACCACAGTCCACAAGCTCAAATCCGGAGGAAACCGTACGCACTATACCCCAGCCAGTATTGATGGAACCTGGGTCTATGCCAATGACAGTAACGGGATCCAACTAGACCTCGGCATCATCCGGGAAGTCGGCGTTCGCGTAGACATTCTGCACGTCGTCGTTGTCGTCCAGAGCGTCCATGAGGCGCATCACCTTTTCGGCAACAGCAGCGTCCACTGCCACCAGATTCTGGGGAACCATGGCAAGGGAAGCGGACTGCATTGTGACACCCTGGCCTTCCAGAGCATCGCGCACGGAAGTAAAGTCTTCCATGTTTGTCTGAATGGTCCACACATCCTCGTCATCGATGACGTCGTCGGCACCGCATTCCAGCGCCAGTTCCATCATCTTTTCCTCGTCGTAGGCCTGACGGTCGATGGTGATGACACCCTTGCGGTCGAACATCCAGCCTACGCTGCCGTTTTCACCCATGGAGCCGCCGTGCTTGCTGAAAAGATGGCGGATTTCGGCCACTGTACGGTTCTTGTTGTCCGTGGCAACCTCGACCATGATGGCGATGCCGCCGGGACCGTACCCCTCGTAGAAGCTTTCGGTCAGATCACCGCCTGCGTCCTCGCCAGTACCCTTGCGAATGGCAGCTTCAATCTTGTCCTTGGGCAAATTGACGGCCTTGGCCGCGGCTATGGCTGCACGCAGACGAGAGTTGCCTGCGGGGTCACCGCCACCCTTGGCAGCAATGATGATTTCCTTGGCGGCCTTGGTGAAAAGCTTGCCGCGCTTTTCGTCCTGACGGCCCTTACGATGCTGAATATTCGCCCATTTGGAATGACCTGACATATGTTACCTCTCTCAGATATTGGGGCTGGCCTCTTTGTCGGCCAGGCGGTTGAGCCCCACAAAAAATGTTTCCTTGCTTTCAGCCCTGGAACTTTTCGGCTTGAAGGTCTTGACCGTGGCAAAGGCCTTGCGCATGGGTTGCAAAAGCTCCTGGATATCCGGGCCCATGAAAATCTTGACTATGAAGGAACCTCCCGGCTTGAGGCGCATGAGGGCCACTTCAAAGGCCTCCTTGGCCAAATCCAGGGAACGGCACTGATCGGTGAACTTGTTCCCGGTCGTGCTCGGGGCCATGTCGCTCATCACCACATCAAAGGGCCCGATCTCATCTAGCCTGGCTTCAAACTCCGGCGATCTGTCAAAAACGTCCTCGATCATGAAGGACACCTGCGGGGGAAATTCCGTTCGCGCAGGCTGTATGTCGCAGCCAAGAACAAGGCCCGTTGTCCCGACCTTTTCGGCTGCGCCAAGAGACCAGGAGCCGGGGGCTGCTCCCAGATCCAGCACGCGCATGCCCTTGCGGAATAGATGAAAGCGGCTGTCGAGCTCCTTGAGCTTGTAGACGCTTCGCGCGGGATAGTTTTCCGCCTTGGCCTTCAGAAAATAATGATCGCGATATTCCTTCACAGATACTCCCAAAGTGCCTGAAGGGGAGTCCCCCTGGCACACGGACGCGCACAATGCAGTTGTTCGATACAGACTTTTGCCTGTCCGAGCGTGAAAGCCCAGTGCACATACACTTTTTTTTCAAACAAGCCAAGAGGCAGCAAAGGGCCTTCTATCCGGAAAAACAGAGAAAAAGA
>CASEWR010000008.1 GCA_949291675.1 uncultured Desulfovibrio sp. | reverse complement strand
TTTTTTGCTGCGCAGGACAGTCAGTTTGCTGGCACAAAGCAGAGCAGCCAGACAGCCCATGGGGCTGTCTGGCAGGGGCAGGGGATGAAGCTGCAGAAGGCTTTGGCGTACGTCAGAGCCTGCAGCTGCAGGAACAAGGCTCCAGGCTTCTACTGTGCAGGCTGAGCTTCCATGACAAAGCCGCCGTCTGCCTGCCCGGTGACATAACCAATCATGGGGAAGTGCATGCCGCCTGCACGCAGGCCTTCCTTTGCCAGGCGCTTGAACGTGGCCGCACGGGACTGGGCAGCCTTGTCCGGGGTCATGTCATAGACAGTGCAGACCTGCGGGTGGCGCAGCTGCACCTCGGCAATGTGCATGATGTCACCAAGGATGGCTATCCTGTTGCCGCCCATGGCAATGTCATAGACCGTATGGCCAGGGGTGTGGCCGCTGGCATCCCTGCCATGGATGCCGGGCAGCACTTCGGCATCAAAGGCAAAGGTCTTTACCGTGTAGGGAGCCATTGAGGCCTTTGTGTTGGCACAGACATCCCTGCTGCGATTGGTGGCATCCTGCATCCAGGCTGTGTACTCGGGCTCACTGACATGGATTATGGCCCTGAGATAGGCTGCCTTGCCATCAGGGCCAAGCAGGCCGCTGACATGATCTATGTCCAGGTGGGTCATGAGAATGTCGGTGATCTCTTCCGGGGCAATGCCGCGCCTGGCAAGCACGTTGAGGGTGGTTGCCTTGTGGCCGTGCTTTGTTCCCCAGCCCGTATCGATGAGGATCTTGCGATCTTGAGTAATCAGCAGCCAGGTCTTCACCACCCCGGGGAAGGTCGTACCGGCATACTTTTCGCGATACTCCTTTGCCGTGATGAGCCTGGCTTCAAAGCTGGTGGGGCTGTCCACAATGGAGAGCAGCGTCGCCTTGCCAAGGCTGATCTCTTCCACATACCCTGCTGTCAGTTCCGGTGCAGCAGGGGCTGCATGAACAGGGCGCAGGGGAAGGGCAAACTGCATGACGAGCAGCATGAGAAGAGACAGGCCGAGACGGGCGAAGAGGGGCTGAATGGTCTTCATGAAATGGCTCCTCACCTCTTTCCGAGGGGCTGTGGCGTCAGGGACGTGTGGCCAGGGCTGTGGTCAGGGCTGTCGTCCGTGACTGGCTCAGGGGAGAACAGACAGGCCGGTCAGCAGCGTCAGGCGACAGGGCCGCGAGCGCATTGCCGGCATGCAGGCAGCTGCACAGAAGGCCTGGGAAAGCGCATCAGGCCACATCAGGCAAAGAGGGCAGTGGAAAGGTAGCGCTCGCCTGTGTCACAGGCAAAGGTCACAATGAGCTTGCCTTCAGCCTCTTTGCGGCTGGCAATGGCAAGGGCAACGGCCACGTTGGCACCGGTGGTGATGCCTGCATTGACGCCTTCGCTGCGCAGCAGACTGCGGGCAGTCTCGATGGCTTGTTGTGTGGACACTGTGTGCACTTCGTCCATGAAGGCAGGATCAAAAATGGCCGGGATAAAGCCTGCGCCAATACCCTGAATGCCGTGGGGAGCGGGGGTGCCGCCCGAGATGACACAGGATTCTGCAGGCTCTACTGCGATGAGGCGCACAGCAGGCTTTTTTTCTTTCAAATACCGGCCGCAGCCCATGATGGTGGAGCCGGAGCCTACGCCGGAGACCACATAGTCCACCCTGCCGTCTGTCTGGGTGAAGATTTCTGGGCCAGTGTACAGGTAGTGCGCATCAGGGGTCTTCGGATTGGCAAACTGGCCGATGAGCAGGCCTTTTCCTTCAGCTGCCAGGGCAGCAGCCCTGTCCACAGCCCCCTTCATGCCTTCAGCAGCAGGGGTGAGCACAAGTTCCGCACCAAAGGCAGCTAACAGCTTGCGCCGCTCAATGCTCATGGACTCCGGCATGGTGAGCAGGCACTTCAGGCCCAGGGCGCGGGCAGCCAGGGCAAGGCCAATGCCCATATTGCCGCTGGTGGCCTCAATGATGGTGCCTCCGGGCTCAAGGCTGCCATCCTTCAGCGCCTCTTTGAGCAGATGGGCAGCCACACGGTCCTTGATGGAGCCGCCGGGATTGCGGTTTTCCAGTTTGAGCAGCACTGTTCCCGGCAAGCCTTTGCCAGAGTTTTTCAGCTCCAGAAGCGGGGTATTGCCAATGGCGTCAAGAATGGATGTCAGCATGAAAACCTCCAGAGCAGGCAAGTCTGTCTGTTCACGTGTGTTTGAATGGGGAGTGGTGGGGACGTTGCGGCTGGCCCCGGGGCCGGAGATCGCGGTCAGATGCGTGCCTTTTCCCAGCGCCTGTCGCCTTTGTGCAGGGTGATGCAGGCAGCCTCGGCAGGGGTATTGATGCGCATGGCAAAGCCCGGCCACAGGGCTGCACCGCAGGTCACATAGAGGGGCATGCCGTCCACGTCATACCAGCCGCGCACAAAGCCCTGATTGGCTCTGGCAATGGCATGGGAAAGGCCAGGGCACTGGCCGCCATGGGTGTGGCCTGAGAGCTGCAGCTGTGCGCCTAAGGCGGCATTGGCATGGGCTGCCGTGGGCCTGTGGTCCAGAAGCAGGCGGAAGGTGCGCTCAGGCTGTACTTCCTGCTCTGCTGTGAAGGGGGTCAGGCTTGTGTAGCGTGTGCCGCTCACAGGGTCATTGAGGCCTGCCAGGACAAGCTGTGCGTCCTTGTGCGGCAGCGTTATGGACGCATTGTGCAGGAAGCGTATGCCCTGTTCCTGCCAGATGGAGAGCCAGGTTTTGTAGGCGCTGTAGTACTCATGGTTGCCTGTGCAGGCATAGGTGCCATATGTGCTGTGCAGCCTGCCAAAGAGCTGAGCCAGATTGCCTCTGGGAATATCATCAGCACAGCGCCAGGCAGGAGAGCCGTCGGCAAGGTCGCCGCCAAGACAGATGATGTCCGGGCGCATGTCATTGATGTTGCTGACAAACTCGGTGAGATTTTTTGTGCGGCTCAAGGGGCCTAAGTGCAGGTCTGCCAGATGGACCAGGCGAAAGCCTTCCATGCCTTCGGGAAGGTTGGGCAGCCAGAGGTCCCAGGCATTGATGACGGGCGTGGCTATGGCATTGCGCACGCCAAAGCCGGAGACCAGGGCTCCGGCACCAAGCATGGCCGAGCCGGTGAGAAAGGCTCTGCGCGAGAAGGCGTCAGACTTCGGGGCTGGCGAGGGCTCAGTGTGTGCAGATCTTGCGCTGGCAGCAGGGGCTGGTGTTGCCTTCTTTCGTGCGATGGCACGGACAAGGCGCAGCACAAGGCCTGCCAGGTCACGACTGACAACCAGGAAGAAGACCAGGATCATGGTCGCAAAGGCCCAGATCTGCAGCTCAAGCACAAGGGCAGGCACATCGGGGCCGGAGAGGGAGCCGAAGAGACGATGCTGAATGTTGTAGATCTGCGAAATGGCTATGGGCAGCGCCATGAGCAGCAGGCGCAGCGGCAGAGGCAGAGGAAGACGGAAGGCCTTCCAGGCCAGCCACAGGGCAGGTAGTATGGGAGCCAGAAAGAGCAGGGGCATAGCAGTCAGAAGATAGGTCTTTTCACCAGTATGGGAAGAGGCGGCTATGGGAGCGGACAGATGTTGTGAAGATGCCGGAAAGAAGCCGGGACGATGCCCAAAAGGCGCCGGCATGGTGCGCTGTGTGTCAGCAGAAAAGGGCGGGGGGTACAGACAGCCCCTGGACAAGTTTGCTGCAAAGCATGCTGCCGCGCAAGAGGCAGGACAGCGTCACTGCAGGCACTGGCCGCAGGAGAACATGCTCAGGGGAGCAGGGGCAGGAGAGCCATGGGAGAGTCTGGGAGAGGGTCTGGCAAAGAGCTGCAGGGGGCTCATGAGGAAGGTGCCAGGGAAGGATGGCAGGGGATGGCCCAGCGAAGGGGCCTTGGAAGGGGCTGGTCGGTGCCTGGGCGGGCTGCAGGAGCCTGGAAAATGGGCCCCGGGTGAAGAGCGGCCTGGGGAGAAGTCTGCGTGTCCGGGGCGCTGTGCCCGGATTTTCCGGCAACAAAAAAGGGTGATGTCACCATCACCCCGTAACTATGGATACGACCGTCAGGAACTATCCCTGATTGGCCTTTCTCATCTTCTTCAGAAGACGCTTCCTGGCGGCAGCCTTCTTCTTCTTGCGCTGGACACTGGGCTTTTCATAGTGCTCGCGCTTTCTCATTTCAGAAAGGATGCCAGCCTTCTCCACCTGCTTCTTGAAGCGGCGCAGGGCCAGATCAAAATTATCGTCGTCGAGAAATACTCCGGGCATGAAAATCACCTCCTTCCGTCTCAGAGTCAGTCTGCAAAAGGACGTTTACAGGGTTTGCCTGCAATGCCCCTTTGTGAAGACTGCGTATTCCTTGTCAGGAATACTGGACGCTACGGTGTCCAGATGTTGTCTGTCTTGCCTGGCAGGACTTTTTGAGCCCTGGAGCCAGGCAAAGAAAAAATCCGGCAACTGGTGGTTGACGGACTTCATCAGCAGCTTTTCAAGCTGGTGTCGAGGGCGGGACTTGAACCCGCACGGCATAGCCACTGCCCCCTCAAGACAGCGTGTCTACCAGTTCCACCACCTCGACAACTGAGAAAGA
>CASEWR010000007.1 GCA_949291675.1 uncultured Desulfovibrio sp. | reverse complement strand
CCACTTTGTGCCGGGGCTTGCAGGCTCTGTGCTCTCGACCCTGCTCATCGGCGCAGCGCTTTTCTTCATTGACTACCGCATGGCCTGCGCAGCGCTCTGGGTTGTCCCCATTGCCTTTGCGGTCATTGCCCTTTCGGGCAGGGTGCAGGACAGGCTGCAGAAGCGTCAGATGCAGGCCCGTACACAATGTGCTGACGGCATACAGGAATGCATTGAAACCATCAGGGACCTTACCTCCTGCAATGCCCAGGACCGGTATCTGCAGGGACTGGATGAAAAAATCCGCAAGGTGGAGAAGACTGCTGCCATGTCCGAGTTCGGCATGTCTGTCTTCATGGTGGCATCAGGCATGATCCTCAAGCTCGGCCTGGCCACTACGGCACTCACAGGGGCCTCACTTCTGGTTGCCGGCAGGCTTGATATCCTGACCTTCTTCATGTTCGTGCTCGTGGTCTCCAGACTCTATGACCCTCTGCAGGAGTCCATGCAGAACCTCATGGCAATCATTATTGCCAGGACGAGCCTGGCAAGGATCAGGGAGATCATGGAGTTTCCCGAACAGGGCGGAACGGATGCGCTCACCTGCCAGGGGTATGACATCGTCTTTGACCATGTGCGCTTTTCCTATGACGGCAGAAAGGACGTGCTGGAGGATGTGAGCTTTGTGGCACGGCAGGGAGAGGTCACGGCTCTCATTGGTGCCTCCGGCAGCGGCAAGACCACCATCACCCGTCTGGCAGCCAGATTCTGGGATGTGTCTGGCGGGAGCATCACCATTGGCGGCATGGACATCGCGAAGGTTGATCCGGAACGGCTTCTTTCCCTTGTGTCCATTGTCTTCCAGGATGTGACGCTCTTCAACAACACAGTGCTGGAAAACATCCGCATGGGCCGAAAGGACGCCACTGACGAGGAGGTGAAGGCATGCGCGGCACTTGCACATGTGGACAGAATAGTGGAACGCCTGCCGGACGGCTGGAACACCTTCATTGGGGAAAACGGCTCTGCTCTTTCAGGAGGAGAGCGCCAGCGCATCTCCATAGCCCGTGCCTTTTTGAAGAATGCCCCGATCCTCCTGCTCGATGAGGCCACTGCCTCTCTGGACGTTGAGAACGAAACCCTGATTCAGGACGCGCTCGCACGGCTTGTCAGAAACAGAACAGTTCTGGTCATTGCGCACCGCATGCGCACTGTGGCCGGCTCCGATCAGATCGTCGTGCTGAAGGACGGCCGAGTGGAGGAAAGCGGAACGCCGGAGGAGCTCATGCAGCGCAACGGTCTTGCCGCAGCGACAATCAGAAGACAGCTTGAGAGCGGCAGCTGGACGCTGCCGTCTTCCCGCAGCACACAAGACAGCACACAAGACTGAGCAGGGCCTGAGCAGGGTTTGGCCAGGGCCTGAGCAGGGCCTGATCGGCAGTCACCACGCTGCCGCGCTCCCGGACACTTCCGGACACAGGGTTGCGGCAGCATGGTGATCGCCTAGACAGGCAGACCGGCACGTTTTCTCTCTTCCCC
>CASEWR010000006.1 GCA_949291675.1 uncultured Desulfovibrio sp. | reverse complement strand
AAGGCTCCGTCCGAGGTCTCGGAGTCTGCTTCCATGGTGCGCATGGGCTTTGCCAGTTCAAGGCTTTTGGCTGGATCGGCAGAGCCCTGCAGGTGCTGTCTGGCTGTCCCGAGGAAGGGCATGGCTGTCTGGGGCTGCCGGACAGGTGCCGGCTCTGCTGCGAGTTCAGAAGCAGGCTCAGCTGGTGCCTGTTCACTTGCAGCAGGCTGTTCTGCAGGAGCAGGTCCAGTGTCCCGCAGCACGAAGAACCACAGGGCAGCTGCTGCAGCAAGCAGCAGGACAAGCACTGCAAGAACAATGGGGAGCTTGCTGCCTTGCTTTTCCTCTACCTGCGGGCCCATATCCAGAGCACCCTGATGTGGGGCAGGGTCCGGTGGCAGCTGAGGTTCGGGGTCAGTTTGTGGTTCTGGCTCGGTCGGGGACTCCGGTCCTGGTACAGGTTCAGGCTGCAGTTTGACAGCAGAAGGAACCTGCACCGCTCCGACAGCTCCTGTGGTGTCCGGAAAAAGTCCTGTGGGCAGCACCGGGGGAATGTCCAGAGCAACAGGATCCTGGCCATTGAGCGAGAAGATATGATTTTCCAGACTGTCGAGTTCGCTCAAGATCTCCGGTCCGATGGGAATATAGAAGGTGCCGTTGCGGTAGAGGCCGTCTACAACAGGGATGCGCTCAAGGGTATTGAGCCAGCGGGCAGTTGCAGACAGGTACATGCGGTCTGAGGCGCGCCGCAGGGAAAACCAGGGGGTTGCACCGGGATCAGGGCAGTCTTCTACCGTGATGAAGGCATGTCCACTTGCAAAGCGGCTGTCATTGGCAATGCTGACGTTCATATCTACTCCCTTGTCGTTCCTTGTCTGCCTGTCTACACCCTGAGACTGTTGAGAATGGTCTCAAGGCGTTTGTTCTGTACAGGGTCAAAATCGTCCTCGTGCTCGTTAAGGCTGGCAGTGACACTGTCATAGAAAGCCATGAGCCAGCTCATGGAGTACGATTTGTCATACTGCTGCTGTGTGGCAGGCACAATGGGTTCGCCATGCTCACCAAACTTCAGTGTGGCAGGCACAAAGAGTTCCTGCATGCGTCCATTGTAGATGATGCTGGTCTTTTGTCCAAGACGGGCATCATGCCCAAGCCAGGAGACAAAGCTGTTGATATGGTAGGCTGCCTCACTGGCCATGCGCCAGGCAGCCACTTCACGGGTGATATTGCGGAAGCCGCTGATTCTGCGTACTGCCTCGCGCATCTGGTCAAGCAGTTTGATATGCCTGGCACCCAGGATGAGTTCAGACGCAAAGGCATCCAGAAAGTCAGCAGAAACAGCGTAGATGCGCGGCAGGGCAGGAGTTTCTGCCTGTGCACGTACAATCTCGAACCAGTGATTCACAGCCCTGCGGCAGAAGACGGAGATTTGGTCCGTGTCAGTCTTCTCTTCCACCGGGTCGCTCTGCGTTTCACTCTGGCTGCCGGACAGCAGGTCTTCTTCTGGTCCGGCACCAAAGAGAGTACCCAGAATGTCATCTGCATCCATGGCAGTACCGACAACAGTCTGACTGGCAGCAGAATTTGTTTCTGGATCTGCCTCAGGAATCTCTGCGCATTCAGAGGCCATTTTGTACAGGTCGTAGTCACTGACCAGGAAACGGGAGAGGAAGTCGGCAAACTGCTGACGTGAGACCACTTTGGCAAGGTGTGTCAGAAGCTCCTTGCCAAGCTTTTCCTTCTGTTTCCTGCGCTCGTCCATATCATCGGCTCTGTAGTAGGGCTCAAGACGGGCAACTATTTT
>CASEWR010000005.1 GCA_949291675.1 uncultured Desulfovibrio sp. | reverse complement strand
CTCGGAAACATGGGCAAGACGCCCCTCCACATAGGCTATCACGGGCTCTTTCCCCCTGTTGCTGCATATGCCAGTCGTAAGGTCCTGCTGCATGTCGCAGCAAGGCATGCTGTAAGGACAGGCGGCTTTCCGCAACCTCCTTAAAACTGGCGTGAATGACTGTGCCCGGGCCCCATGGGGCCCGCAGGCCAAACCTGTCCGTAGCGCTGTGCCGAAAAGGCGATGCCGGCGCTCACGCGCCAGGGCTCAGGCTCAGCTTCGTACTCGGGGCCCGCGTCCTGGTCTGGTCCCGGGGCTGGCCCCTGAGCGGGTCCATGAACGGGTCCATGGTCGGTTCCATGGTCGGGTCCCGAGTCTGGTCCCTGGTCTGCGCACGACCAGAAGGTCCTGTGCACACCCGGGCTGACTGTACGAGGCAATGCTCAAAAAGGCAAACAGCCCCTGGCCGGGTGCAGCATGTACTGCAGCATGTGCCGCCCTGCGCAAAAGCCCGTCTGCCCGAATATCGCTGCCTGAAGCGCCTGTGTGCCAGGCTGCATCAGGTCCCGTCTGTCTGCCCCGGTGGCCCTGCCGGCCTCGCTGGCCTGGCTGACCTGCTGCTCTCGCAGTGTGCGGCAGGCCTGTCAGAACCGGCTACTTCTCGTAGCCAGGCAGAACAATGGTGGAATCCGAGTCGCCATTGCCCTTGGGACAGTGCGACTGCAGATGACAGATCTCACAGCCGCCGCGGAAGGGATAGAAGGTCACCACCGCAAAGCGACGGGTCAGCACGTCAAGATCCTCGCGATAGGCCAGATCAAACTCTGCCAGGGCTTCCTTGAGGGACGCTGTGGGGCGCGGTGCAGGGGCACAGCCCACGTTTTCCACCTGGGGGAGGATGGTATTCACGCTCTGCATGCACATATACTGGGCCAGGGAATTGGCAAGATAGCCTTCAGAGGGGGTCTTGTCCCAGGTCTCGTCCACATAGGTCTCCACGTCTTCAGGCAGCCAGACCAGAAGATAGGAGATCTTGCCACAGACAAGCTTGTAGACAGAAAGCTTCTTTTGCCAGTCTTCCCACAAGCTGGTCATGGTCTGCATGACCTTGCCGTCAATGCGGTTTTCCTGGCTCAGTTCCATAAAGCCAATCATGTCAAATTCAGGGGTGCATTCCAGTTTTTCCACAGTACACGCGCCCATACATGCCTCCCATAGTGCCCATACGGGCGAAAATATTGCCTGCAGACTCGGTCAGTCCTGCTGCAGATGCAGAAAACAATCAGAGAAAGAAAACTCAGAAAGCTCACAACCGCCAACATAATAAGGCAGCTTGCGTCAACGTCAATTGGCACAGCCTCATGTTCCAGACAGGTTTCAGGCTAACTTCAGGCCCAATCATGCTGCCAGTCATGCCGCCAGCCAGTCCTGACGGCCTGCTTGCCGGGCCTGAGTGCAGGCCTGACTGCAGTGCCAGTGCTCTGTCAGGGATATGGCAAGCTCTGCAGGCCTGGGAGGCAAAACCCTGCTCACCTGGCACTGAGTACTTGACAGGAGGCATGCTGCCGGCAAAGATGCCGGCCTGCACTGTCCCCGTGCCAGGGCACACGGCGCATTGCCTTGTGACTGACAGGACGTCATGCGACGCAAGCTGCGGGGGTATTCCTCAGTTTCCCCCCTCAGTTGCCCCGGCAGGGCTCAGTCCGCACCGGCAGAAAATGCTCCGGGCTGCGGCCACAGGGGCCCCTGTGGCCTTTCTGCCCCTGTCCGCACGCTGAGCAGGTCTTTTGCTGAACAGGTCCTTGGAAACAAGTCCTTGGGAAGAGGTCTTTGGGGAAAGGAATTCGTACGGGGAATTCGGAAAACGGGTTCGGAAAAGGAGTCAGGAAGGTTATGAAGAACGCAAAGCACGTGTATCTCACCAAGATTGATCCCGACGCACCTCTGCGCCCTGTGCACGGCGTCATGGGCGGCGTCAATCAGACCGGCAACCTGGAAATGCTCTTCTATACTGAAGAAGAAGCCCTGCCTGCTCCGGCCGCTGTGCTCATCAATGCGGACGGCACCATTGTCAATGAGGATGAGGCCAGGCAGGCGCAGCAGGATGGTGCCACTGAGCGCCGCTTCATCCGCAACGTGCACACCCGCTTTCAGATGAATGAGACGCAGGCCAGACGCATGGCCTCCTGGCTCATGACCCAGATTGAGTTCATGGCCCAGGCAAAGTCTGAGGCTCGGGACGCTCAGCACACGTCCGAGCCCCGCAGGTCGTAAGCGCTGGCCCCAATCCTGGCGCTCCTGACGCCCCCTTGCTCCTGACGCTCCCGGCAAGCCCGGCAGTCACTACGCCCCGACGAACCGGCCGCTCTGGCGCCCCTGCCGCACAACGTCCGGCACCAGTCCGGCATCAGTCCGGCAGATCAGGCTCCCTGCTCAGGCAGGCGGCTCAGACATTCTGGCAGACGCAGGCCCTGTGCCCGGGCACACCCGGAGGGCCGTACAACAGGCCGTACAGCAGGCCGGCTCCTGCCTTGCAGGGCAGCGCACGCAATCACCTGCAACACCAGCCGCAACATCAGCTGCAGCACCAGCACATGCAGCATGCAACGCGCCATTCCCCACTGCATGTAACACAGCATTCCACACCACATTCTATGCCCGGTTCGCATCCCATGCCCCATTCCATGCTCACCTATCATATCATCACCTTTGGCTGCCAGATGAACGTGGCCGACTCAGACTGGATTGCCCGCTCCCTGCAGGACATGGGAGCTGCCCCGGCCCCTGCAGCCGAGGCGCAGGTCATCCTTGTGAACACCTGCTCTGTGCGTGAAAAGCCGGAGCACAAGCTGCGCACAGCCCTTGGCCGCATCCAGCAGGAAACAGGGGGCAGAAAGGATGTGCTGGTGGCAGTCACAGGCTGCGTTGCCCAGCAGTTGAAGGAGACCATCTTCTCCTACTCGCCCCAGGTGCGCCTTGTGGCAGGCACAGATACCGTGGCTGGCATTCCCGGCAACATTGCCTGGCTGTTAGCCCATCCGGACAGGCATCTGTGCACAGCAGGCTTTTCTGAAGACATGGAGGAGCGCCCGGCGCCCAGGGCCGGGCACAATGGTCCTGTGGCCATGGTCAACATCATGCAGGGCTGCGACAACTTCTGCACCTACTGCATTGTGCCCTTTACCCGCGGCCGGCAGAAGTCCCGCAAGGCACAGGCCATCCTTGCCGAGTGCGAGGCATATCTGAACGCCGGTGCCCGCGAGATCACCCTGCTTGGCCAGAACGTCAATGCCTATGGCAAGGACAAAACAGGCGACGGCACAAGCTTTGCGCAGCTTTTGCGCATGGTGGCAGGCCTGGACCCCGCGCTTCGTCTGCGCTACGTGACTCCGCACCCCAAGGACATGACGCATGAGGATGTGGCTGCCTTTGCAGACATTCCCAATCTCTGCCCGAGACTGCATCTGCCCATGCAGGCAGGGGCAGATCGCGTCCTGAAGCGCATGAACCGCCGCTATGACAGTGCCGGCTTTGTGCAGCTTGTGGATACGTTGCGTCAGGCACGACCCGATCTGGCCCTCTCCACGGACCTGATTGTGGGCTTTCCCGGGGAAACGGAAGACGACTTTGTGCAGACCATGGAGATGGTGCAGCGCTGCAACTTCATGAGCAGCTTCTCCTTCTGCTACTCGGACAGACCGGGCACCAGAGCCTCCACCTATCTCGACAAAATCAAGCCTGATGTGCAACTGGACCGTCTGCAGCGCCTGCAGGCCCTGCAGGAAGACTTGAGCACACAATGGCTCACTGCCCGCGAAGGGCAGCAAACAGAGGTACTCATTGAAGGCCAGAGCCCGCGCCAGCAGGAGAGCGCAGACGAGGTCAGCTGGCAGGGCAGAGACCCCTACGGGGCCCTTGTGCATGTGCCCCTCACTGACCCCAATCCTGTGGGCAGGACTGTACCTGTGCGCATCATCCATGCCTTCAAGCACAGTCTGCAGGGTGCATGTCTGCAGTAAGGCTCAGTCTGCAGAACAAATGCCTGCAGGGACGGCACAGGGGCGGCACACAGGAGCACAAGAAGAGAACGGCCCGCAGCACTCTTGCGCGAACATAAAAGCCGCCGGATTCAGCAGCAACACTGAATCCAGGCGGCTTTGTCTCTTTTGGGTCTGACTGCCCTGTTCTTCTGACCAGGGAAACAGCAGCCTTACTTCAGCGCATGCAGAAGCTGCGCCGGATTGTCCAGCACTTCGCCGTCCACAATAAGGCCACTGGGCGCAGCAAGCTCGTAGTAGCGGCACACTTCCGAAGCCTGGAAGAGATTGATGTTGCCGGCTTCATAGGCATAGCTGGCAAGTGCTGACTGCTCGCGCTCCGCGACCCCGGGTTTGAAGACCTTGTCCATGGCAATGAAGACCAGGGGATAGTCCTTCCTGGTGAGCACAGCGTCGTATTCGTTCTGGAAGGGCTTCACCCTTCCCTGCTTTTTCTGGCCTGCCTTGATGGCATCCCAGCGCTGCATGGCCCAGGTGATGTAGTCAAAGACCTGTGCCTTGCGCTCCCTGGCAGCCCAGATGGCAAGACCGGTAAGGTCTGTGGCATAGAGCTCGCTGCTCTTGCCAAAGAGCACAAAGCGGGCCTTGTCAGCAGGCACAGCCTTTGCAGCCTTCACAACTTCTGCCCAGAGGCTGCGGCTGGCCTTGTCAGCAAAGTCCAGAATGACCAGCACTTCATGGGGAGCAGTCAGGCTGCCCTGCAGCACAGGATAGGCTTCCTCGCGCCAGTGTGTGCGCCAGCCGGCATCCGCAGCAAGGGATCTGGTGCTGCCGCCCATGGCAGCAAGGATCTTTGCCTCGTCCCCCCTGGGCTGGCGGGTGACAGGCAGGGGTTTTCCGGTATAGGGGTTGAAGGCATTGGCCTCAGCAGCACCAGCATCTGCACTGCAGGGAACAAGAAGGGCTGACACAATGACAGCCCAGAGAAGATGTTTGAACAGCATACTTTCCTCAACAAAGAAGAGAACGTGGATTTCTAAAGTTTCTGTTGCCACAGAACAAGACCATGCAACAGATTCGCATGGACCCATTCCTTAAATGACAAGGAAATGCTTTCCCTGTCATCAGAAGCTGTAAAGACAAATGGACTTGCAGATACTGAATATGGCCCGTCAGCGAAGAAAGAGTTTTCTCTCTTTTCTCTGCATTCCAAAAACATGACTGCTGCCATAACGCCGGAAATATTCTTTGAGACAGCGTGCAGGGAAAGGATACACGAACAGTCACAACTTCCTTTCAGGGTCAGCATGATCCATTTGTGATATGCATCGGCATTCACAGAGTACGCAAAGCTGTCTGCAATTGTACAAACCTGCTCTCTGAACCAGTGCTCGGAATCTCTGGTCGATTCCAGAACTTCAATAGCATACTGAGTATCCTGTGCATCCTGTGTATCATGTATGTTTTCTTGCAGACGCTCAGCAATTGCATGAAATTCAGCACAGGCAATGTCTTTCAGGGAATCAGCCAGAGACAGAGCAGTGTGTTGCCGGAGGCTGAGTGCTGTGTCTGCACTTGTCTTCCGGCTCGCAGCCAGAACATCTTCTGTCGTTCTCTGCGTGTGCAGACCTGTTTCGCTGATGCTGAACGCACGAAGAAAAGCATCCCTGGCAAGGCGGGTAAACAGGGCTACTAACGGTTTGAGGTCTCCGTTGTCAGCTTTTTCCAGACACTCAAGATATTCTGTACGCTGTTGACATGTGATAACCAGGGGAAACAGGCCCTTTTGCAGAAAGACAAACGTTGCCAGTGCCCTGGCAACCCGTCCATTGCCGTCCTGAAATGGATGAATTTGCACAAAACGATGATGTAACCAGGCAGCTTCGACTTCTGGTGCCACAGCAACATGTTCTGCATGCCACTGAAGCAAGTTGTCCATTTCCTCCTGGACGTGCAGTGGCGGGCAATATTCATGTCTTTTGCCATCAGGCCTGGTCGGAGTATTGGGACGTGTTTTCCATTTTCCCTTTTCCAAAGAAACGAAAATATGATTCCCATACCTGTCAACAGCTTCTGTCGTCTTCTGGCTTTTTGTTAAGGCTGCGTGCACCTCTTGGATGAAGGACTGCGTGAGCGATCTCTTCTCTTTTGCATATGCAAAAAGGCTTTCTGCAACATGCTGCTGGTCTTTGAGAAGCGATTTCACATACTCAGGTGATTTGCTGGTCGCATGGTGCGGGATATCGATTGCATCGATTCCCAATTCAATCATGGTGTCTGCTATACCTTTTTCAAGGTCATACAACTTTTCCAGGAGTCCCGTTTCAACAGCCCACTGACGTTGCAGTTTTGCGCTATAGTGCGCAAGAGCTTCTGCATCTGCTTTGTTCTTCTGTTCTTCCCACAGGAGGGAAAGGTTTTTGAGCGTTTCACTTTCCATGCCTTTCCAGTCAGAAGGAAGATCTTCTATTGCTTTCCATGTGTATCCTGCCTGCGTCATACTGCCATCCCTTTCTGATTGATCCTACCAGCCTGATCCTTCCAGATTGCTCCTTTCAGCTCATGTCTTTCCAGCTCGCTCTTGCACTGTCTCAAGCGCAGAGAGCCGGCTGTCAGGCGTTCTGCTGCCCGGCTGCCCCGGTTTCTGTGGCAATGCGCGCCATGGCTGCATCCAGGTGGGACAGCCAGATATCGGCAAAGGCCTTGTGCTGCAGCACCCCTTCCCTGATGGCCACGCAGTCATGGCCCATGCTCGTCAGAAAGGATTTGAGGGAGTCCGGCTCCGGTCCGGCAATGTCCATGAGCGTATGTCTGCCCACAGAGGCGAGCAGCGGCACCAGGAAGACACGCCGCGACGAGAGCTGCGGCACAAGGCCTTCCAGGGGCATGTCTCCCGAAAGCGTTGCCACATGGACACAGGGATCAAAGGCCGCAATGAGGCGCGAGAGCTCGGCATAGCGGGCCTGGGCGTGATGGGAGGCACCGTGGCCCACAAAGATCACGTCCTCATGCACTGCTCTGCCTGCTGGCAGATGGGAGAGCATGGCCTGCACACACAGGTGCACATCCGCCATGCTGGCAAGCAGGGGTGCCCCGACACTGACCATGACCCCCAGCTCTCTGGACACGGACTGACTCACGCCCTCCACAACTTCATTTTCCGTGGCAGGCACAATCTGCAGGGGCTGGGCCACAATGGGGCCGAAGCGCTCCAGCACCAGCCTGCGTATGGCCTTGACCACGGAGTCTGACTTGCGGCGTACCTGCACGGCAAGACGACTGCGGATCTGGTCTGAGGTATAGGCCCAGCGCACAGGGATACCGGGATAGCGCTCGCGCACTCTGTTCTCAAAGTCATGCAGCACACCCAGGGCTGTGGCCACGCAGGAGCCATAGGCAATGAGCAGCACTGCCGGCCTGCCGGCCGGAGCGCCTTGTGCCTGCGAGCCTGCGCCGGCCCGCGAAGCTGCCGTTGAAATGGACTGCTGCATGACGTTTTCCTGCACGAATGAAGAACTGTGGTCTGCCGGCCGGCGCGGCGCCTGATGGACGTCACAGGACGCCTGAAAGACGCCAGCATGGCACTTGAACGCCGCATGCGGCTCGAAAACGGGCCCTGCCTGCCGCACAATGGCCGCAAGCTGGCAGCAGGCTGGCCTGGATATGCAGGGCCCGGGCAGGTGCAAGTTGCCGCTCTGCTGCCGGCAGGTTGCCCGAAGCCTGAAAGCCACATGCTGCCTGAGAAGACAGCAAGGCTTTTAGCATACTTGCCCCCTGCTCTCAACAAAGACGGACAGGGTCACAGGACCGGAGACCATGGCCACAGACCAGGGCCTGGGCAGGATCTGGGCAGGAGGGCAGCATCAGGCACGCAATCCGGCATATGCGAAACGTCACATGGTCAGGGCACAGGCACAACGTCACTGGCAGGCTGGTGAGGCAGCTTGTGTGGCCGCCTGCAGGGCCCTGCAGCCCTGCACGCACCTGCCTTCCCTGTTTGACGCTCTTTGTCTGCCCGGTATAGCATGGCACAGGACAAGACTGTTTCGGCACTGTGCAGGTACTG
>CASEWR010000004.1 GCA_949291675.1 uncultured Desulfovibrio sp. | reverse complement strand
TCCAGCTTCATTGGGCATTTGGGCAGGCACTGGCCGCAGTTGGTGCAGGACGAGGCCGGGTCGCCGCGCTGAATGGGGGACATGGCCAGGGTGTAGTCTGCCAGTGCGCGCTGCTTGTTCTGATGGGCCAGGTAGTTGTTGTACACGTAGGCAAAGATGTAGCCGATGGCCACGTTCTCGGGGCAGGGGATGCACTGATAGCAGCCCACGCAATTGACATGGCCCGGGATACTGTTGAAGGCAGCCCTGGCCTGGCCAATGGCCGCGCGCTCCTTTGCCGAGAGCATGCCCGGAGCAGCCTTGGCAGCATAGGAGAGATTTCGCTCCACATCGGCAATGCTGTTCATGCCGCTCACAGTGACGCTGATTTCCGGAATATCCCAGAGGTACTCAAGGGCCCACTGGGCATCGTCCTTCATGATGCCTGTAGCTTTCAGGGCATCCTTCATGACCGGAGGCAGGGCTCCCAGCAACCCTGTACGCACAGGCTTCATGATGGCAACACCCATGCCCTTTGCTGCTGCGTACTTGGGACCGAGAATGCCGGTCTCGTACTCATAGTCCAGGTAATTGTGCTGCAGGAGGCAGAAGTCCCAGGGCGCTGCATCAATGACTGTCTTGAAGAGCTGCAGACTGTCATGGAAGCTGAAGCCCATGAAGCGAATCTTGCCCTCGTCCTTCAGCTTCTGCATCTTGTCAATGAGATGCCAGGGTTTTACAGCCTTCTCCCAGCCGCGATGCATGATCATATGGATGTGATAGAAGTCAATGACATCCGTATCCAGCGTCTTGCGCGACAAATCAAAGAACTTCTGGAAGTCTTCCGGTCCCTGCATCTCCCACCAGGGCATCTTGGAGGTCACGTAGACGCGATCGCGCCAGCCGCCGGCAAGGGCCCTGCGCACGGCATCCTCGGACTGTCCGCCAAGATAGACGCGGCCGGTGTCAATGTAGTTCACACCGCCCTCAATGGCTCTGTGCACAATGTCCGTGCTCAGGCCGAAGTCCACCTTGCCGTCCTTCATCTGCAGGCGGAGCATGCCAAAGCCCAGGGCAGAGACCATGACACCGGTATTGCCCATGGGACGATAGCGCATGGTCGGCTTGTAGTTCAAAATGCCAAGGCCGGACTGATCCTCAAGGAGTGGGGCAGCACTTGCGGTGCTGACAGCGCCTGGCAGCAGAGGAGCTGCGGCAGCGGCTGCAAGACCGGCTTTGAGAAAATGACGTCTTTCCATGGAAACCTCCCTTCTTTGCGGCATACCCTTGTGAAACAGCTGGTGTGTCCAGGCCCGTCCAGGCCCGTGTTCAGGCGCGTTCAGGCGCCACACAGGACCTTGCGGGCTGTTCCGTTGCTCTTCAGGTACTGTTCCTGCCTTGGACCCTAGCAAATCCGTCTCCGAAACTGTACCGCAATTTTTTGCACAATCTTGCCTGATTCTTCCATGCCCGAAAGCTGCCCGCAAGCTGCGCAAAAACGGCGATTTTCCCCTGCTCAATCTCGTGTCCCCTCAGAAAAATTGAGAAAAAGTAATGCACATGAGACTTGACAGAAGTAACCTTCAGGCTCACAAGTACACGTATGATGGCAAAGAAGGCCCCTGCAGGAGTCTTGCTGAACATCTCAGCTGAACATCTCAGCCAAGAGAGCTTGCACGTGTCCGGGCACGACTTTGACCCATCGTTTCTGTCACCTTCTAACCAGACAAGGGGAGGGAGCACGCTGACTCAAGGGTGCTCACGATACTCATGAGGACATTTGCCAAATCAAGAAAGCTTGAGCATGTGCTCTACGATGTTCGCGGCCCGGTCGTTGATGAGGCCGCGCACATGGAAGAGCATGGTATGAAGATTCTGAAACTGAACATCGGCAATCCTGCCCCGTTCGGCTTCACTGCCCCCGAAGAAGTCATCCAGGACATGCGGGCGTCCATTGTCTCTTCCCAGGGCTATTCGGAGTCCCGCGGTATCTTCAATGCCAGAAAGGCCATCATGCAGTATGCCCAGATCAAGGGCATACCCAACGTGACCATGAAGGATATCTACACTGGCAACGGAGCAAGCGAGCTTATCCAGCTCGCCCTGCATGCGCTGCTCAACGATGGTGATGAAATCCTCATCCCTGCCCCTGACTATCCCCTGTGGACAGCCTGTGCCAATCTCACAGGCGGCAAGGCTGTGCATTACATCTGCGACGAGCAGTCCGACTGGTACCCGGATCTCGATGACATGGAGAGCAAGATCACGGATCGCACCAAGGCTCTGGTCATCATCAATCCCAACAATCCCACAGGCGCTCTCTATCCCCTTGAAGTCCTTGAGCGCATCGTGGACATTGCCCGTCGCCATGAGCTCATCATCTTTGCGGATGAGATCTACGACCGCCTGGTCATGGACGGGGAAAAGCATATCTCCATTGCCTCGCTGGCACCGGACCTCTTCTGTGTGACCTTCTCAGGCCTCTCCAAGTCACATATGGTCTGCGGCTTCCGCGTCGGCTGGATGATTTTGAGCGGCAACAAGCTTCTGGCAAATGACTACATTGCCGGTATCAACATGCTCTCCAACATGCGTCTGTGCTCCAATGTGCCTGGTCAGTCCATCATTCAGACTGCACTCTGGGGCTATCAGAGCGTCAATGAATACATTGTCCCCGGCGGGCGCATCTATGAGCAGCGCAATTTCATCCATGAAGCCCTCAACAACATCCCCGGCATCTCTGCAGTCAAACCCAGGGCAGCCTTCTACATCTTCCCCAAGATAGACACCGAGCTCTACCACATAGAGTCCGATACAGAGTTTGCCCTGGAGTGTCTGCGTGAGACACGCATCCTCTTTGTGCCAGGCTCAGGCTTCAACTGGCCAAAGCCCGATCACTTCCGCATTGTCTACCTGCCCTCCAATGAGGTCTTAAAGGAAGCCATGGAGAAGTTCGCCCGCTTCCTCTACGACAGACGCAAGCGCATCTAGTCCTCTCCACATTCACCTATTGCCACAGCATTGTCTGCACGTCCCTGTCGTCCGGCACAGACCCTCCCCCGTCTGCCGGACTGCAGGGACGTTGCGTTTTGCAGGTTCTGCTGCCTGGTATCTCAGATATAAATACAAATTTTGCAATTTTACACTAAAATCAGTGAATATATTCTCATGCGCCACGCAAAGCTGGCGATAACATGGTGGTTGAAATTTCACCCCAGATAGAGCCTGGTCAGCCATCTGGAAGCAGCCTACGCATGTTTCTCCGTGAGGAGCCGCATGAAGCCGTAGGTAGGAGTTAATATGTTCGACGCTCTGAGGGATATTTTTGCCAGCGTCAGCCGTGACTTTGAAGCTGAACTTGTCGAGTTTAGTGGAGAAGAGGATCACGTGCACTTGCTTGTCACCTATCCCCCAAAAGTAGCTGTTTCATCCCTGGTCAATAGTCGGAAAGGTGTCTCGAGCAGATTGATTCGGAAGAAAGACTACCCTTTAATTCGCAACAAACTCTGGGTTGGTTCCCTCTGGTCTCCAGGCTATTTTGCCGGAAGCTGTGGAGGAGAGCCTCTCTCTGTCTTACGGGAGTATATTGAATCACAGAGGACTCCCCGGTAAGGTACGCCGTAAAACCTCTCCCGGAAGGGAGAGGTTTTACGGCGTCTTTGATAACGACAGGAGCCTCCATGACCGTACCCGCACACCCCAAAATCTATCACATTGTCCATGTGGACAGGCTGCCCCATATTATTGCCGCTGGGTATCTCTATTCAGACGCATACATGCAAACACAGCAGGGCATGGGGACCACCATCGGCATGTCCAACATCAAGGAGCGACGTTTGACTCTTCCTCTCAGGAGTCGCCCCGGTCTGCATGTAGGCGATTGTGTGCCTTTTTACTTTTGCCCCCGATCTGTCATGCTGTATTTGTTCTCCAAGAATAACCATCCCGACTTGACCTATCGGGGCGGCCAAGGCCCCATTGTCCATCTTGAGGCTGATCTGTATGCTACTATTGCTTGGGCGAATGCTCAGCAAAAACGCTGGGCCTTTACCTCGTCCAATGCGGGTGCGTATTATTTTGAAGATTACTGCGCGGCAGACGATTTGGAGGCTATCAACTGGGAAGCCGTTAATGCACGTGATTGGCGAGCATGCAAAGAGGGCAAACAGGCAGAATTTTTACTTGAACAGCACTTTCCCTGGAAATTGGTTGAGCGTATTGGTGTGCAGTCGGAAGCTGTTCAGCAGCAAGTCATTATGGCGCTACGCCAAAACAGCCACCACCCCCTAGTGGCTGTTTTGCCAGCTTGGTATTATTGAGGGAAGCGATGATTTATTCTATTTGCTATCTGAACTTGGACGCAATACTCCCGCAATACTCCACTAGAGGGCCCCATTCACTCTTCCTGACTTGGCACACATAAGGAGATTGGCACTTGCGAACAGATCAACAGTCTGTCTGTATTCTTCTTTATGCCTCGATACACTGTCTTTGTGTAGCCAAACAGACACTTGACGATCCTGAATGGATGTTCGACCTTGCTCCTTACAGACGACTTGCTACGTTCAATACTCTTTTCCAAGTTGAAAAAATGTGCGGGAACCTTCTGCACGCTGCCACGACGGCGGTTGATGCGATAGTTCATAGGCTGCTTCCTGCTCCTCTCCTGCATCTCCGGTCTCTTTTCTACTCCAATATATCCAGTATCCCCATACAGAGTATGGTCGCTATCGCGCAGGAGTTGTCCCGCCATGACAACGTCATGCGTATTCGCGGCAATTGTCCTGACAGTGTGCACATAGCCACTGACGGCGCATACGCCTATATGGGCCTTCATTCCAAAATAGTAGTGGTTGCCCTTCTTCGTCTGACTCATTTCGGGATCCCTTTCTCCCGCAGCATTCTTTGTCGATGAGGGAGCATCAATCAATGTGGCATCTACTATGGTTCCCCCTTCCATGATAAGACCTCGTGCAGCTAACTTCTCAACAATAATATCAAAAATCCTGGTAATCAGATCATGCTTCCCCAGTAGCTTGCGAAACTTGGCCAGCGTCGTAGAGTCGGGAACGTTCTCCACATCGGGATTCAGTCCGACGAAATCTGCCATGGCCCTGCTGTCCAGGAGGGCTTCTTCTACTCCTATATCAGACAGATTGAACCAACTCTGCAGCAAATAGACGCGCAGCATCTTTTCTATGCCCAGAGGCGGGCGACCTCGCCTCCCCGTAGTACCAGGGGCTGATAAGCTCTACCAGATCATACCCGTCTACCCCCTTTAGGGGCTATTAATCATCGTTTCCTGAGGTTCATCATGATTGAATACAAAAGCGGAGACCTTCTCAAGGAAGAAGCCGACGCCATTGTCAATACCGTCAACTGTGTGGGCGTCATGGGGCGCGGCATTGCCTTGCAGTTCAAAAACGCATTTCCCGCCAATTACAAGGCCTACGAAGCCGCCTGCAAAAAAAAGGCTGTTGTGCCGGGCAGCATGTTTGTCTACTACACGGGCACGCTTACGCCCCCGCGCTTCATCATCAACTTTCCTACCAAGCGGCATTGGCGCGGCAAGAGCAGCCTCAAGGATATAGAAAACGGTCTGGATGATCTTGCCCGCGTGATACGGGAACGCGAGATCACCTCTATTGCCATCCCCCCTCTGGGATGCGGGTTGGGTGGCCTGGATTGGCCCAATGTACGGACTGCCATTGAACAGCGTCTTTCCGGACTGAACAATGTACGGATTATCATTTTTGCGCCTAACGGCGCTCCGCAAAGCGATACCATGCATCACGCGCCCAAGGCGCCGGGCATGACCCCGGGGCGTGCCGCGCTGGTAGCTCTCATAGACCGTTATTTGCGAGGCCTGCTTGATCCTTTTGTTACGCTGCTTGAAGTCCACAAGCTCATGTATTTTATGCAGGCGGCGGGAGAACCCCTCAATCTCAGGTTTAAAAAAGCCGCATATGGCCCCTATGCGGAAAATTTACGTCATGTACTGCACGCCATTGAAGGATTTTACTTGACCGGCTATGCCGACGGCGGCGATTCGCCGGACAAGCCCCTCAACATTGTGCCCGGCGCAGAAAAAGATGCGGCTGCCATGCTTGGACAGCACCCGGAAACGCAAGAACGCCTTGAGCGAGTATTCAGGCTTGTGGAGGGTTTTGAATCATCCTTCGGGCTGGAATTACTGGCCTCGGTACATTGGGTAGCAACCAGCGAGGCTCCAGATTCTTTGGAAGCGCTCACCCAACTCATCTACGCCTGGAATCCTCGCAAAAGGAAATTTTCAGAGAGGCAGATTACCCTTGCCGCCAATGTATTGCAGACTCAGGGTTGGCTTGAAACTTGCCACACTGCCCGCTCAACGTAACCAAGGACAATCATGGGCCCTTGCAAACTTTGCGAGGCATGCATGATGCGTACCGTTTTGTTCGCTAAATGCTCAACCACTTTTTTGAGAAGAATTTTCCCTGTATTTACGGCCTTTACGTCCTGGATCCCCGAATTTTTTGCAAGGTATCATACCACCACCAAGCTATTCATTGGCAAACCAGGTAGTGCTATGAACTTTTTTGTAAAAAAATATCAATATGTTAAAAGATGTCACTTCCTGCCTGATGCACAAAGGTCTACAGTAGACATGATACCTTGCAAAAGAACGATATTTACAAGGTATCAAAAACATCTCACATAGGGGAGTGATACAAAATTTTCAAAAATTACAATAAGCTAAATACTAGTCTTAAAGTTTTTGTGCTGATACCTTGCATTTTTCCCGGGGATCTAGGTTACGTGAAATTCTCTATGGAATAGCGTTTTAGTGGCACGGTTTTTGCTTGCCCAGCAAAGTTTGCAAGAGCCTCATACATGGAAGACATGCCCGACCATGCGTAGTCAGGCAAAAGTCCCTTCAGGAGGCTGTCCCATGAACGTCCCGTCCTGCGCGTGCTGCACTGACAAACACCCCTGTGCTGTCTGACGAAAGGACAGGAGCTGAAAGCGTCCAAAGAACGTCAGACGACGGAATCAGAGGCAGGGGTCCAGCTCTGTCCAGAACTTCTGGCCGTGGACCCATACATAGCGGCCTCTCCGCTGACCACTGTTTGCGTTGTTGGAGAGAGACTCCGGCCGGGACGGGCCAGTTGCGGCAAGGTTTGCGGGTGTGTGCTGTGCCGGGGCTGCCTGCTGAGCCGGATCAACACTGCTGATCATGCTGCCGGGCACGCTGCTGACAGTCGCGCCGCCGCTGATGGAATCAAGCAGATCGTCACTGATCTGCTCACAACTGATCTGCTCACGGTGCTGCTGTGCGCCCTGGCTCAGTTGAGTGTGCTCTGACATATGAGACTCCTTGTGTCGTGTGCAGCAGGATCTGTGGTGCGTCCAGGTGTTGGACGTCCGGGGAAGGATGTCGAGGACCTGCCTGCCGGACCTGTCCCCTTGTACTGCACAGGCGAAAAGTGTCAAGCGACAATTGAAAGATATCACTAAACGACAGTGAAAACGATCACTAGGTTACCCCCTTGGTCGAAATCGCTGTCTCCCGGAGCAGCAAAACTGTACAGGACCGGGCCTGCGTGGTGAGTCCACTGTCGTTTGACAGTTTGTGCCATGCAGTACAGCAGGTGTGCGTTGAGATCTGAGCCCTGCGTTCACAATGGCATGGCACAGTCTGTGAGGCCGGGGCCTGGCCTGGCTTGTTGTCCCTGTTCGCTTGAGAAAATGGCCTGACAGGACAGGCCCGTGGCTGTCGATGGCTGCCTGGGGCTGCAGAAGAAGAGCCGGCGTACAAACCTCGTGTGGCAGCCGGTGTCTGCGCCTATCTGCTCTATGCAGGGCCGGGTACAGGCGCTGCGAAGTTCTGGCAGGGAACGCCAGAGTCCTGGCGGTCAGCTGCGAGCCAGCCTGAACCTGGCAGCCGGGCTAGGCCGCTGCTGCCATCAGGCTCTCTCCTGCTGCAGTCAGCCTGTACTTCTGTCTGGGGTTGTGTCCGGGCAGCGTTCTTTCAATGAGGCAGGACGAGAGCGCAGGGCCGAGGTAGTTTCTGCTGAACGAGCTGCGGTGTTTCAGTCCCAGTGCCGCCATGAGTCCGCTGAATCCTTCCTCGCCTTTTTTCAGCACATCCAGGACGCGCTGCACCCTGGCCTGTACTCTGGTCTTTGCCCTGGCAGAGAGTGGTTCAGGTGCTGCGCAAAGGCAGGCATGGAGAGTATCGCTGATCACTGTCAGCACAAATTCCACAAAGATAGTCGTATCCTCCTCACTCTCTGCACGGTTGAGGAGGGCAGTATAGGCGCTTTTGCGCTCCAGCAGCATGGCCTCAAGGGGCAGCCAGGCAAGGACAGGGTTCCAGGCACAGAGGATGCGCTTGAACCAAAGGCGTCCCAGACGGCTGTTGCCATCGGTGAAGGGCTGGAGCTGCGTGAACTCATGCAGGAAGATGCAGGCCTTGACCAGGGGGTGTTCGTCACCTGCTTCCAGTCTGGCAAGGAGATGCTCCAGATGGCCCTGCACAGAGCCTGCGGACGGGGCCACAGGCACAAAGTCCCTGCCCTGCCGCACCCCGGGCTGGCAGGTGCGCAGGCGACCGGGGTTGACCATGAGCTCATGCATGAGCACACGATGGGCCTGTTGCATATCCTTGAAACTGTACGGCTGCCAGGAGTCAAGCTGCTTGTATGCCGCAATGGTGCTGCGCGCTTCCCTGATTGCGCGGGTGCGCAAAGGGGCCGGCCTGCCGTCAGCTTCACTGGCCATGACTTCTTGTACTTGATCAGGGTTCAGGGGATTGTTGTCCAGAGCAAGGGTGGCATGGATGGAGCGCAGCTGGTTCTCGCGCTGCACATGCTCAGGAAAAAGACGCTTCTGGGTTTTCTGGGTGCAGGTGGCAAGCTGTGCTGCGATGTCTGCCACACGTCTGCGAATGGTGCCTGCAACGTGCAATGCACAATCTCTCATACAACTTTTCCATTGACTGTTGCTCGTTTCTGTTGCGGGACCCGCCTGGTCTCTGCGGTCCCGGGTTTCTGACTGCTGTACCTGGCAAACACGCTGTCCAGCATCTTTCAATGACTTGTTGCCGGTATGCAAAGAGAATAGTGTCTCCTGCTCATTTGTGAAGAGGGGCCTTGTCAAGCGACAGAAGAGAAGCACAAGAAAGGGTACAGCCCTGACAAAAATGTTCTGACACGCCTGAACGTGTCCGCTGCCCCGAAGGAAGGCCGCAGCCACAGGAGAGCGTCACGGGAAAGCATCAGCGCTGCGCACCCGGGTCTTGACCCTGACTGTTGGAGAAGCTATCTAAAAATACAAGGCAGTTACGTGCCAGTCACCCCCTCCTGCCGGGCCAGATCCGGTTTTTGCCGAAAGAGACACAATGTGCTTTAAGCCCTGTGAGGAAAGCAGCCATGTCAGGGCGCTCCTGTGTTCCCTGGTGGCAGCTTACGTACGCACAGTACCTGCAACCATCAGGACAACCGGGTATCCCTGTTGTTCCTGCGGAGACGTTTTTGAGATTACCTATCAGAGAGGCCCGATGCCACAGGATCACTCCCTCCTAGCCAGTACCTCCAGGCAGAGCCGGGAAGACAGAAAACCTCTGCCCGAGCGCCTGCGCCCGGACAGTCTGGAGCTCTTTTTAGGTCAGCCCCACTTAGAGACGCGCATTCATGCCCTGCTCGAGGCCAGGACCCTGCCGAGTCTGCTCTTCTTCGGTCCTCCTGGCTGCGGCAAGTCCACCATTGCCCTGATCATTGCCAGGACGTCGGGACGTCCTTTCCGGCGTGTTTCAGCCCCTGAGGCAGGCATCAGCCAGCTGCGGCGCCTGCTCAACGAGGGAGTGGACCTGCTCATTCTGGACGAGCTGCATCGCTTCAGCAAGGCGCAGCAGGACTTCTTCCTGCCCCTGCTTGAGGACGGCTCCCTCACCCTGCTGGCCACCACCACGGAAAACCCCTCCTTTTCGGTCACACGCCAGCTTTTGTCGCGCTTAAGCGTGCTGCGCCTGCGCCCTCTGGACATGCCGGAAATGCTGGAGCTCGCCAGACGGGGTGCAGCCCAGGTGCACTGCGACCTCAATGATGCCGTGCTCACCATGCTCTGTGACCTTGCCCGCGGCGATGCCCGCATGCTGCTGAACCTGGTGGAATATGTTGCCTCCCTGCCTGGTGACAAGGACGATCCGGAAGCAGTGAAGGCCGTGCTGCCTGATGTCGTCACACGGCATGACAAGGCCGGTGACAGCCACTATGAGCTGGCTTCAGCCCTCATCAAGTCCATCAGAGGCTCGGACCCGGATGCAGCCCTCTACTACCTGGCCTGCCTGCTTGAGGGCGGCGAGGACCCGCGCTTCATCTGCAGACGCCTTATCCTGTCTGCCTCGGAGGACATAGGGCTGGCGGATCCCCAGGCCCTGCCCATGGCA
>CASEWR010000003.1 GCA_949291675.1 uncultured Desulfovibrio sp. | reverse complement strand
AAAAAAAAAGCGGTCTGCTGCTGCAAAACCGCGAAATATCATGATGACCTGGCACGTTATCTCTGCAGTTCTCAGCATGGTGGGCCCGGAGAGATTCGAACTCCCGGCACACAGGTTCGTAGCCTGTTGCTCTATCCAGCTGAGCTACGAGCCCACGGATGAGAAGCGCAGATAGCTGTGCATGTCTGCAGGTGTCTGCTGATGGCAGTCACGAACACACTGTTCGGAAAAAAAAGCGGCTTGCCTTGTGCAAAACCGCAAACACTCTTTTCCTGACTGCTGCATTTCTCAAAATGGTGGGCCCGGAGAGATTCGAACTCCCGGCACACAGGTTCGTAGCCTGTTGCTCTATCCAGCTGAGCTACGAGCCCACGGCTGAGAATGCAGAGTGTCTGTTCGTTTGTTGGTCTGGTGGGCCCGGAGAGATTCGAACTCCCGGCACACAGGTTCGTAGCCTGTTGCTCTATCCAGCTGAGCTACGAGCCCACACAGTCTGGATTTCCAGGAGCACCTGCACCCCTGCAAACCCGGAAAAATTTTCTACGCCTTTTTACTCAGCTGCGCAAGCATTAACTGCGCGGGCGAGACGGGCAACCTTGCGGGAAGCCTGACGGCGATGGATGGCACCCTTGGCAGCGGCTCTGGCGAGCACGGAAGAAGCCTTCTTCAGGGCTTCTGCTGCAGCAGCCATGTCATTGGCGGCAACGGCGGCGCGCACGGCCTTCACAGCATTGCGGGCACGGGTGCGGGCTGCACGGTTTCTGCCTTCGTGGATAAGACTCTGACGATGGCGCTTCAAAGCTGACTTATGGTTAGCCACGATTATCCTCCAAAATTGTGAAAGAGCTGAAGCTTTCGTGTGACAACTTCTTGCAAGGGCGAATATTTAGTCTAAAGACCTGCCCCTGTCAAGAAAATTTTCGCAAAAATGTACAGAAAATGGCCTTCCTGCGTCCGCCGCTGCACTGCTGCCTGCGACAGGCCCCTGAAGGCGCTGTTCACGGTTGTGTCTGCCCTGCAGAAAGGAGGACCTTTCTGCAGGGCAAAACGTTCCTTGTGTCAAAGAGCCCCGGCTTATCCCGGGACTTTCTCCTTAGGCCCTGACGCGCTGTCAGGCTGGCTCACTGGCCGTCTGGCTGGCTCTGAGGCTAGATCTGCAGGGCGGCAAAGTCTGCCACTCTGGAGAATCTGTCAGAAAGAGACTTGAGCATGGCAAGCCTGTTGGCACGCAGCTCTGCGTCTTCGCAGGCCACCATGACGTGATCAAAGAAATTGTCCAGATGCGGGCGCAGGGTGTACAGCTGGGCCAGAATGCCTGCGTAATTATGGTCTTCCCAGAGGTGGTCCAGGATGGGCAGGGCTTCTGTGAGCACCTTCGAGAGGGCCTGCTCGGCCTCTTCCTGAAGCAGGGACTTCTTCCAGGTGGCGGGAATCTCGGCGCCTTCACCAACCTGCTTGGCCACGATATTGGCCACGCGCTTGAAGGTCTGCACGGATGAGGCATAGCCCTCTTCTGCGCTGAAGCGCACCAGGGCCTCCACGCGCTCGTCCACGCCCTTCACAGTGCTGCACTTTGCACCCAGGGCTGCATCCACCAGCAGGGTGTTGATGCCAAGGCCCTGGTAGAAGCTGCGCACTCGTGTCTGGAAGAAGTCATCGAGCTTGTCCAGGCACTGCATGGGATCCAGCTTCCATTCGCGCTCGCCATAGCCCATCTGGGCTCTGGCAAAGAGCTCGCGCACGTCCAGTGCAAAGCCGAACTTGCGCAGGATGCGGATGATGCCGATGGCGCAGCGGCGCAGGCCGTTGGGGTCGGCAGTACCGCTGGGGATGAGGTTGAGCCCGAAGCAGCCGGCCATGGTGTCTGCCTTGTCGGCAATGGCAAGCAGGGCACCGGCCAGGCTTTCCGGCAGGGGAGAATCAGGACCTGCAGGCAGGTACTGCTCCTTCAGGGCTGTGGCAATGACCTCGTCCTCGCCCCACTTTGCGGCATAGATGCCGCCCATGATGCCCTGCAGGGTGTCGAACTCGCCCACCATGCCGGAGACAAGGTCAGCCTTGGCAAGTCTGCCTGCGCGCATGCAGGCCTTCTGCAGCTCTGGGGCGCACTTTTCGGCCAGCCAGCCGCACAGCGCTTCCAGTCTGCGGCCCTTGTCACCCATGGTGCCCAGGCCCCTGATGAAAATGACGTGCTCAAGCTTGGCAAGCCAGGGCTCAAAGCCGGCCTTGAGGTCTTCGTGCCAGAAGAAGCGGGCGTCTTCGAGGCGGGCGCGCAGCACGCGCTCCCAGCCGTGCTTCACCAGTTCCAGGGATTCGGGCTCGATGTTGAGCACAGTGAGGAAGTGGGGCAGCAGCTCGCCCTTCTCGTTTTCCACACCAAAGCTCTTCTGATGGCTCTGCATGCTGGTGATGAGCACTTCGCGGGGCACTTCCAGGTAGCGGGTGTCAAAGTCACCGAGCAGGGGCACGGGATGCTCCACAAGGCCGGTCACTTCCTGCAGCAGGGCATCGTCCCAGAGGATGCGGCCATGCACGCGCTCTGCCTGCACATTGCCCTCGCGCACAATGAGTTCGCGTCTGGCCTGGCCGTCAGGCATGACGGCAGCGCGCTGTTCCAGCACCTCCAGAAGGTCTGAGGCCTTTGCCACCTCAAAGGGACCTCTGCCGTGAATGCGATGCCCGCAGGTCACGCGGCCGCTGGTCATAGGACCAACGGTGAAGGGCACCACCTGATCATCCAGCAGGGCCACAATCCACTGCAGCGGACGGGCATAGGCAAAGTCATGATCAGCCCAGCGCATTCTCTTGGCAAAGGGGATGCGGGCAATGATGTCCGGGCAGATGCCG
>CASEWR010000002.1 GCA_949291675.1 uncultured Desulfovibrio sp. | reverse complement strand
GACGCCTTGCAGCTGCCTGTCTCAGTGCAATTTTCTGTCTTGCCCGGGGTGTGACACTGTCACTTCTGTCCCTGCAGGGACTTCACAGCCTGCCCGTTCCGGGCTAGGATGGGTGAATGCCGGACAAGACGACGCGTCCCTGCAGGAAGGGCAGGAAGGGCAGGAAGGTCTGCTGTCTGCCGCATGCACACAGCTTCCGGCATCCCCGCACTGCCCCACAGACTGCCCCATAGGAGGATATATGGCTCGCAAGCTCATCCTGGGAGAAAAGGACATTGCCCGCATCCTGGACCGCCTGGCCTCGGAAGTGATCGACAGGCACGGGGACTGCAAGGACCTGGTGCTGGTCGGCATTGAGCGCCGCGGCGCAGACCTTGCCAGACGCCTGCAGAAGCTCATTGCCGAAAAGGCAGGCCACGACATTGCCCTGGGCACCCTGGACATCAATCTCTACCGTGACGACTGGACCAGCATGGAGTCCTCACCCCATGTGGGCACCTCGCACATGCACTTTCAGGTGACTGGTGCCTCCATTGTGCTTGTGGACGATGTGCTCTTCTCCGGCAGAACCGTCCGCTCAGCCCTTGAGGCCATTTTAGACTACGGACGCCCCAGCCTTGTGGAGCTGCTGGTCCTTATTGACCGCGGCCACAGGGAGCTGCCCATCCAGGCTGATTACACAGGCCGCAAGATTGAAACCAGCAACAGAGAGCATGTCAATGTGCTGGTGAAGGAACGCGACAACGTGGACGAAGTGCATCTGTTGTACGCATAGTGTCCCACGCACAGGGCATCCACACACAGAACATCCGGACGCACAGGGGCTGACGACCCTCCAGTCTCTGCCTGCCCCGGCCAGCCTGTCAGCACAACAGTTCAAGGCCCTGCCCGCATGCACTGCGGACAGGGCCTTTGCTCTGCAGCTGACTGCTGTGCAGCTGTGTGCTTCGGGCTGCAGCCTACTGCTCTGCCCGCTGTATGCCCTTCTTCTCCAGGGAGCGGATGCGGAAGGTGCGCAGGGCACAGAGCACGCAGAGAATGACGCCAATGGCAATATTGGCCACGCGCACCCGGGCTGCATTGACTGAGCCGTCAAAGGACATGATGGCCACCTGGCCCCATTCCGTATGATAGAGGGCAAAGCCCAGGGCAAAATTGCAGACCACCACAATGATGCCTGCCAGGGTCCAGTACAAGGGGATGCGCTCGCCTAAGATCCAGGAATGCCTGTAAAAGCGGAAGTGCGCTGCACAAACGGGAATGAGGATAATGGCGGCAACCAGGGCTGCAGGCCAGCTGAAGCCCTTTAACAGGGCGCCTGCCATGCCAAGGCACAGGAAGACCACAGTATAGCGGAAGGCATGCTTCTGCCGCTGCCCGAGGCCAAAGGCCACAAAGAGCAGCAGGCAGCCGGAGACTGCGCAGACCAGATGGCCGAGCATGATCAGCTCGTCAGGCAGCAGGGCAGCCACCCAGGCGATGTCGGAGGCTCTGCTGGGCAGGGTGGAAGAGACCAGAAGGACAATGCCGGCCAGGAAGGTCAGATAGGAGGTGATGACAGGCGAGAGCACGGAGAGCCAGCGGCCTGCATCGTGGAGCAGGTTCTTGCGCTGATGGACTTCGTAGGCAGCCAGCAGCAGGGCGGCAACCAGCAGGGGCAGGATATAGTAGATAAGGCGGAAGATGAGCACAGCCGCAAAGACCATCTGCTCGTGCGGCGTGTTGGTCATGTGAATGATGATGAGCTCGAAGATGCCGACACCACCCGGGATATGGGTGAGCACCACTGCCACCATGGCCATGAGGTAGCCTGGCAGAAACTGCAGAAAGCTCACATCCACTGCAGAGGGAAGGAGCACCCACATGCAGGCAGCTGCGCAGATAAGGTCGATCCAGGACACAAAGACCTGGGCCAGGGCAATCTTCGGGGCGGGGAAGACAAAGACCTTGCCGAAGACGGACACTGGCTGGCGCACACGAAAGCAGAGCACAAGATAGCAGATGGTGATGGCCAGGAGCACGTAGCCTAAAAGGCGCACATCGTGCAGGGGCAGGCGTTCGAGGAGCTCCTCGGGCAGCTGGGGCGGCGCGATGATAAAGACCAGGCCCGAGAGTCCCAGGGCACCAATCCAGAAGGCAACACCCAGGATGAGGATGAGGTGCAGCACATCGTGGACCGAGAAGCCCCACACCGAGTAGAAGCGAAACCGCACGCTGGTGCCGCCGAGCAGGGCGCCGAAGTTGAAGCTCACAGCCTGACCGACAACGGAGACAAGGCTCACCCTGGAAAGGGGCAGGCGCTTGTTGATGGCAAGCAGGGCCAGCCAGTCATAGCCTATGAGGATCATGTAGTTGAGGACGGCAAGACATAAGGAGAGAACGACCCGTACAGGATGGATCTGCTCGATGCTGGCTCTGATTTCCTCTATGCTGTAGCTCGAAAGCTTATTGTAGAGCAGGTAGACAGCCAGCACAAAGATGGCCGCTACCAGCACAGGCCCCAGATAACGCAGATATTTCTTTATCAACAGTGGCTCCCGTTTGCTTGCGTTGCGCATGTCTGATGACTGCAGGGCACAAGAGCCAGCCTGTATGAGCCCGCTCTGCCCGGTTCCCCGGCCCCCCGGCGTGTGGCAGCTTCTGCGGGGGTCAGGGCCACAGGGCCCGGCAGTCTTGTGTCAGATGTCTTCTGAGTTGTGCGCGGGACAGGCGTGCCTGCATGCCTGCCGCATCCCCTGCGATACTGGCACAAGTCCTGTGAAATCCTTGTTATTCCAGGAGTATACCCATGACAGCGCCGTATCGTTCGCTTCTCTTGCTAGTATCCCAAATAGCGTTTTCCTGCAACTGCACCCTGCGGGAAAAGGGGAAAGCATGGGATGCGGTGCCGGCAGAAGGCAGGGCAGATGTCGGGCAGGTAGCAGGCACAACGCCGGATAAAAGCCGGATGGCGGCCGATACAGAGCCGGCAACTACCGGGCCGCACACAAGGGCTGCGACAGGAGGCGGCGTACAGCAGTGCCGGCAAGCCCAAAACCGTGCCCGATGACAGCGCCTGAAGACAGCGCCGAAGACAGTGTCCGCAGGAATCGTCCGCATGGAGCGTCCGAATGGGGCGTCAGGAAGGGCAGCGTCTGGCCGGCCTCTGCCCTCGCATGCGCCTGAGTGCCCGTGATCCCCATGCGTGCGAGGCCTGGCGCACTCTTGACCAACCGGGCAAGAGTGGCTACATTTCCCCTTCAAGGACAACGAGCTGCTCCGCTGCTGAGTTTGCAGCGGACCTTTTTTTTACCCCTGCCCCGGGAACAGTCGTGTGACCCGGGCGGGATGAGCAGCAGCCGTCCTGCAGCCGGTGCAGGGCACCGGTCGGAAAACACGCAGGCCAGCTGCATAGTGCGAGAACAAATCAGGAACAGGACGCAGAAGTCGGGACCCAATATCGGCCCTGTCTTGTCTTTTTGTCTTTTCTGGAGGTTTTATCCCATGGCAATTCCCATTTCGGCTCAAGGCTACCAGAGGCTTGAGAAAGAGCTTGCCCAGCTCAAGGAAGATCGTCCTGCCATCATTCAGGCCATCAAGGAAGCCCGCGAACAGGGCGATCTGCGCGAGAATGCCGGCTATGACGCAGCCCGTGAGCGCCAGGGCATGAACGAAGCCCGCATCAACTACCTGGAAAACCGCCTTGCCATGGCCACCGTTGTGGACCTGGACAAGCTCAGCGGCTCCAAGGTGGTCTTCGGCTGTACAGTGACCGTGGTGGATGTGGACACGGAAGAAGAGAAGGTCTTCACCATCCTCGGTCCTGACGAAGCTGATGCCGGCAAGAAGACCATTTCCTACCAGTCTCCTGTGGGCAAGGCCCTGCTCGGTCACGAGGAAGGAGAGGAGGTCACCGTGCAGATTCCCCGCGGTAACGTGGTCTACGAAATCACAAAGATTGAATTTCTGGGCTCCAGAGTCGTCGAGTAGCAGCGCCGGATTGCTTCTTCAAAAGAAAGGCAGGATGTGTATCCTGCCTTTCTTTTTGAAATTCATTTTCATGGCGAGATCTGTGCTGTTGCAGGACCTTAGCGACTCTTCTGCCACTTTTGGGCAAGCTTTTTCGCTTGCAAGAGCGGCCCGGCAATTTTAGCATTTCCTCTGGCGCATGGCGCACAGGACCTGTCATGAGGCCAGCTGCCCTGCAGTCTGGCCTGGTCGGGGCCTCCTGTCCGGGCCTGCAGTCTGACCTGCTCTGACTCCCCCGCTGTGCACAGACACGCCTGCACCATGCCCTCCCCTTCTTTATGAAGGCCCCGGACGCTGTCACGGGAACACATTCTGCCACACGGCCCTGCACGCAGCCTGGCTCACAGCGCTGCCTGTCCGCACGTCTGCAGGCAGGACACCCTGACACTGCCCGGCACTGATACCTGCACATTTCCAGCCGCAGCCTGCGGGAGCCCTGATCATGCACACATCACTTCTCATGCCGCGGCTCATGTACCTGCTGGCAGGACTGGCCTGGATCGGCCTGCTCTGGCCGAATCCTGCAGCTGTCTTTCTGGCAGGCTGTCTGTCCTGTCTGTCCATGCCCCTCTACCGGGCCCTGCGCAAGTACGCACGGCGCAGACGCAGGCGCATTGAGCTCAATCTCAAGCTCTATCTGGGCACAAATCCCGGCAGAACCTCGCGCTTTTTCCACATCCGCTGGCAGCGGGCCAGGCTGGCCTTTCTGCACAGCTTCCCCATTGTGGGCTGCTTTGTGGTCATCTTTGCCTCCATAGCCGTGCCCATTGCCCTCTTTGTGGTGCTGGTTGCCCCGCAGATCGGTACAGGCTATGCCAGGTTCAGGGAGCTGTGGGAGCACAATTTCCAGCTGCCCCCGGACTGGGCGCAGGCGCTGGACAATTTCATTGAGCGCTTTGAGACCATGCCCCTCCTGGCCCGCTTCACCGAAGAAGTGCAGACCTATCTGGACACGCTGGCCGAGTATCTTACCAACTTCTCCACGGATACCATGGTCACCCTGGTCAATAACGGCTTCAACGTGCTGGGCGGCACCATGACCGTGGTGTGGAGCTTCTTTCTCTTCTTCACCTTAAGCATCATCTTCACCATCTATTCAGCCCGCATTCACCTGGTGACAGCCCGTGTGCTGCATCTGCACCCCCAGGTGCTGCACCGCTTTGTGCTGGCCATGCGCCAGGCCCTGCGCGCCATTTTGCTCGGCGTGATCTTCGTGGCCCTCATTCAGGGCGTTCTCTGTGCCCTGGGCTTTGCCATGGTGGGTATCAGCCAGTTCGCCTTCTGGGGGCTGCTGGCCACCCTGGTAGCCCCCATCCCTGTGCTGGGAACTGCGCTCATCTGGGTCCCCTTAAGCCTGCAGCTGTGGTTCAGCGGCCTGACCATGAAGGCCCTGGCCCTGGTGTTATGGGGCGTGCTCGTGGTCTCCACGGCAGACAGCATTTTGCGCCCCCTGTTTTTGAAGACAGGCATCAAGGCCTCCTACCTGGTCCTGATTCTGGTCATTCTCTGCGGCATTTCCGCCTTCGGGGCCATAGGCCTTATCCTGGGCCCTGTGCTGCTGGCCTTTGCCATTCAGGCCATGGAAGAAGGCCACCTGGCCTACCCGGGCTTTCTGAAGGTCGTCAGTGCCCAGGCCCCCAAAAAGACCTGTTCCTGCCGGACACAGGACCAGTCCTGTCCCCCGCAGTCTGACACGAAGCCCTGACCCCGGGGCTGCCACCGGCGCCCTGCCACAGGACCTTGCCATGGGACTGCTCCCGCAGCACTGTCCCAAAGTCCTGTCCAGGTTCTGTCATGCTCCCGGCCCCTGCGGCCCTGCCACGGCCGCATGGCGCCGTACTCCGACCCTTGACTCCGGCTCCCTGCCCCGACGTCCTGCCACTGACGTCACAGCCAGACGCCTTGCCAGGGCAGCACAAGCCGGCAGTCTGCCCGGTTTCCTGCCAGGACAGTCTGCCCTGTCCGCTTTCCCGGTTCTTTTTCCCGGTGTTCCCGGTGTTCTTTCCCGGTTCTCTTTCCCTGCCCTCTTCCTCCCTGTGACGGAGACGTATTCCTTGCCCATTCTCACTGGTCCCTGCCCCCTGTCATCCTCTGCAGCGCTGTGTGCGCCTGGCGCACCGGAACCTGACACAGTCAGCAGCAATGCCCCCTGCATGCTGCCCCCTTCCCGGGGAAGGTCGGCCACTGCCCTGGCCATCCTGCTGACAATGCTGCTGGCCATAGTGCCGGCTTCAGCCCTCTTCCTTGCCCCGGGCCTTGCCCGGCAGGCCCATGCCGGCGTCCCGGTCAGGGCAGCCATTGTGCTCAACATGTCCACAGGGCGCATTCTCTATCAGAAGAATGCGGACATGCGCATTCCCCCTGCCTCCCTGACCAAGCTCATGACCTCCTTTCTGGTGCACGATGCCCTTTCTTCCGGCAAGCTGCAGCGCAGCACAAAGGTGCGTGTGTCCAGGGAGGCAGCCAGAGTGGGCGGCTCCTCCATGAATCTGCGTGCAGGCGAGACTGTCACCATTGCCCAGCTTCTGGAAGGGGCCATCATCTCCTCTGGCAATGATGCGGCCACTGCCCTGGCCATCAAGGTCAGCGGCAGGCAGCGCAACTTTGTCAATGTCATGAATGCCAGGGCCAGGCGTCTGGGCATGAAGAGCACGGTCTTCAAAAACCCCACCGGTCTGCCCGCTGCAGGCCAGCTCACCACTGCCCGCGACATGATGCGCCTTGCTGTGGCCTATCTGAAGCGTCACCCCTCGGCTGCCAGAATCCATGCCCAGCGCAGCTATCATTTCCACCGCAGGCTGCGCACCACAACCAATCCCTTCCTGGGCTCGCGAGGCGTCACAGGCCTCAAGACAGGCTTTACCCAGGCTTCCGGCTACAACATTATCCTCACAGCCGAACGGGGGAAGAACAAGTTCCTCATAGTCCTGCTCGGGGCAAGGACCAAGAACAGGCGATCCATTGCCGGCGCTGAACTGCTGACTGCAGCCTTCAAGTATCCCAATAATGCCAGGCTCTTCCGCCAGGCTGTGGACGGCACGGATAAGCGCACTCTGACAGCCACAAGCAAGAAGGCCATCAAGAAAAAGCCCCAGGTGCGCAAGAACCCCAAAAAGCAGCCTCCCAGAAAGGGCAAGACGCGCGTCAGGCAGTCGTCCAAAAGGTAAGCCGCAAGCAGACAGGCAGCGCACAGGCCTTGAGCACCTGGGACCTGAACACCCGGGCCTTGAGCACCCGGGGTACAGCACGTACGCCTGTTCACCCGGACAGGGTGACGCCGGGCCGGCCGGCCCGGCTGGCCTGCATTTTGCGACTGCCGGCCTGTGTCCTGGTCCTTTGTGCTGTCACTGTTGTTTCTTCATGCGCTCTTGACCATGAGCGTTTTGGCAGGCTATGCTTGTTGCGCCAAAAAGGATGATTGCGCCCATGCCCTGCAGGCACTGCAGGACGACTTTACAAGGACGTGCGGCTGCCTTTTTGAGCATCTATTTGAGCATCTACTCAAGGAGCGGCAAAATGGGAATCGGAATGCAGGAAATCCTGATCATCCTTCTGATTGTTCTTGTTCTTTTCGGAGCGAAGAAGCTTCCGGAAATCGGTGGCGGACTTGGTCGTGCCATTCGCAATTTCAAAAAGGCCACAACAGAGCCTGATGAAATCGACATCACCCCGAACAAGGCCGAAGCAAAGAAGACCGAGGACGAGACCAGCACAACCACCCGCTCTTAAAGAGTTAACAGCAGGCCAAAGACCAATGTTGCATCACCGGAGCATGTCTGCTCCACCTTTGGCCTTGCTCTGCCCTCTTTCCGGCATGCTGCGCAGATTCCGGCCAGCCATGCCTGCAGGTACGGCTGAATCTGAACCGACACCATGCGCGACCCAGGGTCTGACGCAGGAGAAGCGTTTCGGGACCAGGAGCACAGGGGGTGTTGTGTTCGGGCACTGTTCTCATGGCAAGCCCGAAGACAGCCCGATGCGACGCAGATGACACCCTGACGCCCCCGCATTCCGAAACAGATTGAGGAGTGTACGCACTATGGCTGAACAACTGAACGAGTTCAAAACAGAACAAATCTCCGTCTTTCTGGAAAACAGGGCAGGACGTCTTTCCGAAGTGACCCGCGCACTCACCGAGGCCGGGCTCAACATCCGTGCACTGTCCCTGGCAGACACCTCTGACTTCGGTATTCTGCGCATGATTCTCTGCGACGCTCAGAAGGGCCAGGCACTGCTGAAGGAACGCGGCTTCACCCTGGGCATCACCTATGTCGTGGCCGTCAATGTGGACGACAGACCCGGTGGTCTTGATGAGATCCTGCAGCTCATGACCAGCAAGAACATCAACGTGGAATACATGTATGCCTTTGTGACCAAGGTTGCCCATTCCGCAACCATGATCTTCCGCTTCGACAAGGTTGATGAAGCCATCAGCGTGCTGCGCGAGAACAATATCGAAATTCTTTCTGCCCAGAAAATCTGCGCCCAGTAAGCGTTGTTCCAACGCGCCAGCATGCGTGTAACATACCTGGACGCGCCAGAATGCATCAGAACGCATCTCAGCCAGCCTGAGATGCCGTGAACAGCACTGCTTCCCCGAAAAACTGCTCTGTTTTTCGGGGATTTTTTTGTGCCCTCTTTCCAGAGCCATCTTTCCAGAGCCCTCTTTCCTGAGCCGTCTTTCCAGAGTCGTCCTGCCAGTGCCCTCCCTGCCCTGCCGAGGCAGGACCTTTGCAGGGCGCAGGCTCCGGGCAAACGCAGATGCTGCCATACGTCACCCCATCCCCTGCAAAGGCCTGCCCGGAGCATGTTTGCAGGGGAAAACTTCGTGACAAACAGGAGAATCTGCAAAATCTCCCTGCCGGGATGACGTTTATAACTTATTGAAATTGCTGATATTCAGTCTGCAGCATGGCGCGCATGGAAAAATTTTTGTCCGCTACCCCTTCTCAATTTCACTCTCTGCCTTATCTTGTATCGCGATGCAGGAACACCACATCAAACACAGCCGGGATCATCAAGCCCATGGCCACGTTCCGGCAGAACAAATCAGTCAAGTAAAATGCGTATGGAGGAATATCCGCTATGAAACTGCAGCCGCTGAATGACCGCATTCTGGTCAAACGCCTTGAGTCCGAAGAAAAGACCGCTGGCGGTCTCTACATCCCCGACACCGCCAAGGAAAAGCCCAGCAAGGGTGAAGTCATTGCAGTGGGCCCCGGCAAGGTTGATGACAACGGCAACCGCATTGCCCTCACTGTGAAGAAGGGCGACATGGTGCTCTTCAACAAGTACGCTGGCACCGAAGTGAAGCTTGACAGCGTGGATCATCTCGTTCTTCGCGAAGACGATATCCTTGCCATCATCACTGACTAGTGACTGATTCAGTCCTGACTCAGGACAGTCCAGCAAGAGTACAAATCAGCAGTTAATAGAGATATATTTCAGGAGGAATCCCGATCATGGCCGCTAAAGATATTATTTATGATGTGAAAGCTCGTGAGCGCCTTGCCAATGGCGTTGACAAGCTGGCCAATGCCGTGAAAGTCACCCTTGGCCCCAAGGGTCGCAACGTTGCCATCGAGAAGAGCTTCGGCGCTCCCGTCATCACCAAGGACGGCGTGACCGTTGCCAAGGAAATCGAGCTCGAAGACAAGTTCGAGAACATGGGCGCCCAGCTGGTGAAGGAAGTTGCTTCCAAGACCTCCGACGCTGCCGGTGACGGCACCACCACTGCCACCATTCTTGCCCAGGCCATGTACCATGAAGGCGTGAAGCTTGTGGCTGCCGGCCGCAACCCCATCGCCATCAAGCGCGGCATGGACAAGGCTGTGGAAGCTCTGGTGAACGAGCTTGCCAACCTTGCCAAGCCCACCCGCGACCAGAAGGAAATCGCCCAGGTCGGCACCATTTCCGCCAACGCTGACGCCAACATCGGCACCATTATTGCCGAGGCCATGGCCAAGGTCGGCAAGGAAGGCGTCATCACGGTTGAAGAGGCCAAGGGCCTTGACACCACCATGGACGTTGTCGAAGGCATGCGCTTCGACCGCGGCTACCTCTCCCCCTACTTTGCAACCGATCCCGAGAAGATGGTCTGCGAGATGGAGAATCCCTTCATCCTCTGCACAGACAAGAAGATCTCCAGCATGAAGGACATGCTCCCCATTCTGGAACAGGTTGCCAAGGTCAACAAGCCCCTGCTCATCATCGCCGAGGACGTGGAAGGCGAAGCCCTTGCCACCCTGGTTGTGAACAAGCTGCGTGGCGCCCTGCAGGTTGTGGCCGTGAAGGCCCCCGGCTTTGGTGATCGCCGCAAGGCCATGCTGCAGGATATCGCCATCCTCTGCGGCGGCCAGGTTGCTTCCGACGACACCGGCACCAAGATTGAGAACCTCACCCTCAACGATCTCGGCCAGGCCAAGCGCATCAAGGTGGAAAAGGAAAACACCACCATTGTTGACGGCAACGGCAACAAGGAAGACATCAAGGGCCGCGTGAAGCAGATCCGCGCCCAGATCGAGGAATCCACCTCCGACTACGACCGCGAGAAGCTGCAGGAACGCCTTGC
>CASEWR010000001.1 GCA_949291675.1 uncultured Desulfovibrio sp. | reverse complement strand
TGCCTCGTGGAAGGGCTGAGACCGGAAGCGATTGATGCGGCGTGCAGTGGCAACGGTGAGCTTGTCATCGTCGGAGAGCTCGTCCATGACCAGGTTGGCGATGATGTCCTGCAGTTCCTTGTACTTCTGCAGCACCTGCTGGACACGACGGGCCACCTGATAGTGTTCCTGACCCACGACGTCGGGGGAGAGGATACGGGAGGTGGAGTCGAGCGGATCCACGGCGGGGTAGATACCAAGTTCTGCAATCTGACGGGAAAGCACGAGCGTACCGTCAAGGTGCGAGAAGGTGGTGGCCGGTGCGGGGTCAGTCAGGTCGTCAGCGGGGACGTAGACTGCCTGCACGGAGGTGATGGAACCCTTGTTCGTGGAGGTGATGCGTTCCTGCAGGGCACCGAGGTCGGTACCGAGGGTGGGCTGGTAACCCACTGCGGAGGGCATGCGGCCGAGGAGTGCGGACACTTCCGAGCCTGCCTGTGTGAAGCGGAAGATGTTGTCGATGAAGAGGAGCACGTCCTGGTTCTCTTCATCACGGAAGTATTCCGCGCAGGCCAGAGCGGTCAGGGCCACACGTGCACGTGCTCCCGGAGGCTCGTTCATCTGGCCGTAGACAAGCGTGGAACGCTCCAGAACGCCTGCTTCCTTCAGTTCGTGGTACATGTCGTTACCTTCACGGGTACGCTCACCAACACCGGCGAACACGGAGTTACCACCGTGGGCCTTGGCGATGTTGTTGATCATTTCCATGAGGATAACGGTCTTGCCCACGCCGGCGCCGCCGAAGAGGCCCATCTTGCCGCCCTTGGGGAAGGGAACGAGAAGGTCCACGACCTTGATGCCGGTTTCAAGCAGTTCGACCTTGGTGTTCTGCTCCGTGAATTCGGGAGCAGGCCTGTGGATGGGATAGTACTTCTCGGCATTGATGGGGCCGAGTTCGTCCACAGGGCGGCCAAGCACGTTCATGATGCGGCTGACGGAGGCTTTGCCCACAGGCACCATGATGGGATGGCCGGTGTCGACCACTTCCATACCGCGGACAAGTCCTTCCGTAGCATCCATGGCGATGGTACGGACGATGTTGTCACCCAGATGCTGGGCAACTTCGCAGACGAGGTCCGGGGCGTTTACATTGTTGGTGTTTTTGATCTCCAGTGCTGTGAAGATGGAGGGAAGCTTGCCGCTTTCGAACTCCACGTCCACCACAGCGCCGATGACCTGGACGATTTTGCCGATATTTTTTTCTTCCATGTTGGCTCCTTACCCATTCTGCGCTTCCGCTCCACCGACGATGTCGATGAGCTCACTGGTGATGGAAGCCTGCCTTGTCTTGTTAAACAGCAAAGTCAGCGAGTTGATAAGATCTGTGCAGTTGCGTGTGGCATTGTCCATGGCTGCCATACGGGCTGCGTGTTCGCTGGCCGATGTGTCCAGCATTCCCCTGTACGTCTGAACCTTGAGGTACTGCGGCAGGATGACTCCGAGCAGCTCTTCCTCAGCGGGTTCATAGAGGTATTCGCAATGCGGGCCTTCGGGGGCTCCGGTTGCGTCTGCCTCTTCAGCCTGCGGCTTCTCGAAGGGCAGAAGCTGGATGGTACGCGGGGGCTGATGGCCCATGGAGACAAATTCTCCGTACACCATGTACGCTTCATCCACTTCGCCGGTCTCGTAGCCGTGAATCACGGTCTGGGCCACACTGCTTGCCAGCGCAAAATCCAGACTGCCCATGCGGTCACCATAGCTGTCCAGCATCTCCACATCAGGCATGCGACGCAGAGCATCACGGCCCTTGCGGCCGACGCAGATGGCCTTGACCCTGATACCCTGGCTCTGCTTTTCGCGGATGATGCGGCTGGCCATGTCGATGATGGAGGCATTGAAGCTGCCGCACAGTCCTCTGTCGGAAGTAATCACAAGCACAGCGCAGGTCTTGCGTTCCTTGTGCACCTTGAGCAGAGGATGGGCGTCACCTTCCACCTTGCCTGCCAGCTCGGTGAGGACCGCCTTGTATTTGGCTGCGAAGGGCCGGAAACGCTCAATGCGGCTTTGTGCGCCGCGCAGCTTGGCGGAGGCCACCATGTTCATGGCCTTCGTAATCTGCTGGGTCTTTCCGACACCTGCGATTTTCATTTTAACATCTTTCAGAGAGGGCATGACACCTCCTTAATTAGGCTGTATAGCCCTGCTTGAAAGACTCTATGGCACTGTTGAGGCTGGATTTGAGTTCGTCGTCCAGAACCTTCTTGTCCCTGATGGCTTCAAGGACATCATTCTTGGTGTCACGCATATAGGTGAGGAACTTGGCTTCGAAGTCTCTCACATTCTCCACGGCCACGTCGTCCATGTAGCCGTTTGTGGCGGCGTAGATGGAAGCAACCTGTTCGTGGGCAGGCATGGGCTGATACTGGGGCTGCTTGAGCAGTTCCACAAGGCGGGCGCCACGCTCGAGCTTGGCCTTGGTGGCCTTGTCGAGGTCAGAACCGAACTGTGCGAAGGCAGCGAGTTCACGGTACTGGGCAAGGTCGAGACGCATGGTACCGGCAACCTGTTTCATGGCCTTGATCTGAGCTGCGCCACCCACACGGGAGACGGACAGACCAACGTTGATGGCGGGACGCACACCGGCGTTGAAGAGGTTGGGTTCGAGGTACACCTGACCGTCGGTAATGGAAATAACGTTGGTCGGGATGTAGGCGGACACGTCGCCTGCCTGGGTTTCAATGATGGGCAGAGCGGTGAGGGAGCCGCCGCCAAGTTCGTCATTCATCTTGGCTGCGCGCTCGAGCAGGCGGCTGTGCAGGTAGAAGACGTCGCCGGGGAATGCTTCACGTCCGGGAGGACGGCGCAGCAGCAGGGACATCTGTCTGTAGGCAACGGCCTGCTTGGAAAGGTCATCGTAGATGATGAGGGCGTGCTGACCCTTGTCGCGATAGTACTCTGCCATGGTGCAGCCGGTGTAGGCGGCAATGTACTGCAGAGGAGCTGGTTCGGAAGCCGTGGAGGAAATGATGGTGGTGTACTCCATGGCACCGTACTTGCGCAGGGTGTCGGCAACCAGGGCCACGTTGGCCTTTTTCTGGCCGATGGCAACGTAGAAACAGTGGATGTCCGTATTCTTCTGAGCAAGAATGGCGTCGATGCACACTGCGGTCTTGCCGGTCTGGCGGTCACCGATGATGAGTTCGCGCTGGCCGCGGCCGATGGGGGTCATGGCGTCAATGGCCTTGAGGCCGGTCGGCATGGGCTCACACACGCTCTTGCGGGCGATGATGCCGGGGGCCTTGATTTCCACTTCACGCACTTCGGTGGTGTCAACCGGTCCGAGGCCGTCAATGGGCTGACCAAGGGGGTTGAGCACACGGCCCATGATGGCTTCGCCAACGGGCACGGAGAAGATTTTGCCGGTACGCTTGACCGTGTCGCCTTCCTTGATCCCTGTGTCAGGGCCGAGCAGGGCGACACCGACGTTGTCTTCTTCCAGGTTCAGAACCATGCCCATGACGCCGCCGGGGAATTCCAGCAGTTCCATGGCCATGGCGTTTTCCACGCCATACACGCGGGCAATACCGTCACCGACGTAGAGAACCGTGCCGGTTTCGCTCATTTCGACGCGCTGGTCGTAGTTTTGGATTTCATCTTCGATGATTTTGCTGATTTCGTCTGCTTTAATCTGCATGTGTTAATTACCCCTCTTGAGCGTACTCCTCAGGATCTCCAACTGTGCACGCAGGCTCGAATCCAGGATTCGATCGCCCACCTTAAGGACGACTCCGCCCAGGATGGCAGGATCCACATCAAAGGTGAGTTCCAGTGCTGCACCGGCCTTTTGTTCGAGTTCCTCACGCACAGCCTTCTGGCGGGCCTGTGTCAGAGGAACGGCGGTCGTTAGCGTACCGCGGATGATGCCCTGAGCCTTGTCAAGCAGATTGGTGTAGGCCAGGACGATGCTACGATACCAGGGCAGGCGCTCCTTGTCTGCAAGCAGATAGCAGAAGTTCCGCGTGGTGGCATCGCACCCAATTTTGTCGAGAATGTCGGCAAGAACCTTCTTCTTCTCGGCAACGGAAAAGATGGGGCTTTTGAAGACATTATCCAGGTCAGGATTCTGATCGAGCAGATCTTTCAGCTGCACGAACCAGGCACCGCGTCTGGCAATGGCATCCCCGCCTTCCTGCATGCTCACCTTGAAGACAGCGCTGGCATAGCGACGGACAATACGCGTATCGTTCATTGCAGCACCACCTTTTTCAGCGAGTTTTCAATGAGCTTTTCATGTTTGCTCTTGTTCAGAGACTTCTCAAGGTGCTTTTGTGTGGCATCAATGAGCTCGTCGGCGATGGTGGCGCGCATCTGCTGCAGCATGGACTGGGCCTCGCTTTCAGCAGAGACTCTGGCCATGGCAACGATCTGCTCGGCCTGAACCCTGGCCTTGGCAATGATGTCTTCCTTGAGGGCTTCAGCCTGAGCCTTGCTTTCTGCCAGAATAGCCTCGCGTTCTTCCTCGAGATTGGCAATGCGCTTCTCGATTTCGGCCAGATTTTCCTGAGCCTTTTCGCGGCGGGCGGTCAGATCGTCAATGCCGTCTCTGATGCCCTGCCTGCGTCCCCTGAAGTAGTTGACGCACAGCTTGCCGACGAAGTGCCACAGAATAGCCACAAAGACCACGATGTTGACCACGCGCCAGGCAAAGTCTCCCCAGGGGAGAGCATGCCCTTCTTCCGCGGCCATGGCAGGGTCAGCCGCAAGGAGGCTTACGGCAAGGCCCCCTGCAGCCAGCATGGCTGTAAACACTAGTTTCTTCCTCAATGCATCCCACCTCCTGTTATGGTCAGACTCGCTCATGGCCCGGTTAACCATTGAGAACGCGAGCGGCGAGCTGCTGAGAGAAGCCCTCGATTTTGCCACGCAGTTCCTTGAGAGAACTTTCAGCTTCGGCATTGAGCTGGGTGCGGGCGGCACCAAGGATGCCCTGAGCTTGCTGCTGCGCCTCGTCAAGAACAGCCTGCTGTTCCTTAAGGCCGGCATTGCGTCCTTCCTCGCGGTTGGCAGCAGCATCCTGACGTGCCTTTACCAGCTGAGCTTCGTAGTCGGCCAGGCTGCTTTGGGCTTTTTCCTCAAAGCCCTCGGCATCGCTCCCGAGCTCTGCCATCATGGCCTTTCTGTCCGCAATGATCTTGCGCAGAGGTTTGATGAGCAGATAGTTGAGAACGACGATGGTGACCAGGAAGTTCACCAGCTGAAAAAGCAATGTTATGTTGAGATCCAGCACGTTCCATCCTCCATCTGGAAAAGATTGGCGGGCATTACGTTAATTTGAAGTTATACTAGACGCATCTTTTCATGTCAATGAGTTCTTGAAACAGACTGTGCAAGTTGTAAGGATTTTTTTCACTTTCTGCACCTATCCCGATATGTTGGAACACATGCTTTCTGTAACAGTCTGTCATTACGCAGTAAAGTGCTGTCATTTCTGAAAAGCCCCTGTCCTGGACGACGATGCGGGCGCGCCGGGTTACATTTTCGTGACCGTATGCACTTTAACTGTATATTGACACAAAAAGAACAGGGTTCAACAAAATAACATTGCCAGACATGACATTTTTACGCCAGAATCCTGCCTGGTCTGGGAGAAGTGCATTGCCTTTCCCGGCAAACTACAGTGTCTGTTCCCTGTGGACAGCCTGTGTCTCCCCTTGCCGCACAGGCAGGAGAAGGAGGGATATCGTGTGACAATGCCTTGTATACACTGACAAAGCCTGCGGAAACAGACGTTCATTCCGCAGGCTTTGATGCGTATTTTGGAACAGCAGCAGCTTCTCTGTATATGCTGCATTTCTGTAATGTGATTATTTTCACGCCCCTTGTGCCAGAGGCAGCTGGCAGACCTGAAAGTGGCCGTATTCCGGCATATTGACTGATTGTACAATCATTGTCCGGCTCCTCTGACCAGGTTCACTATGGTCGCGCAGATATCCTCGGGACGGCGGTCGGCATCAAGGACGTAACGAGCTGATCCGCGATACAGCGCCTCACGTGCTGCCAGCACGTCAGCTATCTCTTCCAGGATGCCCTTGCCGGTAAGGGAGGGGCGCTGGGCTGAGCCGGGATTTCGTTCCAGACGTCTGGCCAGCACAGGCGCTGGTACCTCCAGGTAGATGGTCTGCCCCTTTTCCTGCAGCAGCGCTCTGTTCTCTGCGCGCAGGACAATGCCTCCGCCTGTGGAGACGACGGCATACCTTCTGCCATCAGGGCCCGGGGTGACGTCTTCTCCAGCCTCAATGGCTGTGCACAGGGCCTTGTGCTCCACATCGCGAAAGCGGTCCCAGCCCTCCCTGGCCACAAAGCTGGCAATGCTCTCGCCAAGCATTTCGCCAAGCACAAGATCCGTGTCCCAGAAGCCAGCACCAAGCTGACGGGCCAGCATGATGCCAATGCTGGTCTTGCCGCATCCTCTCGGACCAATGAGAAAGAGACGGGTCATGTCATTCCTGTCCTGAGTACTCATATGCGTGCCCCTAGAGAACAAGGACGCCGTCTTCTTCCACCAGCACCGTGACTTCCAGGCGTATGCCCAGTTTGTCAGGGTAGTAGAGACCTGGCTCCACAGTGACAGTCATGCCGGGCTCGAGAGTGCCCTGGGAATGGATGCTGAAGGAGGGCGGCTCATGGGTGTCAAGCCCCACACCATGGCCGAGGCCATGGGTGAAGTGCGAGGCCACCCCGGCATCCTCGAAGATGTGCTGGGCCTTCCAGGCAAGCTCGGACAGGGGCAGCCCCGGCTCCATGTGGCGAAGCACCGCTTCCTGGGCTTTGGCCACCAGGTCTCTGGTAAGGCAGAAGAAGTCGCTCTCCCTGTCACCGAACCAGAAGGAGCGGGTCTGGTCAGAGCAGTAGCTGTCCACCCTGCAGCCCACGTCCAGCAGCACACCGGTATTGGCAGTGAGCTTTTTGTCAGAGGGAATGGCATGGGGCAGGGCAGCATTGCCGCCAAAGGCCACAATGCTGGGGAAGGCCAGCTCGCTGGCGCCGTGCTCGCGGAAATAGCACTCGATCTTCCAGGCCAGTTCCTTCTCTGTCATGCCTTCTTCAAGCACGCCAGGCACCCAGTTGAGCATGGCATGGTTCAGGGCAAAGGACTTTTTCAGGGCAGCCACTTCGTCGGCATCCTTGTGCACGCGCAGCTTCTCCACCAGGCCGTTGCAGGCCTCCAGACAGCGCAGGCTCTTCATGTGTGCTGCCTGCCAGGCAGTGACGCATCTGGACTCAAAGCCGATGCGCGAGCCGCACTTGCCAAGAATGGTGTTCAGGCAGTCAATGTAATTGCGCCTGTAGATGACCAGTTCTTCTTCACTGCCATTCCACAAAGCCCCGGCAGCCTCTTCATAGCGGCTGTCCGTAAGCAGGTAATCTCTGCCGGAACGGCAGATCACTAACGTCCCGGAGCTTTCATTGAACTGAACATCATGCAGTTCAAAGCCCGAGAGGTAGAAGCGGTTGCTCGGATTGCTCACAACCAGAGCATCCAGGCAGCGCTGGGCGAGCAGCTCGCGCAGGCGGTTGCGTCTCTCACGAAATGACATGGTATGGTCCTCTTGCAGACTGGGGCAGGGCTCCGGATCAGGCAGCAGTGTCAGGCAGGGCTCTGCCAGGGGCAGAAACAGAAAATGCGACTGTGTCGCTTTGGGGAAGTCTCAGGAAGTTGTGCGGCTGTGCGGGCAGGGTGAAGAGGGGCAGGATGTGCAGGGCGGGCAGGATGTGCTGGGCGGGCAGGGCGGGACCAGACTGGCCACAAGGTCTTTGTCTGCAGGCAGAAAGGCAAGCCCGGCAGCCCTGTCATAGCGGACCCAGCGCAGTGTCTGGCTATCCAGACTTCGGGGCTCGCCGGCAAAGTCCGTCACATGGAAAAAGTACAGGGTCACAGCCAGGTCCCTGTCCGCATAGACATGGCGCAGGCGCTGGTGCAGCCGTACGGCAAGCACTGTGACGCCAAGTTCTTCCAGAAGTTCGCGGCGCAGGGCCTGTTCAGGGGACTCCCCTGCTTCCAGCTTGCCGCCGGGAAATTCATAGAAGCCGCCAAGCTCCCTGTCCTTCGGGCGCAGGCAGCAGAGGATCTCCTCCCCCTTCCAGAGAATGCCTGCAGCCACTGCAATGTCACGCATGTCTTTGCCCCTTCCCTGTACGTAAAGCCCTTTGCCCGGCCTGGCAGTGTCAGCCCCTGCACCGGCCTCAGTCGGCCTTTGCCTCGGCTTCAATGGCCTTGATCTGTCCCTCGGTTTCCTCAAGTTCCAGGAAGAGGCTTTCCGTACGCTGCTTCACCTCGTTGTAGCGGGCAAGCAGGCTGGTAGAGAGCTCCTTGTTGGCATAGGTCTCAGGGTCAGCAAGCCTCTGTTCTGTCTCCTGCTCCTCTTCCATGGCCCTGTTCAGCGCTTCCTCAAGCTTTGCGTACTTGTCCTTCAACGGCTTGAGCTTCTTGTGCAGGGCATTGCGGGCCTCGGCCTGTTCCCTGCGCAGACGCTTCTGCTCCTCGCGGCTCAGGCTTTTGGTCTGCACAGCGGCAATGGAGTCCCCTGCCTGGGCAGCAGCCTGCACAGGGGCAGCTGCCTTCTTCTCGGCAGCTGCGGCCTCAAGCTGCAGCTGATGCCTGGCCTCGTCATAGGCCGGAAAGGAGGCGTACTCATGAATCCCCTTGTCATCCAGGGCCCAGATCTCGCAGCCTGTCTCACTCAGCAGCCAGCGGTCATGGGCAACCATGACCAGGGTGCCGTCAAAGTGCTGCAGGGCACTGGCCAGGGCCTCGCGGCTTTCCAGGTCCAGATGGTTGGTGGGTTCGTCCAAAAGGAGCACGTTGCAGCGCTTCAAAAACAGCGAGGCCAGCACAAGGCGGCACTTTTCACCGCCTGAGAGGTTGGCAACCTGTCTGTCAAAGAAGGTCTGGCCAAGCAGGAAGAGCCCGAGCACGCTCATGAGCTCTTCTTCGGTGGTGTGCGGGTCGCACATGCTGCGCATACAGGCAAGAACTGTCATGTCCTCGCGCAACAGCTCCATCTGATGCTGGGCATAGTAGCCAACCCGTGCAGACGTGCTCTGCTGCACCACACCATTGGTGGGCACCAGGCGCTCTGCCATGAGCTTGATGAGCGTGGACTTGCCGCAGCCGTTATGGCCCACAAAGGCCACGCGCTGGCCGTTATACACGCTGAAGTTGAGCCTGGGCCACATGTACTTGCCGTCCGGGAAGTGGAACTCCAGGTCCACGGCATGGTAGATGAGCTTTTCGGCATGGGGTGCCTCGGGCCAGCTGAACTTGAGCTCCTTGCGTTTGGGCTCGGGACGCAGGCCTTCCAGCTCCTTTTCCAGCTTCTTGGCCTGTTTCAGACGCGAGCCTGCCTGGCGGGCCTTGGTGGCCTTGTAGCGGAAGCGATCCACAAAGGCCATCTTGCGCTGCAGATCTTCCTGCACCGCCTTTCTCTCACGCTCGCGCTGCAGCTCGTATTCTTCCTGCAGGCGCAGGAACTGGGTGTAGGTTGCCTTGCGAAACACAGGCTTCTGCCCGCCCAGGTAGAGCACATGGGTGCTCATATGGTCCATGAAGACACGATCGTGGGCAACAAAGATCAGCACTCCCTGGAAGGACTTCAAAAAGTCTTCCAGCCACTCCACGGCATCAATGTCCAGATGGTTGGTGGGTTCGTCCAGCAAAAGCACATCTGCACCGGCAGTGAGCACCCTGGCCAGCTTGGCGCGCTCGCGCCAGCCACCGGAGAGCTCGCCTAAGGTGCGGTGCCACTTCTCTTCCGAGAAGCCGAGGCCTGAGAGCACAGTCTTGGCACGCTGCTCTGGGTTGTAGCCCACACTGGCCTCAAGCTCTGCCTGCTTGTGCATGAGCATTTTGATGCGGGCCTCGTCGCCTGCTGCCTGGGCCTGTTCCCAGTCCAGCCAGAACTCGTTCCAGTCATGCACCACGTCCAGCACATAGGTGAGCAGGGGTGTCTGCAGGGAAATATCGTCAAGCTCCTGTTCCACGTAGCCCAGGCGCACACTGGCAGGCACCAGCACACGACCGGCATCCGGCACCTCAAGACCTGCTATCATGCGCAGCAGGGTGGATTTGCCCATACCGTTGGGGCCGCACACACACAAGTGCATGCCGGATTCGATGTCCAGGGAGAAGTTGGTGAAAATGTCTCTGCCACCAAAGGCCTTGGAGACTTCATGCAGGGTGATTTTCATGCAATGTCAGCGCCGTATACAACGCAAAGGATGTGCGCTGCCTCACTATTCAGATTTTCAGGTGCAAAACGATGCGCCGCAGCAGGCGCTGTTCCTGACCAGACGCAGACGTGTCAGGCTGCCGGCGCGCGCTGCACAAGGGGCACTGTCTGTACGAGGTCTGCAGCAGACGGGCAAAAAGGAAGAGTACGCGAAAGGGGGCTGTCCTTTTGCCCTGCACAACACTGCCACAGCCGTCTTTGGGGAGTCAGGGACCCCGGAATCAGACCAGCCGGCCTCTGAGTACGACGAGCGGCCGGGGAAAACAAGGCCTGCGGCATGAAAAGCTGCAGGCCGGGTTTCCGAGACTGGTGTTCTGGTGCACGGGGTTGCCGGTGCGCCAATGCGTCAATGCGCCAAAGCGCCAATGCATCAAAAGCGCACTGCAGTCCTGGCAAGGGCACTGCTGCGCCGGGCGCACCAGGGTGCGACTGCCTCTACAGCAGGTGGAAGGACTTGTAGCCGGCAATGGCCTCCTGCATGCCGCTTTGCAGGTTGCGGGTGGGCTTGAAATCAAGCTCTTCGCAGATGCGCTTGTTGGAGGCCACCCAGCCGCACTGGCAGGACTCGCGGTACTTGTCCAGGTTCCAGTTGGGTGCTCTGCAGCCTGCGGCAATGGAGGCATGCAGCAGACGGGCAAAGGCTGTGGAGGCAAAGGCCGTCAGCCCCATGAACCACAAAGGCAGGTGGAAGATGTGTGCCCTGACCCCGAGCTCGCTGGCTGCAGCCTGGTAGAACTCAGCCATGCTCCACACATCACCGTCACTCAGATGGTAGATACCATGGGCCTTGTCCGAGCAGGCCAGAAAGACTGCCTGGGCCATGTCGTCCACATGGAGGATGGACACAGGGAAACGTCTGCCAAGGCCTGGCACTGCGCCCACACCCTTTGCCAGGCCGCGGTACACAGGCAGAAGGCCTCTGTCCCCTGAGCCGTAGATGATGGGCGGACGCAGGATGACCAGGCGGTCTCCGGCTGCGGCCTTGAAGATGTTTTCCGTAATGACCTTGGACCAGCCATAGGCTGAAACAGGCTCGCAGGGCTGGGTCTCCACGCGGCCCTCATTGCTGTCGCAGGGGCCTGCGGCAGCCAGGGAGGAGACAAGGATGACCTTTTCCGGGCCCCTGTCACCTGCAGCGCGCAGCATGGAGGCCAGGTTCTCGGCAGCACCGCAGTTGGCGCGCAAATAGTCCTGCCAGCCCAGGCCAAAGAGCAGGGCCGCCATATGGATGAAGATGTCGCACTCGCACAGGGCCGGGAGAAAGTCCTGGCTTGTGCGCAAATCCGTGCGCAGCACCCGCACCGAGGAGGGGTAGTTCTCCGTGTGCGAGGTCTTTCTGCACAGCAGGGTCACCTGAGCCCCTGCGCGGATCAGCAATGGCACCACCCGGCTGCCCACAAAGCCCGTGCCGCCGGTGACAAGAACGCGCTTGTTGCGCACAAGATCAAAGTCCACGTAACGTCCTTCCCTGTTCAGTTGCGAGCTTTCTGCTGCCAGCTTTCCGCTGCCAGCCTTCAGCTGCGGACCTTCAGCCGAGATCTTTCAGCAGAGGTCCTTGCGATAGAGTCTGTAGCGCTTGCAGGCTTCGCCGCCAAAGTCTTCAATAAGGTCATCCACAGCGGCATTGTCTTCCAGCACCCAGGAGCCTTCCACAAACTTGAAGTCCGGCTGGGCCTTGGCCTGGCTGAGCATGTAGTCAAAGAGCAGCAGGGGCAGGCCGAGCAGGCGGAACTTCTCCCGTATGCCGAAGAGCATGATGCGGTAGCTCTCGCGCCGCTCCTTTCTGGTCATGAGGTAGTGCCAGAGGGTTGTGATGCCCATTTTGCCGTTGGCGCGCTGGAGCAGGGGATTGAAGTTGGGCAGGGCGACCATGCCGCCCGCAGGCTCATCATTATGGAAAAAGAGCACAAAGAAGCGCGGGTCCAGGAAGGAGACCAGCTCTTTGACCAGGGCTTTGGACTCGTTTTCGGAGAGGGGCGAGAAGGCAAAGTTCTTTGCCCAGGACTCCCCGTAGATCTGCAGCATGGTGGCCACGTCCTCTGCCAGGGTCTTCTTTGTGGACCTGCGGCAGGTGAAGTCGCCCTTTTCCTTGAGCCTGGCAAGTTCCGCCTCAAGCCAGGGGGCTATGTGCAGCCTGTCCTTGTAGATGTGATAAGCTAAAAGGTCCTGTTCCTTGCGCAGGCAGAATCTGTTGAACATCTCCACATAATAGGGCGGGTTCCAGGGCATCATCAGCCCCGGGGGCACGTCAAAGCCTTCAACTAAAAGGCCGCAGGTATAGTTTGTGGAGGGGTTCAGGGGGCCGCGCATGAAGTCCATGCCCTGTCCCTTCAGCCAGTCGGCAGCAGCGCGCAACAGGGCCATGGCTGCCTCATTGTCCGGCAGACACTCGAAAAAGCCGAAGGTGCCGCAGGACTCCTGCCAGTAGGCATTGGACTTGTCATCCACAATGGCGGCAATGCGCCCGACAGGGGTAGTGTCGCGCATGGCAAGGAATAGCTCGCGCCTGGCGGTCTCCCAGAAGGGATGGGAGCCGGGGCTGAGCAGGGCCTTGTCTTCCTTTTTGATGGGCGCAACCCACAGAGGACTGTCTGTGTAGACTGCCCAGGGAAGGGAGACAAAGATGTCGAGCTGTTCGGGGGTGCGGACTGGTACGATATGGACCTGGCTCATGCTCATGTCCCTCTGTCTGCCCGGCATGAGCGTTGCGCTGTGTGCCGGACCCTTTTGCATCAGCCGAGGGTGAGCATGCCCCGGATGTCGTCAATGTGGCGGATGCCGTACTTTTCCATGGCCTTTGGCAGCTCTTCCACAATGTGGAAGGCAGCGTCAGGACGCATGAAGGTGGCAGTGCCGATCTGCACGGCACTTGCGCCCACCAGGAGGAATTCCAGCACATCTTCTGCAGTGCAGATGCCGCCTATGCCGATGACAGGGATGTTGACCGCATTGGCCACCTGCCACACGCAGCGCAGGGCCACGGGCTTGATGCAGGGGCCGGAGAGGCCGCCGACGATGTTGGCCAGGCGGGGCCTGCGCGAGCGCAGATCAACGCTCATGCCGATGAGGGTGTTGATGCAGGAGATCATGTCTGCACCGGCATCTTCCACGCTGTGGGCAATCTCGCCAATGTTGGTCACATTGGGAGAGAGCTTGATGATGACGGGCTTGTCGGGTGCGTGCTGGCGCACAGCCCTGGTCACCCGTGCTGCCTGGGCAGGGTCTGCACCAAAGATGGAGCCGCCTTCCTTCACGTTGGGGCAGGAGATGTTCACTTCCAGAGCAGCAACGCCTTCCAGGGCATTGAGCTCTGCGGCAAGTTCCCCGAACTCCTCGGCAGAGGTGGCGTACATGTTGACGATAATGGGCACTTCCTTCCAGGGAAGGGCAGGCAGCTTGTGCTCGCGGAAGACTTCCAGACCGTCGTTTTGCAGGCCGATGGAATTGAGCATGCCGCAGGGTGTCTCGGCAATGCGCGGGCAGTGGTTGCCGTGTCTGGGCTTTAAGGAGATGCCCTTGACAATGATGCCGCCAAGGGTGGTGAGGTCTCCGAATCTGGCAAATTCCGTTCCGTAGCCAAAGGTGCCGGAAGCGGTCATGACCGGGTTCTTCAGGGTCAGGGACTGCCTCGGACCGGCAAGGGTAACAGCAAGATTGTTATGCTTCACAGGCAAAATCGGACAGCAGGGCTGTTCCGCCTCCAAAAGTTGTTCTCATGATATATGCTCATGAGCGCGCACGGGGCATGCACGCCCCGCAGTCACTCGGGTCCGGCTTCAGGCAGGCCTGAATCAGGCGAGTTCGGATCAGGCAAGCTCGATCTGATCCGCCCAGAAGACAGGGCCCTGGGTGCAGCACTGCACAGGGGCGTTGCGGTGGGCGGGATCCGGCCAGGCATCTGTGGTGCGGACCACACAGCCGAGGCAGGCGCCGACGCCGCAGGCCATCTTGTTTTCCAGGGAGAGCTGCATGCGCGCATGGTACTCTCTGGCAAAGCTCTGCACGGTCTTCAGGAAGGGCAGAGGGCCACAGGCCAGAATGAGACCGTTCTGAGAGGCGTATTCCTTGATGCGTTCCTGCAGGGTGAAGATGAAGTTGTCCAGGTCCCCGGGGACGGTTTCGCGCAGGGTGTCCACGGGAATGTGTTCGTTGATGCTGTCCACGGGATAGCATTCCAGAGGGTCCCTGTGTCCGAAGAGCATGCTCACGTTCCAGGCCTTGGGGTGCTGGGCCACGTAGCCGATGAAGGGCACAATGCCCATGCCGCCGGCAAGGAGCAGGGTGGGCGTGTCAGGCTCCACGGCAAAGCCGTTGCCCAAGGGGCCCCAGACCTGCACGGGATCGTGCGGGCGCAGCTTTGCCATCAGCTCAGTGCCGCGTCCAGCCACCTGGAAAAAGCAGATCAGATGCTGAGGACGGATGAGGCAGATGCCCAGGGGGCGACCCCAGGGGATTTCCTGGCCAAAGGAATGGGGGCGGATCATGAGAAACTGTCCGGGTTTCCAGTCAGGCCAGTTCGGCGGGGACAGGCGCAGGGCAAAGTATCTGTGCACAGGGTCAGCCAGGCCGAAGGGGACAAGATCCAGAACAGAAAGCTCACAACAGTCAGTGGTAGGGACCATAGATAACCTCGGGAGAAGAGCATCTCTGCACGGGCCAGGACAAAGAGAGACCCTGCAGCCTGAACGTCTTCCGTAAAACTTTTTGTTGTCTGCAACAGGGCTCACTATGGCACAGCAGGGCAAAAAACGCAAAAAGGCACAAGCGTGTCCAGGAGCCTGAAAAAAGGCACGCACAGCTCGTGAAAGAGCGTGCTTTCAAGGATATTGCCTGCCGGGAGCCGATTTGCTGACAGGCTGCTTTTTTCCGCGTGTCCGGGAAAGTCCGGCATAGTGAGAATCATTCCCAGGCAGACCTGCATCACACCGTCCCTCCACGAAAAAGGGGAATTGGGGCACACTGCGCCGTACATCTTCCTGCACTGCCGTCATGTATGGCACGCATATCCCCGTACATCCGGCTGTGTCCGGCATGTCCTGCAGCTTGTGTCTGGCTGCAGCGTGTGTTTTTTTCCAGCTGCCCTGCAGTATTGTCTGCCTGTGTCTGACTGCGTTGTGTCACAAGCTGGCAGGGCTGGCACAACAAAGCAGCCTGCTCTGAAATGGCACGCTCCTTGTATTGACGCACTTTGCGGAAAAAGAGTAAGAAAAGCGCTCACTTTTGTGTGCCCTGCCCGCTGCATGCCAGTGTATGCCGGCCAAGGCGTCTGACCATCCCTGACGGAAAGACAAAGACGCCATGTGTCCTGCCGGCAAAAGCTGCACATCTGCAGGCTTCTGCGGGCGCACCCCCAGAAAAACTGCACCTTCCGAAACGAAGGAATGCAGAAAGTACAGCTTTGATTTTTAAGGAAAAACAAGGAGGCGGCGCTTCCTCCCCCGTGCCGGATTCGGGCCCGGGGCCATTGCGCCGGTTTGTGTGACCATGAGCAAGTTGACTGTTGCGGTCTGTGGTGCCACGGGAGCCGTGGGCAGAGAAATGTTGAACACCCTGCATCAGCGCGCATTCCCTGCCACCGAGGTGCTGGCCTTTGCCTCTTCGAGAAGCGCAGGAAGCACGGTGACCTTTGGTGACCAGGAGCTGACTGTGCGCGAGCTGAAGGAAGACAGCTTTGAGGGTGTGGATATTGCCATCTTCTCCGCAGGCGGTTCCACGTCGCTCAAGTTTGCTCCTCATGCTGCAAAGGCCGGCTGCGTGGTGGTGGACAATTCCGCTGCCTGGCGCATGGACGACCGCTGCCCGCTGGTGGTTCCGGAAGTGAACCCCGAGGACCTTGCCTGGCACAAGGGCATCATTGCCAACCCCAACTGCTCCACCATTCAGATGCTGGTGGCACTGAAGCCCATTTACGACGCAGTGGGCATCAAACGCATTGTGGTGTCCACCTACCAGGCCGTGTCCGGTACCGGCCAGAAGGGCATTGCCGAGCTCGAGAAGCAGGTGCGTGACCTCTTCAACGCCAGGGACATTGAATGCAAGGCCTATCCCTACCAGATTGCCTTCAACGTCCTGCCCCACATCGACATCTTCCTGGACAATGACTATACCAAGGAAGAGATGAAGATGGTCAATGAAACCAAGAAGATGTTCCATGACCCGCTCATCCGCGTCACTGCCACCTGCGCCCGCGTGCCCGTGTTCTACGGCCATGCCGAGTCCGTGAATATCGAGACAGAGAAGAAGCTGTCCGCAAAGGACTGCCGCGTGCTGCTCTCCCAGGCCCCCGGCGTCAGGGTCTACGACAATCCCCGCGAGCTCATGTACCCCATGCCCATCATGTGCGCAGGCCAGGACGAGACCTTTGTGGGCCGCATCCGCGAGGACGAGTCCATTGAAAACGGCCTCAACCTCTGGATTGTGGCAGACAACATCCGCAAGGGCGCAGCCCTCAACGCAGTGCAGATTGCCGAAGAGCTGGTCAGGCGCGATCTTGTGCGTGTGGCCGAGGCTGACCGCGCAATCTTCCTTGCCGACTAGTCCGCAGGGAACCCAGGAATATTCTTGTTGCCCCGCAAGGGGGAAAAGGACTGCTGCCGCTTTCCCTGGCGCACAGGGAGGCGGCAGCAACTGTCTGCAGGGCAAAAGGCCCGGGGGAGTGCCGTGAAGTGCAAGATTTGCAAGCGTGAGGCAGTGGTCAAGCTGCGTGCACACAATGCCGCCTTCTGTCGTGACTGCTTTCTGAACTTCTTTGCCCGCCAGGTGCAGCGCGGCATTGAGCAGGAGCATCTGTGCACAAAGGAGGACAGAATCCTTGTGGCCGTGTCCGGCGGCAAGGACAGCCTGTCCCTGCTCTACGAGCTGACCAGGCAGGGCTATGATGCCACGGGCCTTTTCATTGACCTGGCCATACCGAAGTCCTCGGAATCAGCCAGGGCCACAGTGGAGAGCTTCTGCGCGCAGCGCGGCCTCAAGCTGCACATCTGCGAGATGGCAAAGGAAGGCCTGGCCATCCCTCACGTGAAGGCAGCGCTCAAGCGCCCGGTCTGTTCTGTCTGCGGCAAGATCAAGCGTCACTACTTCAACAGAGTGGCCATGGAAGAGGGCTATACTGTCCTTGCCACAGGCCACAATCTCGATGACGAGGTGGCCCGCCTCTTCAGCAATACCTTGCGCTGGGACATCTCCTATCTTTCCTGTGACGGGCCCCTGCTGCCTGCCTCAGGCAAGTTTGTGCGCAAGATCAAGCCCCTCTGGCGCCTCACCGAGTTCGAGACTGCCAACTACGCCTATCTCACCGGCATTGAGCCGCACATTGCCCCCTGTCCCTACAGCCCCGGTGCCAGCTTCACCACCCTCAAGGGCGTGCTGCAGCGCCTGGAATACGCCATGCCCGGCCGCAAGCTCGACTTCTACCAGGGCTTCATTCACCGCGGCCGCAGGGGCTTTGAAGGCCTTGACCAGGACAGGGGCAATCCTCTCCATGACTGTGCCGAGTGCGGCTATCCCACCTCAGGTGAGGAGATCTGCGGCGTGTGCCGTATCAGGCATCAGCTTGCCGGGGACAGTGCCCTGAGCGCACAGGACGAAGCCGCAAGCGCAGACAAGAGCGTGGCCGGCTAAGGGAACAGGAGGCGTGGACGATGACAGGTTTCTGGAAAAAGGCTCTTGAGCGCGGCCTCACCTTCCCCAATGTGGCAAGCTATCTTTCCCTGGAAGTCATGCGCAGATGGGGTGCTGTGACAGGGACGTTGCGCCTGCGCCTCAAGGCTGCCCTCCTTGGCATCGAGCTTGGCCCAAACGTCAGTGCCCATGGCCCTGTGGGCCTGATGCGCTGGCCTGGCAGCCGCATTGCCATTGCTGATGGCGTGCACTTCATTTCTTCCTGGCGCAGGGCCACGGCTGCAGCCCTTGCCCATCCCGTGCGCCTGCGCACCTTCGGCCCGAAGGCAGAGATTCTTCTTGGTGAGGGCTGCGAGCTCTCGGGCTCTTCCATTACCTGCCGCTCCACCTCCATTACCCTTGGCAAACAGGTCCTGCTTGCCCCCAATGTCGTCATAGTGGACAGCGATTTCCATGCCCCCTGGCCTGCAGAGACACGAAGCAGCAAGCCAGGTATGGAGCGCGACAAGCCCGTTACCATTGGCGACTATGCCTGGATTGGCATGAACAGCATCATCCTCAAGGGCGTTAGCATTGGTCGCGGTGCCATTATCGGTGCCGGCAGCGTGGTGACCAGGGACATTCCCGACAATGCCCTTGCCTGCGGCGTTCCCGCAAAAGTCGTGCGCGTTGTGAGCGACGAGGAGATTGTGGAGCTTCTGCACCAGCAGGCTGCCCCCCAGGCCAGGGACTGACAGGGGCATGGCACGGTCTGGCACGGCAGTGCGCAGAGACTGTGTCGCAGCCTTCAGACAGAGCGTTCAGCAGGCAGAACTTCCGGCAAACAGAACCCCAGGCAGACCTTCCAGTGACAACGGGGCAGCCCCTTCCTGAAGCGAAGAGGCTGCCCCGTGTGCGTTGTCTTGCCGGACCTGATCAGGCTCAGGTCCGTGCTCAGGTCCGGACTCAGATTCTGGCTCAGGCTCTGCTGCGCTGGGCCATACCCATGAGCATGTGCACCAGCCTGGCGGTGGTGAAGTCGGCGTGATGCAGGTCGGCTATGGGTGCAAGCTCCACCACGTCAAAGCCGATGAGGGTTCTGCCTGCCAGACAGGTCCCGAGAATGTGCATGGCCTGATGCCAGAACAGGCCGCCCGGAGAGGGTGTGCCTGTTGCAGGCATGAGGGAACAGTCAAAGCCGTCCACGTCAAAGGTCACATAGACCTCATGGGGAAAGTCTGCGGGCAGGGGGGTGTCGGGCAGCCAGGATGCTGCCAGGACAGGCCCGTCATAGGCAGTGATGCCAGCTTCTGCCCGGAAGGCGGCCTCTTCCCTGCAGTAGTCACGGGTGCCGAACTGCACCAGGGCAAGGCCGGTATCCTCCACCACGCGACGCAGCACGCAGGCATGGCTGAAGCGATCTTCCTCATAGATGGCGCGCAAATCAGCATGGGCATCAAAGTGCAGGATGCCGAAGCGATGACCGGCATCGTACAGGGCCTTGATGGGCGCGTAGCTCACTGTGTGCTCTCCGCCCAGGGTCACAGGGATGGCCTTGCAGGACAGGGCCTTATGCACAGCCTGCATGGTGTCTGCAAAGACCTGCTCCAGGGGCTGGTCGCAGTTGATGGGCTCATGGGTGTAGAAGCCCAGTTCGCCGGGTGCGGAGATGCCGTCCCAGGCTTCAAGCTGCTGCGAGGCTTCCAGAATGGCTGCCGGGCCATTGCAGGTGCCGGCACCATAGGACACTGTGCGCTCAAGCGGGACAGGAATGATGTGAAAGCCGGCCTTTTCAGGGGCAGTGGCGGGATATTCCGAGGCAAGGAAGGGGGGATAGTGCATGCAACCTCCATCTGTTCCGCGCAGGACAGGTCAGGAACGCATTCGGACATCCTGATGGCTCAGCTCAGGAAGCAGCCTGGGAAGTGCCTGTTCCCCTGTACGCCTGCCTGTACGGAAACTGTGTGTGAGGCTTTCTAGGGCAGGAGCGGACCTTCGTCAAATGCCCTGGTCTTCCCGCTGCCTGCCCGCTGTCTGCGGGCTGTCTGCGCGCCCTGGCCGGAAGGTGCGCAGAGAAGGCTTGAGAGAAGACGGCGAGACGGCTGACGGGTGGCGGCGGAAGGCGGGAAGCCTGTGGAAGCCTGTGAAAGACGGCAAAGGCATGCTGCTGTTTCTTTTCTTTATCTTTTCTGTACAAAGCATGAACAGAAAGGTTCATAGCTTGAAAAAGATAGTGAAAGAAGAAACAGTGCGTGCAAAGGAAAAGTTTTGTAAGGTAATAAAATAAATATAGAGAAAAATTTTATCGTTGTCGTGTAAAATACGCATAAGATACAGTCTGTCACCCGCATCTTCTGCTCGGAGAAAAGACAGAAAAGCATGTGTTCACTTTGTATACAGTTGAAATTTGTGCAGGCGGACCTATCTTCACCAAGACGGGGAAATCCGGGGCTGCCGCAACAGGGCGGGTGTTCCGATCAGACCTGAAGGGTCCTTTCCCCGGGCTGCCAGCCCCAACTTTCTTTTGTGAGGTTCACATGTCCATTTTCAGCATTTTGAAATCTGACAGCTTCAGCTCTACTCTGCAGTCTCTCTCCGGCAAGGCCATGGATATGGCCGGCCAGGTCAGCAAGAATATTCCCCAGTCTGTCCAGGACCTTGGCGCAAAAGCTAAGGAAGCTGCCGGGACAGTCAGCAGCAACCTTCCCAAAAACGCCGGCACAGTGCTTGGCGCAGGCTCCATTGTAGCCCTGCTTGGCGCAATGCTGCCCAAGGATGTGGTCAAGACCGCAGCCGTAGTGGGCGCAGGCGCCCTTGCCTGGAACTTCTACAAGAAGTGGTCTGCCAACAAGGAAGGCCAGCAGCAGGCTGAAACTCCGGCACTGCAGGTTGCTCCCCAGTCTTTGCCTGCAGCAGCAGAGGATCCCGCTGCCATGCTCATGCTCAGAGCCATGGTCTATGCCGCACGCGCTGACGGCCACATTGACGCTGCAGAGCAGGAGCGCATCGGCAAGCTGACGCAGCAGTTCCTGCCCGGCCGCGATTCCCAGGCCCTGGTGGACCAGCTGGTGAAGGAGCCCCTGAACCTGGATCTCATGGCTTCCCAGATGCAGTCCCAGGAACAGCGTGAGGACCTCTACCGCCTGTCCTGCCTGGTGCTCGACATCGATCACTTCATGGAACGCGGCTACCTCGACGCTCTGGCAGGCGCCCTTGCCATCGACAAGCCCCGCCAGGCTGCCCTGGAACAGGAAGCAGCAGACGCCAAGGCACAGCTTGATGCCATGCAGGTGTAACGTTTCAGACATGTGCAGCCTGCAGGCTGCAGCAGGGATCCGGCAGAAAGAACGACCTTTTGCCGGATCTCTTTTTTTGCCCGAAAGTGGCCATATTCGGGCGCATCCTGCGAAATCTCCCCCGCAGGGCCTGGTGCTGTGACAGCCGGGGCAATTGACAAGACGCACAAAAGCTGAGCACTTTTCACCAAACTGTCACAAAGTGCGAGCCGCAGGACGAGAGGCCTCTGCAGGCTGCAGCGGGGGGGTATATGAAGCGCTATATTCTTGCTCTGGACCAGGGAACAACCAGCTCCAGGGCCATTCTCTTCGATCAGGCAGGATCCATTGTGAAGATAGCCCAGCAGGAGTTCACCCAGGTGTACCCGAAGCCTGGCTGGGTGGAGCACAACCCCAACGAAATCTTTGACAGCCAGCTGGCAGTGGCGCAGACCTGCGTGCGCGAGTCCGGTGTTGCCGTGGAGGACATTGCCGCCCTTGGCATTACCAATCAACGCGAGACAACCATTGTCTGGGACAAGCGCACAGGCGCGCCCTTGTGCAATGCCATTGTCTGGCAGGACAGGCGCAGTGCGGCCATCAGCGACGAG